>JAUYRJ010000028.1 GCA_030696845.1 Polynucleobacter sp.
GAATTTCAGACACCGCATCGAAAACGTATTTGAGCTGACCCATATCAGCTACATGTAATTTTTTTACATCCTCTTCAGTGCGCAATGGGTGTTGGAAGCTTGGTCCTTCGCCCGTCGCAAACTGCAGACCCAAGCCCATCGCATCGGGAATGGTCAAAATATCAGAGAATAAAATGGCCGCATCCAGTGGGTAGCGGTCGAGCGGCTGAAGCGTTACTTCAGTTGCATACGCAGGGGTTTTGGCAAGGCCCAGAAAACTGCCCGCTTTTGCACGGGTTGCATTGTATTCTGGGAGATAACGACCGGCCTGCCTCATTAACCAGAGCGGTGTGCGATCTACCGACTCTCCAAGACAGGCTTTAATAAACCGGTCGTTTAATAACATAGGCGTGTTACTTCTTGCGGCGCAAGCGCGCGATTGCTGCAAGCTGGGCTGCCGCCATAACAAACTCCGATTGAGCCAATGCTAAATCAAAGTCGCTACTGCGGTTGCGCATTGCTTCTTCAGCCCGCTGTTTTGATTCCAGCGCTTTGGCTTCGTCTAAATCATGACCCCGTATTGCGGTGTCCGCAAGAACGGTGACGTGATCCGGTTGAACCTCTAAATACCCTCCGGCTACAAAGACAAACTCTTCATCGCCGTCTGCTTTTTCAATGCGGACAGAGCCGGGGCGTATACGCGTAATTAATGGGGTGTGGCCACGCAAAATACCGAGCTCGCCATTTTCGCCAGGAAGGGCCACAAACTTAGCCTCTCCACTGAAAATGGACTGCTCCGCACTAACAACATCGACGCGAATGGTTGACATGATTTCCTTGGGGTCCGATTACAGCTTCTTCGCTTTCTCGATAGCCTCATCAATTGAGCCCACCATATAGAATGCCTGCTCTGGCAAATGATCTAACTCGCCGTTCACAATCATCTTAAAGCCACGAATAGTTTCTTTTAGTGGAACGTATTTTCCTGGTGATCCGGTAAATACCTCAGCAACGTGGAATGGCTGGGACAAGAAACGCTGAATCTTACGTGCGCGCGCAACAGCCAGCTTATCGTCTGGCGACAACTCATCCATACCCAAAATTGCAATAATGTCTCGCAATTCTTTATAACGCTGCAAGGTCATTTGAACGCTACGCGCCACTTCATAGTGTTCTTGACCTACAACCTGTGGGTCAAGCTGACGGCTGGTTGAGTCGAGCGGGTCAACCGCTGGATAAATACCCAATGCAGCAATATCGCGGGACAACACAACGGTGGAGTCCAAATGCAAGAAGGTTGTTGCTGGCGATGGATCGGTTAAGTCATCGGCTGGAACATACACGGCCTGGATCGATGTAACGGAACCCGTTTTGGTCGATGTAATACGCTCTTGTAACTTGCCCATCTCTTCTGCAAGGGTAGGCTGATAACCCACCGCGGAAGGCATACGGCCCAATAAAGCGGACACTTCGGTACCGGCCAAGGTGTAGCGATAAATGTTATCCACAAAGAATAAAATATCACGGCCTTCATCACGGAACGCTTCGGCCATGGTCAAGCCAGTCAACGCAACACGCAAACGGTTGCCTGGGGGCTCGTTCATCTGACCGAACACCATCGCCACTTTATCGATCACATTGGATTCTTTCATCTCATGATAAAAGTCGTTACCCTCACGAGTACGCTCACCAACGCCAGCAAACACCGATAAACCAGAGTGTTGTTTTGCGATGTTGTTAATCAGTTCCATCATGTTCACGGTTTTACCCACACCCGCTCCACCGAAGAGACCGACCTTACCGCCTTTAGCAAATGGGCAAACCAAATCGATCACTTTAATGCCGGTTTCAAGCAAATCAACCGAAGGTGAGAGTTCGTCGAACTTAGGGGCTGGCTGGTGAATTGCGCGTCGCTCATCCGTAGCGATTGGGCCCGCATCGTCGATAGGGCGCCCTAATACATCCATAATTCGGCCGAGTGTGGCAGGGCCGACTGGAACCATAATGCCCTTACCTGATGAAGCCACTTCCATGCCCCGACGCAAACCATCGCTTGCTCCCATGGCAATTGCGCGAACGACACCGTCGCCGATTTGTTGCTGAACTTCAAAGGTCAATCCTTTTTCAGCAAACGAATTCTCTCCGCTTTCAACCAATGTCAAAGCATCATAAATGTTAGGCATTTTGTCTCGTGGGAACTGAATATCCACCACTGGACCGATACACTGCACGATATTTCCGTTACTCATCGCATTTCTCCGCTTTTAATTCCTAAATTCTGTCGTATTTCTAAATGCAGTCAGCTTAAACCGCTGCCGCTCCACCAACAATCTCTGAAAGCTCTTTTGTAATAGCAGCCTGACGGGTTTTGTTGTAATCCAATTGAAGTTCACCAATTACGTTTTTGGCGTTATCCGATGCGGCCTTCATTGATACCATCCGCGCCGATTGCTCTGAAGCCATATTCTCCGCAACCGCCTGATAAATCAGAGCTTCGACATAACGCTTTAACAGTCCATCTAAAATTGACTCGGCTTCGGGCTCATAAATGTAGTCCCATGATGTGCCTCCGGTTTCGCCGGCCTCCATCTCGCTTGCCTCGAGCGGCAAAATCTTCTCTAGTACGGGCTCTTGCTTCATTGCATTAACGAAGCGCGTGTATGCCAAATAAACCGCGTCCACTTCACCACGTTCAAACGCCTCCAATTGGGCGGTAATCGCACCAATTAAGGTATCCATATGTGGGGTATCTCCCAGCTGAATCGTTTGTGACAAGAGCTTTGCTTTTGAGCGATTCAAAAATTGAAGTCCTTTAGAGCCAATCGCTGTAAATTCAATCTCAATCTTTTTCTCTTGCATTTCGCGTACTTGATTTGCAACCAAACGCAGTACGTTGGTATTTAAGCCACCGCATAAACCTTTGTCTGTGCTAACCAAAATAGTGCCCACTTTTTTAACTTCGCGAACCACCATGTAAGCCGGGCGGTACTCGGGGTTGGCCTTCGCCAAGTTTGCAACGATTTCACGAATTTTTTCAGAGTAGGGGCGCGCATTACGCATGCGCTCTTGTGCTCGCCGCATTTTAGATGCGGCGACCATCTCCATCGCCTTGGTGATCTTGCGTGTGTTTTGCACGCTCTTGATCTTGGATCGTATCTCTTTTGTGCCTGCCATGATCTTTTCGGCTCCTTAGAAGGAGGCCGAGCGCTTGTAATCCTCGATCGCCGCACGCAGAGCTGCTTCGTCTTCTTTGCTTAAATCTTTTGTGTCCTCGATTCGAGCAACCAGATCGGCAAACTTCGCTTTTAGATGCTCATGCAAGCCCTTCTCGAACGGTAATACATTCTTTACCTCGAGGTCATCAAAATAACCATTGTTCACAGCATAAAGTGATGCGGCCATTTGCCATACCTGCATTGGCAAATACTGCGCCTGCTTTAGTAATTCTGTAACACGGCGTCCGCGCTCGAGTTGCTTGCGAGTTGCTTCATCCAGGTCTGATGCGAACTGCGCAAACGCAGCTAACTCACGATATTGAGCTAAGTCGGTACGGATACCACCTGACAGCTTTTTAATAACCTTGGTTTGAGCGGCTCCACCTACGCGGGACACTGAAATACCCGCGTTAATCGCAGGACGAACGCCCGCATTAAAGAGGTCGGTTTCTAAGAAGATTTGGCCGTCTGTAATCGAAATCACGTTGGTTGGAACGAACGCAGATACGTCACCAGCCTGAGTTTCAATAATGGGCAACGCGGTTAAAGAACCAGTCTTGCCCTTTACTGCGCCATTCGTAAACTTCTCTACATAATCCGCGTTCACTCGAGCAGCGCGCTCTAACAAACGGGAGTGGAGATAAAACACGTCGCCAGGATAGGCTTCACGACCCGGAGGGCGGCGGAGCAATAAGGAAATTTGGCGATATGCAACTGCCTGCTTGGTTAAGTCATCGTACACAATCAGGGCATCTTCGCCGCGATCGCGGAAGTATTCACCCATGGTACAGCCGGCATATGCCGAGAGGTATTGCATTGCTGCGGACTCTGATGCGCTTGCAGCAACTACTACGGTGTATTCCATTGCGCCAAGTTCCGTTAACTTGCGCACGACGTTTGCAATGGTGGATGCTTTTTGACCAATCGCAACATAGACGCAATAGACGCCTTTGCCTTTTTGGTTAATGATGGCATCCACAGCTACTGCGGTCTTACCGGTTTGACGATCGCCAATGATAAGTTCACGCTGACCGCGTCCAATTGGAACCATCGCATCAATCGCTTTTAAACCAGTTTGCACTGGCTGACTAACGGATTGGCGCGCGATGACACCGGGAGCTACTTTTTCAATAAAGTCAGTGAGCTTGGCGTTGACGGGGCCCTTGCCATCGATTGGCTGACCCAGTGCGTTTACCACGCGACCCAACAGCTCTGGACCAACTGGTACTTCCAAAATGCGGCCGGTACATTTGACTGGGTCGCCTTCTTTAATGTGGGTGTATTCACCGAGCACTACGGCGCCTACGGAGTCGCGCTCTAAGTTTAGAGCTAGGCCGATGGTGTTGCCAGGAAACTCCAACATCTCTCCCTGCATCACGCCAGACAAACCATAAACACGACAAATACCGTCGGTCACCGAAATAACGGTTCCCTGATTGCGAAGCTGGGAATCGACTCCCATTTCACTAATTCGGCTTTTGATCAGCTCGCTGATCTCTGAAGGGTTGAGTTGCATTACTTACTCCTGGGTCTTATTTCGTATGTTCTTAATAGAGGTAATTTATGCGCTTAGCCCTGACTGCATTGCGGCCAACCGGGCCTTAACAGAGCTATCCAACACCTCGTCACCAACTTGAACGCGGACACCGCCGATCAAGCTTGGATCAACTTCAATGGTTGGGCGCAATTCTTTACCGCCAAATCGCTTTTTCAAACTGGATAACAAACTACTGAGCGCCTCGCCCTCTAAAGGAAATGCGCTGGTAATAACTACTTCGGCCGCGCCCTCGCTTTGATTTTTTAAAAGCTCAAACTGGGCCGCTATTTCGCTCATCGCACTGAGGCGATGATTTTGATTCACCAAACGCAAAAAAGCGCCTACCTTTTCATCAAGCTTCGTTTTCACCATCCCGCTTAACATCGTGCTGAGTTCGTCAGCAGAAATTTTTGGGTTGTTCGCCAGTATTGCTACTTCAGGAACCGCCGACAGCTGCGCCAGCTCCCCTAACTGCACCAATACGGTGTTTAGCTCGGCTGGCTTCACGCTAGAAAAAAGTGCCTCTGCGTAAGGGCGCGCAATGGTGGCTAAGTCGGCCATATTAGAGCTCTGCCTTTAGTTGATCCAATAGTGCCGCGTGGGTCTTGGCATCCACTTCACGCCGCAAAATTTGCTCGGCGCCGCGCACGGCCAAGGTGGCCACTTCAGCACGCAAGACTTCACGCGCTCGCGTTACTTGCTGCTCCGCGTCTTGTTTAGCTTGCGCAATAATTCGGGCGGCCTCTGCCTGTGCGTTACTACGAATTTCATCTGCGCTGAGTTGCGCGCGCTTCTCGGCTTCTGCGACACGCTGGCTTCCTTCTTGCTTGGCTCTGCTTAATTCTTGCTCCGCCAATTTCGATGCCGATGCTAAATCGGCCTTGCCACGCTCAGCCGCAGCCAAGCCTTCAGCAACTTTGGTAGCGCGCTCGTCTAAAGCCTTCACCAATGGTGGCCACACAAAGCGTGCGACAACCCACCATAGGATGAAGAAGACGATCATTTGCGCGAATAGAGTCGCGTTCAGATTCACGGTATTCCTTTCAGTATTGTTAAGAGCGAGTGGAAAACGGGTTTAGCGTTATCCGTGCTTGAACAATTACTTAATAACTGCGAGCAGTGGGTTTGCAAATGCAAACAACATCGCAACACCAACGCCGATCAAGAACGCAGCATCGATCAAACCAGCCAAGAGGAACATTTTGGTCTGGAGTGGCTCCATGAGCTCTGGCTGACGTGCGCAAGCCTCAATGTATTTGCCGCCCATGAGCGCAATGCCTAAACAAGCTCCAATCGCGCCTAAGCCAATAATGATACCGATGGCGATCGCAGTGAAACCCTGAATGTTAGAAAGAAAAGCTTGCATGATGACTCCTGAAGTTAAAGGGGAAAGTTAAAAATAAAATCTTAGTGGTGGCTATGCGCCTGTCCGATGTAGACCAGGGTCAACATCATGAAAATAAATGCCTGCAACAAAATAACCAAAATATGGAATATGGCCCAAGCAGATCCTGCAATAACATGTCCGACCAAACCAAACATGCTGACATCCAGACTAAACGTCCAAATACTTCCGAGCAGGGCGATTAATAAAAACACCAGTTCGCCTGCGTACATATTGCCAAATAGCCGCATTCCAAGCGAAACACCCTTAGCTACATATTCAATTAAATTTAATACCAAGTTAAATGGGGCAAGATACCATTTGGCGCCAAAGGGTGCGGTTAACAACTCGTGCGCAAAACCACCAACTCCCTTTACCTTGAAGCTGTAATAGAAAACCAAAAGCAATACCGACATCGACATGCCCATGGTGGCATTGATATCTGTGGTGGGCACTAACTTGTGGTGCGGCACGTGAATCCCAAAACTCTCAATAAAATGATTTACCCCAACCACCCAATCAACCGGCACTAAGTCGAGTGCGTTGAGCAAGATAATCCAGCAGAAGACAAAAAGGGCTAGTGGCGCAATGTATGTGCGGTCGCCGTGCACAATGCTCTTGGATTGCGTGTCGACCATTTCGACGAGCATTTCGACTAAACCCTGAAAACGTCCTGGCACACCTGAAGTCGCCTTGCGTGCAGCAATCATTAAAAATGCCACAACAATCAGCCCCATTAATAGGGTCCAGAAAATGGTGTCGATATTCATTACGCTGAAGTCAACAATGGCCTCTTGCTTTCCGCCAATGTTGTTCAAATTTTGTAAATGCTCCGCTATGTACGCGGTTGGTGTCAATGGCTCAGTAGCTTGGTTTGCTGCGCTAGACATCGTTTAAATAATCCTTACATTCAACATAATCGCCTTCATTTCCAAAACCAAGCTAGCCATACGCATTTGAGCGCAGCTAGGTAGGTTATCAATAACGGCACCCACTTCACATCAGGATATGCAAATGCAATCCCGACAAACAACATGATGGTGACGACGATTTTTATAAACTCGCCCGAAACCAGCGCTGCCACAAACTTGCTTGGATTTAATCTTTGCGACCGTTTGGCCAGCTCCAGTCGCAATAAAAATAGCGTTGAAGGCAAAAAACCGATTAAACCACCTAAAAAAGCCGAATAAGTATAAACGCTAATACGTCCCACATCCCAAAAAAATACACAAATTACCATGCTCGCTATAGTCAACATGACCTGACTTGCCACCACCTTCCAAGCGGGTAGAGATGCAAGCTTGATTATTCCTGCATCCCGCAAAGCGTCCATTTCTGCCTTGCTATAAACCCGGATCTCCTCTTCTGGCTCATCCCAGCTATCGCTAGGCTTATGTTGATTCTTTGGGGGGATCAAATGAGCCATTGGATTTTAGTGTTCGGCGTTGGTAAGGTCAAATGATTTAGTCTTTTTTTCCAAGCTTTTTTAGGCCTCAATCCCCAGCCTTTTGAGGAGTGCATCCAACTCATCAAATTGACTAAACCGAATCCGCAGCTCCCCGCCCTTGCCCTTTAGTTTAAAGTCGGCGCTCAATCCAATTAGATCCGCAATTTCTCGGGATAGTCGACGTATATCGGGATCATTGACAAGCTGACCCTTGGGCCCATTTTTTGTTTTTTTATCACCAATTTGACCGCCTGCCTTTGCAAGGGCGGTTGATAAACGCTCTGCCTCGCGCACAGAAAGGCCCTGAGCGGCGATTTTTTGCGCTAATGCCACCTGGCTAGCGCCAGGTAGTGGTAGCAGCGCACGGGCGTGACCCATATCAATATCACCCGCCAACAACATGGCCTGAACCGGCTTGGCCAGCTGGCTTAGTCGAAGCAAGTTGGTAACGGCGCTACGGGATTTACCTACCGATTTTGCGGCTTGGTCGTGGGTATAGCCAAACTCTTCAATTAAGCGCGCAAGGCCTTGAGACTCTTCCAGAGGGTTTAGGTCTTCCCGCTGCATATTTTCGATCAACGCCATGGCGGCGGCGGATTTATCATCCGCACCAGAAACCAATACCGGCACCTCCATTAAGCCCGCTAAGCGCGCGGCTTGAAAGCGCCTTTCGCCAGCAATAATTTCATACTTACCGGCGCCTATAGACCTAACCAATAGCGGCTGCATGACGCCTTGCTCGCGAATGCTTTCCGCAAGCTCTTGCAATGCACCGGACTCCATTTTTTGGCGTGGCTGATACTTTCCGGCCTGAAGAGCGGTAAGCGATAAGCGGCTGGGGTTTGTTGGCGCGTCGGATTGGGGTTTTTCACCTAACAAAGCCTCTAATCCGCGACCCAAGCCTTTTTTCTTTACTGTACTCATGTTGTTCTGATCACTTCACTTGTTGAATGCGCTGAATCATCTCAGCACCAAAATCCAAATACGCTTTTGCTCCACGCGAGGTTTTATCAAACGCCACGCCCGGCATACCGTAGGAGGGCGCCTCGGCTAAACGCACATTACGCGGGATGATGGTATTGAATACCTTATCGCCAAAATGCGCCAATAACTGATCTGATACCTGCTGCTGTAGGGTCATGCGCGGATCAAACATGACCCGTAACAGGCCAATAATCGTGAGGCTTGGGTTTAAGTTGGCATGAACCTGTTTGATTGTATTAACCAAGTCCGACAAGCCCTCGAGGGCAAAATATTCGCACTGCATTGGCACGATCACACCATCGGCGGCACATAGACCATTCAGCGTTAACAAGGACAGCGCGGGTGGGCAGTCGATCAGAATAAAATCGTAGTTATCACCAACAATCGCTAGCGCATGCTTTAGGCGCTGCTCGCGCTCCTCAAAATCAACCAGCTCGATCTCGGCGCCCGCTAAATCACGGCTAGCCGGTAAAACATCATAACCCGCGCTTTCGCATGGCAAAACACTATCTTCCACCGTTGCCTGCCCGATTAGAACCTGATAAATACTTGATTTTAAAGTACTTTTTTCTATTCCTGAGCCCATGGTTGCATTTCCTTGGGGATCAAGATCAACCAACAAAACACGCTGCTGGTGTCCGGCCAAGCCTGCGGCCAAATTAACCGCGGTGGTCGTTTTTCCAACGCCACCTTTTTGATTTGCAATGCAGAAAATATTAGCCATGATGGGTTTTGTTGCCTAAAGTGGGGATTTTCGCACGGGAGCATAAACTAGCAGACGTCTTTCCGCTGCGAGGCCCGGGATGACAAGCAGATGGTCGGCTAATAGCTGCCAATACTCTGTCGATACTGCGCGCATTTCTTCATCAGCGCGCTTGGATTTCATTGCAAAAACAAGGCCGCTTGGTTTTAAGAAGGGCCTGGCAAGCTCCAAAAAACGGGCGAGGCTGGTAAACGCCCTAGAGATAACGGCGTCGTATTTTCCTGGCTCCAGCAGTGCAACCCGCTCTACGCGGTCGCCATACACCTCAATATTGTTTAACTTTAAACTGCCTTTGGTGTGCTGCAAGAAGGCGGCTTTTTTTCGTACAGCCTCGATTAATGTAATCGTCCAAGTTGGCTCCGCTATTGCGATTGGTATTGCAGGCAGACCGCCGCCCGAACCCAGATCTGCAATTTGCGCTCCGCTCTTGGATAAATATGCCCGCATAACTGGCAATATTGCCATCGAATCAACCAGATGTAATTCGATGGAGGCTTTTTCGCCCTCGATTGCAGTCAGGTTGTGTACGCGATTCCAGCGCTCCAATTCACTCAAAAAACGCCTTGAGGCCTCTAACTGATGGGAGGAAAGGTCGACACCCTGGTCGGCTAATGCGGGCGCTAAAAAGTCTGCACTCACGTTGTTTCTTGCGCCTTCCCAAGACCCCGTTTTAAATGTACCAATAGCAACGATATGGCTGCTGGTGTTACCCCTGATATGCGAGCGGCTTGACCCAGTGTTTCGGGTTGATGGCTGTTGAGCTTTTGTTGAACCTCTTTAGAGAGGCCCCGAACCGCGCTGTAATCCAAACCCTCTGGCAGCACAAACCCTTCGTTGTGCTCTTGCCTTGCAATTTCCAACGCCTGCCGATCTATATACCCCTGGTACTTTATCGAGATTTCCACCTGATCTCGTATTTGCTGGTCAAGCCCGGGGTCTTCATCCAGTTGTGCCGACGCCCAAACTCCACCGGCCACACCAGATAGAAGGGAATAGGTGATTGCTGGTCTTTTCAGGATTTCGGCCAAAGTTGACTCGTGCGACAGGTTTTGTCCTAGGAGGTCCGCCAAAGGGGCGGCAAACTCATGCTTTGGGCTTACCCAGGTTTCATTTAAGCGCGCTGTTTCACGTGAAACAGCCTCTCGTTTGCGGCAAAAGCTTGCCCACCTGCGATCATCAACCAAGCCGTAAGAGCGGCCAATTTCAGTTAATCGCATGTCGGCGTTATCCTCCCTTAAGCTGAGGCGATACTCAGCTCTGCTGGTAAACATGCGATAGGGCTCTTGAACGCCGCGCGTAATTAAATCGTCCACCAAGACGCCAATATACGACTCACTTCTCTTTGGGATCCATGGGTCACACCCCTTTGCGGCCAAGGCCGCATTCATTCCAGCCAACAAACCCTGAGCGGCAGCTTCCTCATAGCCTGTAGTTCCATTAATCTGGCCCGCAAAATACAACCCTGTGATTGCGCGAGTCTCTAAGCTGTGGCGCAACTGCCGAGGGTCAAAAAAATCGTACTCAATCGCATAGCCCGGCCGAACAATGACAGCATTTTCCAAACCACGAATACTGCGGACCAAGTCCCACTGAACATCAAAAGGTAGGCTGGTTGAAATGCCGTTTGGATAAAACTCGTTTGTTGTTAAGCCCTCTGGCTCTAGGAAAATTTGGTGACTACTTTTAGAGGCGAAACGGTGAATTTTGTCCTCAATGGAGGGGCAGTAGCGAGGGCCCACACCCTCAATAACGCCCGTATACATGGGCGAGCGATCTAAGCCGCTACGAATAATGTCATGGGTTTTCTCGTTGGTGTGCGAAATCCAGCACGGCACCTGCTTGGGGTGCTGCTCAGGTCGCCCCAAAAAGGAGAAGCAGGGAACCGGATCTAGGTCACCCGGCTGCTCCAACATACTTGAAAAATCAATGGTTCTACCATCGATTCGGGGTGGGGTCCCGGTTTTAAGTCGCCCCTGCGGCAAAGACAACTCTTTGAGTCGATAGGATAGGGTGCTAGCGGCGGGATCCCCAGCGCGCCCGCCCGCATAATTGTTCAGCCCTACGTGAATCTTTCCATCAAGAAAGGTGCCCGCCGTCAGAACGATCTGCTCAGCCAAAAACTCAAGGCCCATCTGGGTTTTAACCCCCCGGACCCGGTCGCCCTCCACCAACAAATCATCAACAGCGGCCTGAAACAAGGTGAGCTTGGCTTGGTTTTCAAGTCTGCTCCGTATAGCTGCTTTGTAGAGAATCCGGTCACCCTGCGCACGGGTCGCACGGACAGCCGGCCCCTTGCTCGAATTAAGGATACGAAACTGAATACCGGCCTCATCGGTTGCGGCCGCCATTGCGCCACCAAGGGCATCTATTTCTTTAACCAAATGGCCTTTTCCAATGCCGCCGATGGATGGATTGCAACTCATGGCGCCCAGGGTCTCAATACTATGGGTAATTAACAGGGTGTTACAGCCCATGCGTGCAGAGGCCAAGGCGGCCTCGGTGCCAGCATGACCACCACCAATAACAATGACGTCAAATTTTGTAGAGTAGCGCATGAAATGCCTCAGATAGGGCGCTGATCATATCATTTTGTTCTGTTTCACGTGAAACAGGCTCCCATTTGAATCGATAAATTAATTGTAAGTAATTGATTTAATTAGAAAAATAGGCATCCCAAGCAGATTTGATTATTAAAGCACTCACAAAAACCAAGAATGCCTTACGGACAAAACCACTGCCATGCTGGATTGCAAGGCGACTCCCAAAGTGGCTGCCCGCAATATTGGCTAGCATCATGGAAAAACCCAGTGTCCAGCTGATTTTCCCTAGACCGCCCAAAAGCACCACTGCCGCTAAGTTAGTTGAGACATTAACGAGCTTAGTAGCTGCTGACGCATGCAAAAAATCAAAGTTGAAAAAACGCACAAAACCAAACAACAAAAAACTGCCTGTTCCAGGACCAAAAAAGCCGTCATAAAATCCCACTATCAAGCCCAACAAAACCCCTTTGAGCTGCAACAGTCGGCTGTGCTCCATTGGTTTATGTGTCTGGCCCAAGGAGGGCTGAAGAAAGGTGTAAATCAACAAAAAGAGTAAAACAAACGGTAGTGCCTTGCGCAAGGGGTCGGCAGGAAAAATACTCACCGCTCCCGCTCCCAACAAGGCACCAACAAAGCCCGCCACAATGGCCGGAACAATCAGTCTCCACGGCAAAACCACATAGCGCAGGTATTTACGCGCAGCATTTATTGTGCCGCCTATGGCGGAAAGTTTATTAGTGCCCAAAAGGGTTGCAGGTTGAACCTCTGGGTAGACAGCAAACAACACTGGAACCTGAATCAACCCACCGCCACCGGCCACGGCATCAACCAATCCCGCAAAAAAGGCAGCCGCCAATAACAATGGCCACAGATACAGCGAAAACTCAATAGCGATATCAAGCAATTCGACTACTTACCAACACGAGGTTGCGGGCAAACTAACGCGCAAAGTACTCCTTAAGCGCCTGACGAGCCGACTCATCTAAAACATCCAAAGGAATACGCTGAGCACCCTGAACAATCAGCATGGCATAGGGCCCAGCCAAAACAGAGACTTGTGGACACAACTGAAGCGCATCGCCTGTTGAGGGTGACTGGGCACGCCAATAATTTATGGCAGCCTCAAGCTCCTGAATCGTCACAAAGACCATTGCTTACGATTTACTGCGTTTTGCGAGCATTGTCCCGCGGCAGTTTTTAGCGCCACAGCGACACGCGTAATCTTTTTTCATCTCCTTGGTAATGCGGCCCTCAACATCAAGCGCATAGTCATAAAAGAGTTCTTCGCCCGGAACAAGCCTCCGCTTAGCAAAAATAAAAACACGGGGCTGGCCATCGTAAATTTCTTCTTGCGCCTCACAATTGGGCTTACAAGAGTGATTAATCCAGCGAGCGGCATTTCCCTGGTGATTCGCATCAATCACACGACCATCCTCAAGGGAGAAATAAAATGTGTGATTCGGCTGAAGAGGGTCGTGTGGGTGGCGGCGCTCTGCCTCTTTCCAACTAATCCGCTCGCCCTCATACTCAATAATGGCAGCACCCTTATTAATTTGCTTTTTAGCAAAAACACCCTTACCGTGAATGGGTGAGGTCTTAACCGCAATGGCGGCACGATCTGCTTTTGGCAGAGGCACAATACTTTTCTTCATGATCTAAACATCTAAATTGCGTGCAATTAACGCATTCTTTTCAATGAAAGCGCGCCGCGGATCAACCTCATCGCCCATAAGGGTAGTAAAGACTTGATCCGCCACAATCGCGTCTTCGATTTGCACGCGCAGCAGGGTGCGTGTAGAGGCGTCCATGGTGGTCTCCCACAACTGCTGAGGGTTCATTTCACCCAAACCCTTATAACGTTGACGACTCACCACGCGCTCAGCCTCAGACAAGAGCCAAGAAAATGCGGAGCGAAAATCTTGGACCACGCATTCCTTTTGAGTTTTCTCGGGGTCGCCTCGGCGCACACGAGAGCCAGGCAGAACCCTCCCGCTCAGTGCTTGAGCGGCGGCGGTTAGGCTTTGGTAATCATCACCATGGATAAAGTCCGAATTGATGGTGGAGAGCTTGAGGTTTCCATGAATGCGTCGGGATAGCAAGAGGCGGAAACGTTCGGTGCGATCTTCTTTTTGTACTACCACTTCGGGTGCTAACGCAAGCGAATTCAAGCTTGCCTTCAGTGCGGCGCGCAAGCGCTCTGCTGAATCGTTGGCGGCGGATTCGGTGTCTAAATTTAACGGTATGCCTGCAGCGATGGCACGCAAAGCATCTTCATCCATAGTACGAGAGAGTCGATCAACCACCGACTGAATCACTTGGTAATGCTTTGCCAACTCTACCAGGGCGGGACCCTCTATAACCACACCAGATGGAGTGTGAATCGAAGCCGTCTCCAGCGCCACTCGTAACAAGAGTTGATTCAACTCGGAATCGTCTTTAATGTATTGCTCATTCTTGCCAAACTTCACCTTATATAGCGGTGGTTGAGCAATGTAAATATGCCCTCGCTCAATCAGCTCAGGCATTTGGCGATAAAAGAAGGTAAGCAACAGGGTACGAATATGACTACCATCTACGTCCGCGTCGGTCATAATAATGATGCGGTGATAGCGAAGCTTGTCTGCTTTGTATTCCTCAATACCAATACCTGTACCCAAAACTGTTATGAGAGTCACCACCTCTTGGCTAGCAAGCATCTTGTCAAAGCGGGCCTTCTCCACATTCAAGATCTTGCCTTTTAATGGAAGAATTGCCTGAAAACGGCGATCACGCCCCTGCTTTGCAGAACCGCCCGCAGAGTCGCCCTCTACAATAAATAATTCTGATTTTTCAGGGTTTTTTTCTTGGCAATCAGCGAGCTTGCCGGGCAAACCCAAACCATCAAGAACGCCCTTGCGACGAGTCATGTCGCGGGCTTTACGCGCAGCCTCACGTGCCCGAGCAGCATCAACTATTTTTCCACACAAAATCTTAGCGTCTTGCGGTCTTTCTTGTAAGTAGGCGCTTAATGCCTCTGCAACAATTTCCTCGACGGGGCCACGCACCTCGCTTGACACCAACTTATCTTTTGTTTGGCTGGAAAACTTAGGTTCAGGAACCTTAACTGACAAAACACAGGTTAAGCCCTCACGCATATCGTCGCCAGAAATCTCGACTTTTGCTTTTTTTGCAACCTCGTTTTCATCAATGTATTTATTGATTACGCGAGTCATTGCTGCGCGTAAGCCTGTTAAGTGAGTGCCCCCGTCGCGCTGGGGGATGTTGTTTGTAAAACAAAGCACCTGTTCACTAAAACTATCATTCCATTGCATAGACACTTCAGCAGTGATTTGGCCACCCAAATCAGAAGGACGAACGCCCTCTGCATAGAAAATGTTAGGGTGTAACACGGTTTTAGTTTGGTTAATGTACTCAACAAAACCCTTAACCCCGCCCGAATAAGCAAAGTCCTCTTCTTGTCCTGTACGTTGATCAATTAAACGAATATGAACGCCATTGTTTAAAAAAGACAATTCGCGTATCCGCTTAACCAAAATCTCATAGTGAAACTCAACCCTACCGAAGATATCCTCGTCAGCCAAAAAATGGACTTCAGTTCCTGTTTTTTCCGTATCGCCCGTAACGGAGATAGGTGAAATCTGCACACCCCGTTCTTCCTTAATATTGCGATTTTGGATAACGCCACGAGCAAATTCCATGTAATGCACTTTGCCGTCGCGGCGAATGGTTAATTTAAGCCATTTGGATAAGGCGTTAACGCAACTGACACCAACACCATGTAAACCGCCAGACACCTTATAACTATTTTGATCAAACTTGCCGCCCGCATGCAGCTCCGTCATCACAATCTCGGCGGCACTGCGCTTCGGATCATGCTTGTCGTCAAACTTAATCCCAGTAGGAACGCCACGACCATTATCAACAATAGAGATGGAGTTATCGGTTTGTATAACAACAGTAATTTCTGAACAGTAACCCGCCAACGCCTCATCAATGGAGTTATCCAACACCTCAAAAACCAAATGATGTAAACCTGTGCCATCTGATGTGTCGCCAATGTACATACCGGGGCGCTTACGAACCGCCTCTAGACCCTCTAAAATCTGAATCGAGGATGCACCATACTGCTCAGCTGCTTTTATTTCTTCAGTCATATTTTTCTAAATTAGATGCGCATTGGCATTACTACATACTTAAAATCCTCAGAGCCCGGCAGAGTCACGATCGCACTGCTGTTCGCATCACCAAGGCTAATTTGAATACTCTCGACTTTTACATTGGCGAGTACATCCAATAAGTAACTCACATTAAACCCAATCTCCACAGAATCGCCAGAGTAATCCGTTTCAATATCCTCTTGGGCCTCTTCCTGTTCGGCATTGGTAGATTGAATGGTGATTCGGTTAGAACCAAAAGAAAAACGCACACCTTTGAATTTATCCGTAGTTAAGATTGCCGCGCGCTGGAGTGCAGCCTGAAGTGTTTCTCTGCCAACAACCAACGCATTTTTATGGCCCTTTGGAATAACCCGCTGGAAATCGGGAAATTTGCCCTCAACCAATTTGGAAATAAGCTCGACATCCCCAAAAGTGAATTTAATCTGATTAGCGGTAAGACTAAGCTCCAGCAACTCATCGGTATCGCCGAGCAAATGCTGACACTCCAAAATGGTTTTACGGGGAATAATAATTTCTTGGCGTCCACCATTGCCAGCAATGGGCTCGGCAAGCTCAACACGACTATATGCCAAGCGATGGCCATCGGTAGCAACGGCAACAACCTCCTTACCCTCAATTACCAACAACATACCATTAAGGTAATAGCGAATATCTTGTTGCGCCATCGCAAAATGCACTTGGCTAATTAACTGCTTAAAGCTTTTTTGTGGCATCGTCCAACTTGCAATCACCTCACCCACTGCCTGCATAACAGGAAACTCCGTGGCGGATAGGGTTTGCAAACTAAAGCGGCTCTTGCCACTCTGAACCACCATCTTCGCATCTTTCAAGCTCAGCGTTACCGGACCCTCGGGCAGCGCCCGCAAGATGTCTAATAATTTGCGAGCCGCTACAGTGGTAGTGACCTCCTCCTCACCAACCCCAAAGGACGCGCTTGTTGCAATCTGAATTTCAATATCAGTAGAAACAAAAGTAACGCGGTCACCCACCTTTTTAAAAAGGAGATTTGCCAAAATAGGTAATGTATGTCGACGCTCAACAATGCCACTAACCACTTGCAATGGTTTTAATAAATTATCACGCGATGTGTTTACGAGTTGCATTGCTTTTAAATCCTTGTATATATATCTAAGTAGTAATAGTAATAAGGCTCGCCAAAACGGTGGATAAGTTAAATATGCCTTTTAAAACAAATACCTAAACCCAAAAAAACCTGTGGAAAACCTCTGTATAAATAAAGGATAAGTTTTGGATAACTATTGTAATAAACCCCATTTTTGCATGAAGTTAAAGTTTTCCCCAATTTATCCACATCAAACCAACCCACTTATGCACATAGTCATACACAACCTTATCCACAGATCAAAATCACGCCTTTAAGGTTTGTTCAATGACGTGAATTTCATGGTTTAGCTGCCCATCATGGGAACGCTCTTCCGAAATTTTGCGGACGGCGTGTAAAACTGTTGTGTGGTCGCGACCACCAAATAAATCACCAATCTCGGGCAAGCTTTTTTGGGTTAGCTCTTTTGCCATAAACATGGCGATTTGGCGAGGGCGGGCAATGTTTGCGGGCCGCTTTTTGGAATACATGTCAGCAACCTTGATGTTATAGAAATCAGCAACTGCTTTTTGAATGTTTTCAACCGAAATTTGGCGGTTTTGTATGGACAATAGATCTTTAAGGGCAATGCGAGCCACATCAATGGTGACTTCGCGCCCATGAAAACGAACGTAGGCCAAAATTTTGCGTAGCGCCCCCTCAAGCTCGCGTACGTTTGACCTAAGGTGTTTGGCAACAAAAAAAGCCACATCTTCCGTCATTGGAATGCCTTCGGCCAATGCCTTTTTCATCAAAATCGCCACCCGCATTTCAAGCTCCGGGGGCTCAATGGCAACAGTAAGCCCAGAATCAAAGCGGGAGATCAGGCGATCATCAATGCCCGCCATCTCCTTGGGATAGGTGTCACTTGTAATGATGACTTGGGAACGATTGCCCAAAAGGGCCTCAAAGGCATAAAAAAACTCCTCTTGCGTCCGCGATTTACCACTAAAAAACTGAATATCGTCAATAAGAAGCAGGTCTAAAGAGTGGTAGTAACGCTTAAACCGGTCAAACGCCTTTTGTTGGTACGCCCGAACCACGTCAGAGACATACTGCTCCGCATGAATATACCGAATACGGGCGTCCGGCTTCTCCTTAAGAAGGTGGTTACCAATGGCGTGAATAAGGTGTGTTTTGCCAAGACCTACTCCCCCATATAAAAACATCGGGTTGTACGAAGTTCCTGGGTTGTGTGCAACCTGTATGGAGGCGGCTCGCGCCAATTGATTGGCCTTACCGGTCACAAATGTATCGAAAGTTAAGCCGGGGTTGAGTTTAGAGTGGTCCTCGATACCATAGTTGGCTTCGTCAGGTTCGGGCGAATCAAGAGCCGCAGCATCGCTAGACTCAGAAATAAAAGGTGCAGCGCTTATAGAGTTGTGGGTAGAGAGTGGGCTTATTAAGCCGGGAATGGGCTTGCTGCCATCATCCAACACAAAATTCAATATGAACGGCTTTCCAAAGTACAGCGAGGCCATTTCCTGAAAGCGATCAGAAAACGTTTTCTTAATCCAATCCAACTTAAATCGATTGGGTGCTGTAATTGTTAGTGAACATTCACTCTCATCGAAGCCCCCAATTTTAAGTGGCTGAATCCACGTTTTAAACTGTTGTGGGGAAAGTTCGCGGGATAGGGTTTGGATGGCATCATCCCAAAAACCAAGGGGGCTTAAGACAGACAAGGAGGAATTATTTTCTAGATTGCTCATTTAGGGAGGATTGATTGTAGCGATTTACTAAAGTTATCCACAAGTAAAAAATGCGTGGAAAACCTGTGGATAACTTGTGAACAAGCCAGTAAAAAACAATAAAAACAGGACTTTATAAAAAAAACTGAAAATTAAGTGAGGGAAAAACCCAATAAACACCTAACTTAGCTTGACCTAAAGCGCTGCACAAAGGAAAATACTTGGCTTTCCCGAGGTCAATCATGAAAAGAACATACCAACCATCCGTAACCCGCCGTAAACGTACCCACGGCTTTCGCGTCCGCATGAAAACCCGTGGCGGTCGCACCGTATTAAATGCGCGTCGCGCAAAAGGCCGAAAACGACTCGCTGTTTGAGGTTGATGCTCGTTTGAAAAGCGCACGAATATCGGAGTTGCTTAAAACACCACCCAAAATCAGCAAGGATTGGGGTGTTTACACAGGGACTCCTTTGCATTGCGCACAAGCAGAACTTGGAATTGCGGTAGCCAAAAAACTAGCGAAGCGTGCTGTAGATCGAAATCGATTAAAGCGATTAATACGCGAAACCGTGAATAAGCAGCGCAAAGCCGGGGAGTTAAGTGTAGATGTGGTGGTGCGCTTGCGTAAAGCTATAGGACAGAAAACACGTGGTAGGTTAAGAGAGAATGAGCGCATTAGCCTAAAGATGCAAATCACAGGATTAATTTAGGTGCAAATACTGAATCAGGCGGCAATCACATTAATAAAAATGTATCAAATTGCATTGAGCCCTTATTTTGGCGCCCAGTGCAAATTCGAACCAAGTTGTTCGGAATACGCGTGCCATTGTTTTAAGGTGCACGGCCCAATCAAAAGCACTGGCCTAACTCTCTGGCGCCTATTAAGGTGCAACCCGTGGAGCCATGGCGGCTATGATCCAGTGATTAACCCAAGCAACTCAAAAAATAAATAGAAAAACATGGATACAAAACGAACTATTCTATGGGCAGTATTTTCGATCGCAGGATTGTTGCTCTATAACAATTGGCTGGCCTACGAAGGCAAATCCCCTATTTTTGGCCCACAAACCACAGCCAAACAAAATGAGGCGACCCCCAACCAAGACAAGAAAAACGATGTACCCACCGCTACAGCCGGCAACAATAGTGCCCCACCATCGGTTGTAAATAAGACCCTACCAGCAACGGTAGCCCAAGCGGCAAACAAAGAGCGCTTTAAATTGCAAAACGATGTCTTAGCAATTGACATTAGCGCAGATGGCGCCAATGTCATCGGGGCAACTTTATTAAAAGAGCTTGAAGTCGATAAGAAGCCAATTGAGTTATTGCAAGTAACCCCAGGCCACCAATATTTAGCGCGTTCTGGTTTGATTGCGGCAGGAAATGTAGAGTTACCAAACCATACCAGTGAATTTAAATTGCAAAGCACGGGTAAAGATGGCTCTGGGCGACCATACTTGGTTGTCATTAGCGAGCGCAATGGCGTTTCATTAGAAAAAACATTTATTCTCAATCCCGATAGTTATGTCATCGATGTAATGCATCGTGTAAGCAAAACCAATCCAGCCGTAGGGCCACTAGTGCTATACACCGAGTTGGTAAGGGATGGAAGCAAGCGCGAAGAAAGCCAGTTTTACAGCACCTTTACCGGCCCAGCGGTTTATACCGATAAAGAGAAATTCACCAAAATTGAATTTAGTGACATAGAGAAAAATAAAATCTCAATACCAAAGCAAGTTGCTGCTGGCGAGCCAGCATGGGTGGCAATGGTTCAGCACTATTACGCTAGTGCATGGATACCCAGCGACAAACTGGCGCGCGACATTTATGCGGGCAAAATTGATAACAACGTATATCGGGTAGGAATCCAAACGCCGCTGGAAAATGTCGACCTTGGGAAAACGACCATGGAGACTGCGCGCCTGTTTGTAGGACCGCAACAAGAAAGCGCACTAGAGGTAATAGCACCAGGATTGGAGCTACTAAAAGATTACGGTTACTTAACCATCTTGGCTAAACCCATTTTTTGGACGCTCGAGCGCATCCATGAATACATAAACAACTGGGGTTGGTCGATCGTTGTTTTAACCATCTTGATAAAGCTGCTGTTTTATCCCCTATCAGCAGCAAGTTACAAATCGATGGCACGCATGAAAGAGGTGCAGCCGCGCATTATGGCAATGCGAGAAGCCAACAAAGGCAATCCGCAAAAAATGAATCAAGAAATGATGGCGCTGTACAAAAAGGAAAAAATCAATCCTTTAGGTGGTTGCTTGCCGATGTTGATTCAAATCCCCGTGTTTATTTCACTCTACTGGGTACTGCTATCCTCTGTCGAAATTCGCAACGCTCCATGGATTTTATGGATCCATGATTTAGCCGTACCAGACCCGTATTACATTTTGCCCATCATTATGGCGGTGTCGATGTGGGTTCAAACGAAGCTGAACCCAACGCCACCAGACCCAATACAGGCAAAGGTCATGATGTACATGCCGATTATTTTTTCAATCATGTTCTTCTTCTTCCCAGCAGGACTGGTTTTGTACTGGGTAGTAAACAACATTTTGTCCATCGCACAGCAATGGCAAATTAATAAGATGATCATGAAGAAAGCACCCAAGTAAGTAAAGCAATCACCATGAAGCAAAAACAACAATGGGACCGGTAGCACGAAAAACCCCCATTGTTGCTATTGCAACAGCCACCGGCTCCGCCGGCGTTGGCGTTATTCGAATTAGCGGTGAAAACCTTTCTAAAATTACCGAAGCACTTTGCAAGAAGCTGCCAAAACCCCGCACTGCGACGCTAATTAATTTAGTCAATCAAACAGGGCAAACGATTGATTCGTGCCTTGCTATACTCTTTCCTGCTCCCGCCTCATTTACGGGAGAGGATGTATTAGAGCTCCAGTGCCACGGCGGAGCACAGCTGCTCGAGTTGGTTCTCGCTCGGTGCTTAGAGCTTGGCAGAGCGGAAGGCCTGTCTATAGCACAGCCCGGAGAATTTTCGCTGCGTGCATTTTTGAATGGCAAAATTGATTTAGCGCAGGCCGAAGCCATAGCCGATTTAATCAGCGCACAGTCTGGTGCAGCAGTCATGGGGGCGGCGCGCTCCTTGCAGGGACAGTTTTCACAAGATATCAATGCATTGGTGGATGAGTTAACGCAACTGCGAATCTTGGTGGAATCCACACTCGATTTTCCGGAAGAAGAAATTGAGTTTTTGGAAAACGCTCACGCAAAAGAGCGGCTAGCGGCCATTCAGCATCAAGTAAAGCAACTAGAGCTGTCTGCAAATCAAGGACGTATATTGCGCGATGGCATACGCACCACCTTGGTTGGCGCTCCGAATGTGGGGAAAAGCTCCTTGCTCAATCAGTTGGCTGGCGAAGAGCTTGCCATTGTGACTCCTGTTGCCGGCACAACACGCGATCGCATTCGAGAGAGCATTACGATTGATGGCGTGCCAATTCATATCACCGATACTGCGGGGCTGAGAGAGACCCTAGATGAGGTTGAGGCTAAAGGAATAGAGCGATCTTGGGATGCAATTGCGACTTCCGACCTGATTATTTTTATGGATGCGCTGGACACAAACAATCCCATTAATCAGGTAAACGAAGGAATGCTCCACAATAAAGTGCTGTCTGCTATGCCGACAACATGCCAAGCGCTGCATGTGTTGAACAAGGTGGATATTGCGGGATCAACACCGATTCCAGGGGGCGTGATCGCGATTTCCGCCAAAACAGGCGACGGCATACCAGAGCTAAAGCGCGCCATATTGCAGTCGGTGGGTTGGCAGCAAGGGCAAGAGGATGTGGTTATTTCTCGACGTAGGCACATCGACTGCTTATTAAAGGCCAGTGCTGCATTAGAAAAAGCAGAGGGATTTGCGCAGGACGGGAACCGCTCTTTAGAGCTCTTTGCAGAAGAATTAAGGTTGGCACAGGATCACTTGGGTCAGATAACAGGCCGACTTTTGCCTGACGATTTACTAGGCAAAATCTTCAGTCAGTTTTGCATTGGTAAGTAGCTATAAAAATAATGCATACACCAAATAAGGTCGCATAAACCCAATGAAGACAAGGCTTTGCCGGCTACAAATCGATAAAAACCCCTTATAAAAAATGCTAGAATGCATTGATCCAACACATTAAAATTGCGAGGGCTTTAAATGAATCAGTCAGCAACGCAACAAGCAACATTGGTAAATGCACCCGCGTATGTTCAGAATCAAAAACTCATTCAATGGGTAGCAGAAATAGCAGCCCTCACAACGCCAGACCAGATACATTGGTGTGATGGATCCCAAGAAGAATACGATCAGTTATGTGATCTGATGGTGGTGGCAGGATCGTTTAAGCGCCTCAATCCAGCTAAACGCAAAAATTCTTTTTTAGCAATTTCAGACCCGCAGGATGTGGCGCGCGTGGAAGACCGCACCTTTATTTGTTCTCATAAAAAAGAAGATGCCGGACCTACCAACAATTGGATGGCCCCAGATGAAATGCGCGCCACCCTGAAACCACTATTTACAGGATGCATGCGCGGCAGAACTATGTATGTGGTGCCGTTTTCGATGGGGCCAATTGGCTCCCCCATCGCGCATATTGGTGTGGAGCTTTCAGATAGCCCTTATGTGGCAATCAATATGCGCATCATGACGCGCATGGGTCGCGCTGTGATTGATCAATTGGGAAGCAGTGGTGAGTTTGTGCCATGCGTTCACACGGTTGGAAAGCCGCTGGCAGTCGGGGAAAAAGATGCGGTTTGGCCCAACAATCCAACAAAATACATTGTTCATTATCCCGAAACGCGTGAGATTTGGTCCTTTGGTTCGGGGTATGGGGGCAATGCCTTATTAGGCAAAAAATGTTTTGCGCTGCGCATTGCTTCCACTATGGGGCGCGATCAGGGTTGGTTGGCAGAGCACATGTTGATTCTTGGAGTGACATCGCCCGAAGGAAAAAAATACCACGTGGCCGCCGCGTTTCCCTCTGCCTGTGGAAAAACCAATTTTTCAATGATGATCCCCCCCAAAGGATTTGAAGGGTGGAAGGTAACCACGATTGGCGATGACATTGCCTGGATCAAACCGCGCGCTGATGCGACAACGGGCAAGACGCGCTTGTACGCAATAAACCCTGAGTCTGGTTACTTTGGAGTGGCGCCAGGAACTAATCGCCAAACCAATCCCAACTGCATTGACTCACTGAATCAAGACGTCATTTTTACTAACGTAGCCCTCACCGATGATGGCGATGTATGGTGGGAAGGCTTAACGGATGAGCCACCAGCGCACTTGATCGATTGGCAAGGCAAAGACTGGACTCCCGCAGATGGTGCCGCCGGCAGAAAGGCGGCGCATCCGAATTCCCGCTTCACCATGGCAGCCACCAATAATCCCGCAGTCGATCCAAAGTGGAACGATCCCGAGGGGGTGCCGATTGATGCATTTTTATTTGGCGGACGTCGCTCTACTACCGTTCCGCTTGTTAGCGAAGCGCGCGATTGGCAGGAAGGCGTATACATGGCCGCCACTATGGGATCTGAAACAACAGCTGCCATTACAGGTCAGGTGGGTGTGGTGCGCCGCGACCCATTCGCAATGCTTGCGTTCGCAGGCTACAACATGAGCGACTACTTTCAGCATTGGTTAAGCCTTGGCAAGAAGCTCGCTGAATCGGGCGCACAACTGCCAAAAATTTATTGTGTAAATTGGTTTCGCAAAGATGAAAGCGGTCAATTTGTCTGGCCAGGCTTTGGTGAAAATATGCGCGTGTTAGCTTGGATTTTGGGGCGTGTGGATGGTAAAGCCAAAGGCAAAGAAACGGTATTTGGCGTTTGCCCGGAGTACCACGATTTGCATTGGTCCGGACTTGATTTTTCTCCGGAGCAATTTAATCAGGTCATATCCGTAGCCAAAGACGATTGGCAAGCAGAAATTCAATTGCATGCAGAACTGTTTGAGCAGTTGAAGTATCACCTACCCCAAGAATTGCTCGCAACGCGCAGCAAAATTGAGCAGCGCTTAAACGCCTAAGCACGCAAAAGAAAACATGACCCAAACCCAACACCATGACATTGTGGTGATAGGTGCGGGCATTGCGGGTGCAAGCATCGCCAATGAAATACTAGCTCGCGGGCATGCGGTATGTGTTGTCGAGGGTGCCGCCACCCCGGCTACCGGCTGTTCAAGCCATGCTTATGCCATTGCCCACCCGCATATTGCTAGGGGCTCGCCTAAATTACTACAGCTGACCCGCATTGGCTTTGCATTGGCGGTAGCGCGTTGGGGCAAACAATGGAATCACAAAGGTATTTTGCAGCCGGCCAAAAAAGGGCACACGTTTGATGTGGGTGTAATGGGCGACCATCTAGAGGCTCTGGGACTGGATCCAAAAATGGCAAAGGCCGTAAATGCGGCAACCGCGAAAAAGTATTCAGGAATAGCGCGAGCGGGAGTGTGGTTTCCGGACGGCGGCATGCTCAATTTGGCCGAGTCGTGCAAAGCGCTGCTGAACCAACACAGCAAGCTGAATTGCATGTATGGCTCATCAGTTGCGGCGATAAAGGAAGATGGCGATCACTGGATCTTGGTTGATGAGGATGGGCGTGATTGGGTCCGCGCTAAGCAGGTGATTGTTGCCGCGGGCTTAAATACAAAACCCTTACTTGCCAGCGTGCAAATCAAGTTGCCTTTAAAACCCGTACGGGGACAGCTTAGTTTTTTTAAGATTAATACGACAAGTACTTGGGCAGCGCATCTGCCCAGCGCCATCATTTGCGGGGATGGATATTGCCTACCTGCAGAGCGCTCTGAAAAGGACGCGATACGCTGGATGGTGGGCTCCAGTTTTGATGAGAACGACGACGATGTAGAGCCACGTACAACCAGTGATTGCTTTAATCAAGAACAGGCAGCCGGCCTGTTGGATTTTGATGAGGGCGACCGCAGTGAGTTAATACCGGATGGGCAATTTGTCGGCGTGCGTTGTGTTGCGGGTGATCGCCTACCCATCATCGGGGCGCTACCGCAGCGCCCCGGGATATTTGTCGCTACTGCGTTTGGATCGCGCGGTATTTTGTGGTCTGCCTTAGCAGCAAAGCTGATTGCAGATCAAGCGCTTGCAGGCGATTTTGCTTTGCTGACACGCTTGGGTTTCACGGCTGATTTGGCGGCAGCACTTGCGCCAGATCGTTTTTTAGCCGGCGCCTTACCGCCTTCCTTGGGCGCTTTAGCCTCAAACTCAAAACCAATTTTCCCATCTGGACCCAAAGCCAAATAAGCTTTAAAACCGCGCCCAGTTCGGTTGGATTTGAAATTGGTTAGTAAATCCGTTTTGCCTTCACTCAGCAATTTTTGGACTTGCTCATTGGAAATTTCTTGCTGCAAAACAACCTTGCCGGTTTTGAAATCACAGGTTTTACTTGGCCCGGTATTGTGTTCGCAAACATAACGCATGCCGTCTTCATACACCGCACCAGAGCATTTAGGGCAAACGCCGAGCGCGGTGCGCCCCGTAAAATCAACCGCTTCAGTATCGTCGTCTTGCGAGTTACCAAAATCAAATTCAAGCTTGAAACCTGCGTTTGGATAGTCAGAATCATCCTCCGGAATTTCGCTTAACTTAATAATGGCAGCGAACGGTCGACCCATTTTGCTACGAAAACCCTGCAGAGGGCCAATCGTTTTGTCACGCAATAGCATTTCAACTTCATCGTATTCAAATGCGCGACCACCTGGTGTTTTGCTAATCGTGAAGCCGCACTGTTCGCAGGCAAAGCGGCGATAGTTTTCTTTAACAGGCCCTTTGCAGTGGGGGCATGGTGTGCTCAGGGTGGCATAGTCACCAGGAATAGTATCGCTGTCGTATTCCTTGGCGCGCTTCACAATACGCTGTGTCATTTGCGCGATTTCATGCATAAACGCATCGCGCTTCATCTTGCCCTGTTCAATCAATGAGAGCTTATTTTCCCAACTGCCGGTGAGGTCGGGGCGCGTTAGTTCTTCAACATCAAGTCCGCGGAGCAAGGTCATCAGCTGGAAAGCCTTGGCCGTTGGAATTAATTCTCTGGCTTCGCGCACGATGTATTTTTCGGCCAATAAGCCTTCGATGATGGCGGCACGTGTAGCTGGCGTACCCAAGCCTTTTTCTGCCATTGCTTCACGCATGTCATCATCATCAACCCACTTACCCGCACTTTCCATGGCCGAAAGAAGAGTCGCTTCACTGTAGCGCGCAGGCGGTTTCGTTTTCAGGGCCACCGCATCAATCGTATCGCCTTGCACGGTTTCATTTTCTTGAACGGCGACTAACTCATCATCGCTTTGGTTGCTTCGGCCATAGACGGCGAGCCAACCTGGATTTACTAATATACGACCTTCGGTTTTGAAATGGTGACCGGAACATTCGGTGATGCGGGTGGTGACTCGAAACTCCGCGGCGGGAAAAAATACCGCCAAGAAGCGGCGGACAACCAGATCATACAGTTTTTGTTCAGGCTCGCTCAATGATTTTGGCGACTCTAGGGTTGGGATGATGGCGAAGTGATCTGAAATCTTAGAATTATCAAAGATGCGTTTGTTGGGTTTAATCCAGCCATATCCTTTGGCTTTCGCCGTTGCATCTTTGCCATCTCCTTTTAGGATAGCTTGCGCATGGGGTCGATACTCGCCTGAATGCTCCGCCAAGTTTTCTACGGTTTGTTTAACCGTTTCAAGGTAGTCTTCAGGCAATGCTCTGGAATCGGTTCGGGGGTAGGTCAGCACCTTATGGCGCTCATAAAGCGCTTGCGCAAGGCCCAGGGTGTTTTTGGCTGAAAAACCAAAACGGGCATTCGCCTCCCGTTGCAAGCTGGTTAGGTCAAACAACTGGGGTGCAAGCTGGGTAGCGGGTTTTGCCTCTTCACGCACCGTTGCTTTTTTGTTGCGACAGGCGGCAACGATACTTTGCGCCGCGGCTTCACTCCATAAGCGGTTTTCGCGAAGATCGGGTTCGGCCGCATCTTTTTTAAATTTCGGATCAAACCAGCGACCTTCATAAATACCAGCCGATGCAATAAAGTCCGCCTTCACTTCCCAATAGTCTTTGGAGATGAATTTGCGAATCAACTCCTCGCGTTCAACCACAATCGATAGGGTGGGAGTCTGAACGCGGCCTACGGTAGTAAGAAAAAAACCACCACTTTTGCTATTGAAGGCGGTCATAGCGCGCGTGCCATTAATACCAACAAGCCAGTCTGCTTCGGAACGGCAACGCGCGGCATCCGCTAAGGGCTGCATATCCACATCGGAGCGGAGGGAGGCAAAGCCCTCGCGGATGGCATTCGGTGTCATGGATTGAAGCCACAAGCGCTTAATGGGCTGACTGGCTTTGGCGTGTTGCGCGATCAGCCGAAAGATCAGCTCTCCTTCTCGTCCCGCGTCGCACGCATTAATGAGTTCTGCAATGTCTTTGCGCTTGATGAGTTTTTGTAACACCTTGAGTCGCGACTCGGTTTTGGCAATTGGGCGTAAATCAAAGTGAGGTGGCACCACGGGCAGGTTTGCAAAAGACCATTTGCCACGCTTTACCTCATATTCATCGGGCGCGGCAATCTCTAAAAGATGGCCCACCGCAGAAGAAATGACGTAGTGCTCGTTTTCAAAATAATCTTCGTGCTTAGTGAACCCCCCTAGAGCCTTGGCGATGTCATTCGCAACGGAAGGTTTTTCGGCGATGATCAGCGCCTTGGGGCTGGCCCCTGCAGTAGATTTGGATGCGGTTTTGGTAGGTGCTTTAGCCACGCGTGAGCCTAAAAAGGTGCTGATTAATAAAATAAATACATAAAAATCGGGTCAAACTCGGGGGTGTATAGACCAAAAAGAAGATCAGCCCCCCTTTTTTATTATTAACCGATAAATCAAGAAAAGTCTAAATCATCACCCTGTTGACCGGGGTGCAGGATAAAAACAACAATAAAATCAATATGTTAACGCATATTGGGTGGGTTTACGTCAGGGAATTCTGACAGAATATCCGCTAGGGTATGTGCCAACTTGGCACCGTTTTGAATGAGTTGGTGGCAGCCCTCCGAGCGATTGCCTAGGATCGATCCAGGCACAGCAAATACCTCCCTGCCCATCTCGGCCGCAAGGTGCGCTGTGATGAGAGAGCCCGAGCGGGTTGTGGCCTCGACCACCACAACCCCAAGCGCTAAGGCGGCGATCAAGCGATTGCGACGCGGAAAGTGAAAGGGTTTGGGGCCTACGCCCACAGAAAACTCGGAAATGAGCAGACCCTGTTCGCTAATCGCCTGCGCCAGGGCGCGATGTGCATATGGATAAACCAAGTCAAGCCCCGTGCCGCAAACGGCGGCAGTACGGGCCAAAGGCGGGGTTAATGCAGAGCGATGGGCGGCGCCATCAATGCCGCGCGCCAAGCCTGAAATAACCAAGTAACCGGCGTCATTCAGGCCCTTAGCAAACTGCGATGCGATGTACATACCTTGCAGGCTTGCCTCCCGCGATCCTACAATAGCAATGGCTGGCAATTGAAATAAAGCAGGATTGCCACATATATATAGTGGGCTTGGGGGATCGCGTAAATCCAAAAGTCGCTTCGGGTAGATGGGGGAATTTGGATACAGCGCTTGAATGGGCAGAGGGGTTTTCATGAAGGCATTTTTGCCGGTAGGCTTTTTTTTGCCAATCAGTACAACTTGATTACTCTGTAAGATAATTCCGTTATGTCCTTATTGACCGTTCTTCACTACCCAGATCCAAGACTGCACAAGGTGGCTAAACCAGTGGCTGTCGTAGACGATCGCATTCGTAAGATTGTTGCCGACATGGCTGAGACGATGTATGACGCCCCGGGCGTAGGTCTTGCTGCCACCCAAGTCGATATTCACGAGCGCATTATTGTGATCGATGTCTCGGAAGATCAAAATCAGTTAATGGTCTTTATTAATCCTGAATTAATTTGGGCAAGCCCAGAAACTAAATCTTGGCGAGAGGGCTGCCTATCGGTGCCAGAGTATTACGATGAAGTCGATCGGCCAGACCGTATTCGTGTTCGGGCATTGGATTTGCAAGGCAAGCCATTTGAAGTCGAGGCGGATGGTTTGCTATCGGTTTGCCTGCAACATGAAATGGATCACCTGCTTGGAAAAGTATTCGTGGAATATTTATCGATACTCAAGCGCAATCGCATTTCCCTCAAAATGAAAAAGCGCGCCAAAGAGCTAGTAGGTCAGCGCTGAACAATTTACCATCATGAAGGTCGTTTTTGCAGGTACGCCGGAATTCGCTGCTCATGCGTTGCGTGCGATTGAGGCGGCGGGACATGAGGTCGTGCTGGTCATGACGCAACCAGATCGACGCGCGGGGCGCGGCATGCAGTTGCAGGTCAGTCCCGTTAAAGCGGAGGCTTTAAGAAAAAAAAGACGGCTGCTTCAGGCGTCCTCACTCAAGCGCACAAGCGCAGACCCAATTGGGCGTGCACAAGCGCAAGAGGCATACGACATTCTCAAACAAACGGAGTTTGATGTCATGGTGGTGGTCGCATACGGCCTCATCATTCCGCAAGACATTTTGGATTTGGCAGAGCAGGCAGGACGTTATGGCGCATTCAATATTCACGGATCGCTGTTGCCGCGCTGGCGTGGCGCCGCTCCAATTCAGCGCGCCATCCAGGCTGGTGATGACGAAACGGGCGTCACCATTATGCAAATGGATGCGGGACTGGATACGGGTGATATGGTGCTCTCCAAAGCAACGCCGATTTATGCAGACGATACCAGCGCATCGCTACATGATCGCTTGGCCGAGCTAGGGGCTGACTTAATGGTGCAGTGCTTGGCCCAGCTTGAATCGGGCAAGGCCTTGATCCGGATGCCACAGCCGATCGAGGGCATGTGCTATGCCGAGAAAATACAAAAGGCGGAAGCAGAAATTGACTGGAGCCAATCCGCGGCAGACATCGACCGTCAGATACGCGCCTTTAATCCATTCCCAGGCGCAAGTGCAGGCATACATAATCAGACCATCAAGATTTGGAAGAGCGGCTCCTTGATGGACACCAAAGACAAAATCACCGCAAATTATCCTAGTGCCGCAGGTACTATTATTGGTACTAGTGACCGGGGCGTGCTAGTGGCCTGTCAAGAGGGTATTTTAGAAATACTAGAAATGCAAAGGCCTGGGGGTAAACGGGTCTCGGCATTGCAATGGTTTCAGGCCGAGCAAGCGCAGAACGCCACGCTGCGATTTACCGCATCCAGCGCATCAGATCCATGATGCATCGATTAAATAGGAGGGACCTATGTTTAACTTAGCGAAAACCGCCATCTTAATGGCCGCAATTACAGCCTTATTCATCGCTGTGGGTGGCATGCTGGGTGGGCGTGATGGCCTTATCTTGGCGCTATTGTTTGCATTTGGAATGAACTTTTTTAGTTATTGGTATTCGGATGCGATGGTGCTGAAGATGACTGGGGCGCAGCAAGTCGACGCGCGTTCAGCCCCCCAGTTTTATGCGGTCATAGAAGAATTGGCCGCCAAGGCGAATTTACCAATGCCTAAAGTGTATTTAATCCACGAAGACGCGCCCAATGCATTTGCAACAGGCCGCAATCCGGAGCATGCCGCAGTTGCTGCCACCACCGGCATATTAGGAATTTTGTCCCATCGCGAGCTGCGGGGTGTCATGGCGCACGAACTGGCACACGTGAAGCATCGTGATATTTTGATCTCAACCATCGCAGCAACAATGGCCGGGGCAATTGCGGCGCTTGCTAATATGGCGATGTTCATGGGCTCACGCGATGCAGAGGGCAGGCCTTCTAATCCCATCGCCAGTATTGCGGTAGCCATTTTGGCGCCTATTGCGGCAAGCTTGATTCAGATGACCATTTCGCGGGCGCGCGAGTATGAGGCAGATCGGGGCGGCGCAGAAATTAGTCAGGATCCGGAAGCCCTTGCTTCGGCGCTCGATAAAATCCATCGCTATGCTAGCGGTATCCCGTTTAACGCGGTAGAACGCCATCCGGAAACCGCGCAAATGATGATCCTGAATCCCTTGAGCGCTTCGGGTATTTCGCAATTGTTTTCAACCCACCCGCCGACAGAAGAGCGGGTTGCCCGATTAATGAGCATGGCTAGGGATGGGGCCTACCCCAGAGAGGGTTAGTTTTGCCATCCCAGATGGAACAGCGCAACCTTCCTTTATCGCAAGCCATTACTATTGCAGCCCAAGCGATTAGTGAGGTGATGCTGGGCAGATCCCTTACCCAGGTTTTGGAAGAGCTAGAGCCTGGCGAGCGCCCCATTGTGCAAAGCCTGACTTTTGATGCTTTTCGTAGATGGACTCGCTCGCATGCACTGATAAAGCAGTTTGTGCCCAAGCCGCCCGCCAAAGAGGTGGAGCACCTGTTGACTGTGGCGATTACGTTATTGCTGGATCGTACGGGCGAGGCTAAAAAAGGATATGCGACCCACACCATCGTCAATGAGGCCGTTAAAGCATGTGGTGAATACGATAAGACGATCTATGCCAAAGGCCTCATCAACGCAGTACTGCGTAAGGTAAGTGATTCACTGGATTCCGCTGGCGAAAAGCGCCCTGATCACAACAGTCCTGGAGAATCTTTTTTTCCACCATGGTGGCTAGCGAACCTCAAGAAAAACTACTCTAAATCATGGCAAGCCATCTGTTTGCAACAGTCACAGCGACCCCCCCTGATTTTGCGGGTGAACACCCGCGTTATTTCGATGGAGCGGTATCGCGAGACCTTAGCTGCTGCGCGCATACAGGCAGAACCGATTCACCGCGTTGCAGGGGTTGCTCTGGACTCGGCATTGCGATTGCATGAGCCAATACCCGTTGCCGCCATCCCTGGATTTTTTGATGGCTTGGTCTCTGTGCAAGATGCCGGCGCGCAGCTCGCCGGTGTTTTATTAAAGGCCCAAGATGGTGACCGTGTGCTGGACATGTGCGCCGCCCCCGGGGGTAAGACTGCGCACATCATGGAGGGCGCCCAGGTCAAGATGACCGCGGTCGACATCGATCGAGAGCGCCTGATGAAGGTAAATGACAATTTAGGCCGCCTTAAATTAATATCTGCGGGCGAAGATGCGGTTCTCAAGGTCGCTGATGCCGCCAGCGCAGGGTGGTGGGATGGCCAAGCCTTTGACAAGATTTTGATTGATGCGCCCTGCTCTGCATCTGGAATCGTAAGCCGACACCCCGATATTCCTTTCCTGCGGCGCGCAAATGACATTGCTGATTTACAAAAACGCCAACGGGCTTTATTGCATCAAGCATGGCAAATGCTAAAAGAAGGCGGTCTGCTTTTGTATGTCACTTGCTCTGTGTTCCCTGAAGAGGGGGAGGAGCAGGCTGCTTGGTTTATGGCGAACCAGGAGAATGCGGTACGATTGAATGCGCCGGGCCAAATTTTGCCAAGCTCGACGCATGACGGTTTTTACTATGCTCTGTTTACAAAGAATGGGCCATGACCCAGCAAATTAAGCGCCTCATCCTTTCGGCATTCCTGCTGATGGGCGCCCTCTTTGTTCCTTTGGCAAGCGCCGAGGGCATCAAAGTTAAATTTGTCGAGTTGGAGCGAGTGGATTCCGACTGGTTCTTAAATGCCGCATTTCAGATTGAACTTTCGCCAGGCCTTGAGGACGCGGTACAAAAGGGCGTTGTCTTGTATTTTCAAACGGAGTTTGAGCTTAGCCGTTCTCGCTGGTATTGGTTTGATGAAAGGCCAGTATTGGCCCAGCGCCAAACACGGCTTTCGTATCAACCCCTTACCAAACAATACCGCATTGCCTCAGGTGGGTTCACCTTTACTGCCCAAACGATTTCAGAGGCGTTGCAAGTGGTTGGTAGCGTCGGCGGGTGGCGGGTGGTGGATGCGACCAGTGTGGATCCGAGTAAAACGTATTCTGCGGCCTTACGCATGGTGCTAGATTTAAGCAAGCTACCAAAACCATTTCAGGTGAATGCCTTGAATAACCGGGACTGGAATGTTTCCAGTGATTGGACGCGCTTTCCGTTCGCCCCAAGCGCACAAGCTGTGATCAAGCGTCAGGATTGAGAGCCCATAAATGAAGTGGCCCTTTTTCGAAAAGTCCATTTGGAAGCGCCGCGCGCTACCGGTAGCAACCGCAGTGACGGGTGGCTTCGCCCTGATTCTGTTGATCTTACTGTCTACTGCGACATCCAACACCGAATTTTTTGACAACTACTTTATCTGGCTCTATGCGGCAAACCTGATTGTAGGAGTCTGCCTCGTATTGGTTATTTTGATATTGGTGGTGGTAATCAGCATTCGCTGGCGTAAGGGTCGATTTGGCACGCGGCTAATTGCTAAACTCGCCATGATTTTTGGTTTGGTGGGCGTGGTACCTGGCTTAATTCTATATGGCGTATCACTCCAATTCGTTTCGCGAAGCATTGAAACGTGGTTCGATGTGAAAGTGGAGTCGGCGCTTGAGGCGGGACTCGAATTGGGGCGCGCCACGCTCAGTACCTCATTGCAGGAGTTGCAAGACGAAGGTCGCATTATTGCGGATCAAGTTCAGCGTATTCCAAACCAGGCTAGCCCCGCAGAGCTCACACTGCTGCTTTCTCGAATGCGGGATCAGTTCGGCATTCAGGAAATTACCATTTTTAATGGCAAGCAAATGGTGGTTGCCACCGCCTCTTCTGGAGTGGCGCCAGCCATCGTGGTGGCACCAAACCAGGAAATGATGAGTCAGGCAAATAAAGTGAATGGCGCCAGCTTTGTCGAGGAGCCCCAGGGTAGCCAAGGTGCTCAGGCATATCGACTCAAAGCCGTCATACCCTTAATTAAAGAAAAGGTCGGTGGCAGCCAGGGCTTTGGTTTAAACCTCCAATATCAGCGTGAGCTTTGGTATTTGCAGTTAGTGAAGTCTGTTCCAGACGAAATCACCAAAAATACTTTAGCGGTACAAGCCGCGTACAGCGATTACCAAGAAAAAGCCCTTGGTCGAACGGGTTTACGCCAAATGTACATTGGCACCTTAACCCTCACCCTCTTTTTCGCGCTCTTTGTGGCGGTGACCTTGGCGCTCTTATTGGGGCAGCAATTGGCGCGCCCCCTACTCATGCTGTTGCGTGGCACACAAGCAGTTGCGCAGGGCGATCTCTCGCCGAAACCCGAGCTGGATACGGGCGATGAGCTGGGCATGCTCACGCGCCAATTTAATGTGATGACCCGCCAACTCGCCGATACGCGCACTTCCTTGCAGGAATCCAAATCCTTTTTAGAGACCGTGCTCGGAAACTTGACTGCTGGTGTTTGCATTTTTGATCGGCAATTTAATTTGGTATCCAGCAACGCGGGTGCAGATGCCATCTTGGGACATGACTTAATGGCGCTGACGGGCAAACCGCTGGCGACCATCGCAAGCCTGCATGAATTCGAGGTCGCCGTAAAAGAGGGTTTTGCAACCATGCAAATGCGAGTGGCTTCAGGGTCCGATGTTCAGACGATGACCGATGATGTCAGCGGTAAGGCAGTATCGAATGTCTGGCAAAAGCAAATTCAGCTGCATGCCAGCAATGAATATGAAAATGAATTGGGCGTAACCGTATTTGTGCGCGGTACGGAATTAGCCCCAGGACTCAAAATGATCGTTTTTGATGACATTACGGACGTAGTCACGGCCCAGCGATCCATCGCGTGGAGCGAGGTGGCACGACGCCTTGCCCATGAAATCAAAAATCCCCTCACGCCAATTCAGCTCTCGGCAGAGCGCCTGCAACAAAAATTGGCCGGTAAAGTCAGCCCCGAGCAGGAAGAGATGATGAATCGCAGCACAGCCACCATCATTGGGCAGGTAGAGGCAATGAAGCAGATGGTGAATGATTTCCGGGATTTTGCAAAAACGCCTGCGCCGCAATTGCGTTCGGTATCGATGAATAAACTCATTCAAGAAATTCTGGGTTTATATGAGGGCAGCCCCATCGAGATTGCGCTCGACCCCGCTTGCCCGGATATTCTTGGCGACCCAACCCAGTTGCGTCAGGTGATTCACAACCTAATACAAAATGCGCAAGACTCCACCTTAGAGGGTCAACACAAATCCGCGGCGGTGAAGTTAAAAACCGAGGTAGTGCCGTATAGTCAGGCGAGTGGCGTGCTGCAAAACGCGGTTCGGTTTAGCATTAGTGACTCGGGCTTAGGATTTCCAGCTAAGATACTAGTAAGGGCATTTGAGCCGTATGTCACAACCAAGAGTAAGGGGACCGGCTTAGGTTTAGCTGTCGTGAAAAAAATTATCGATGATCACGGTGCAAAAATTGAAATTCGGAATCGGATGCAGGGAGAAAACGTGGTGGGCGCGCAAGTCTCAATCTTATTTATGAATCTAGCGAAAGAGGCGGTTTAACCATGGCTAGCATTTTGGTGGTGGACGATGAAATGGGCATTCGCGAGCTTCTCAATGAGATTCTCACGGATGAGGGCCATACAGTTTATGCAGCGGAAAGCGCGGTACAGGCGCGAACAGTGCGCGAGCAAATGCGACCCGACTTAGTGCTACTCGATATTTGGATGCCGGATACCGATGGCATTACCCTGCTTAAGGAATGGTCGAATGGTGGCCACCTCACTATGCCAGTAGTGATGATGTCGGGTCATGCCACCATCGATACTGCGGTAGAGGCCACGCGCATTGGCGCTTTGAATTTCCTTGAAAAACCCATTGCCCTGCAAAAGTTATTAAAGACAGTAAACAAAGCGCTCGAGAGTGCGCCCAAGCAGATTCCGCCAGAGGCGGAGTCAATGCCCGCAGCGGCACAAGTTGCAAAGATGCCGGCCGATCCAAAACCGGCAAGTAGCAATAATGCGCCACCCGGCGAATATATTAGCGGCATTGCCAAAACCTATTTTGATTTGCCTTTACGCGAAGCGCGCGATCTTTTTGAAAAAGCGTACTTTGAACATCAGATGCAAATCATGGGCGGCAGCATGACCAAGATCTCGGAATACACCGGTCTTGAGCGCACCCACTTGTATCGCAAACTCAAAGCGCTGGGCATCGATACCACCAAGAGTAAGGGTGAGTCTGCTGCAGTAGAGCCCAGCAATAACTAAAGAGGGTAGTTGCAAGCAGTAAATCAACAAGCTAAAAACCCCACGGTTGTTGGCTTATTGCGACCATGGCAAGTTGGTCATGTGATTAGCAAAAGGCGCGCACCCAATCAGCAATCGGTCTGCGCCGCACTTTTGGTTCAATGCCATACTGAGCCCTATGTTGACCAATCTATTCCTTTTTATCGCTGGCCTTGCGGCCTTGTTTGTTGGTGCTAATGCGTTAGTGCATGGAGCATCAAAGTTAGCGCTTTCTCTGGGGATTTCGCCATTGGTTGTGGGATTGACGGTAGTGGCTTTCGGCACAAGCGCCCCCGAGATGGCCGTTTCTACTGGAGCGGTGATTAACGGTCAAGGCGATATAGCCCTAGGCAATGTGCTGGGCAGCAATATTTTTAACGTGCTTTTTATTTTGGGAATTAGCGCGCTGGTCGCCCCGCTAATAGTGCATACGCAGTTGATTCGGCAAGAGGTGCCTATTATGGTGGGTACTGTATTGCTGTTGGTTGCGCTTAGTCTTGATGGTGTTGTTGGCATGTGGGACGGCGCTTTGTTATTTGCCTTGATGATTCTGTATGTCGCGTTTTTAATCCGCCAATCCAGAAATGCGCCCAAAGAGCAAACGCACGAGTTTGACGCCTCCCTAGTTAAGGCGAAGCCCAACACGTGGGATGGACGATGGCCGGTTCAGATTGGGCTAGTCGTATTTGGATTATTGCTGTTGGTGCTTGGCTCAGACTGGCTGGTGACCGCTTCGGTTGCCTTTGCTAAGCGCTTGGGCATTAGTGATTTAGTTATTGGCTTAACCATTGTGGCTGCTGGAACTAGTATGCCTGAGGTGGCTGCATCCCTAGTGGCGGCGTTTAAAGGGGAGCGTGATATTGCTGTAGGTAATGTAGTAGGCAGCAATATTTTCAATGTGCTGGCCTGCCTTGGGTTGGGCGGCCTAGTTTCGGGAGTAGCAGGTATAGCAATCGCACCATCGATATTGACCTTCGACCTCTGGGTCTTAACCGCAGTATCGCTAGCTTGCCTACCCATTTTTTTATCCGGTAGGGAAATAGCGCGCTGGGAGGGCGGCGTATTTTTAGTCTATTACATCGCCTATGTCAGCTATATGATTCTGTCAGCGCAAGCCCATGATGCCTTGCCCCAGTTCTCGAATGCCATGCTCAGTTTTGTGTTGCCGTTGACGATCATCACACTGGTTGTGTCGGTACTAGGCAAGAAAAATACAAGGCAGTAACATCAATAAAAACCATAAAAATGACGAGAGCGAGATGAGCATCGAAAAAGAACAGAAATCCGAAACAGTGAAAACCGATACAGCGGCAATTCCGGCTGAAGAAGAGGCCTTGGCTCAGAACAAGGATAGCAAGCCCAGAAAGCCCGCACTGAGTAAACGGGAAATCATGGAAGAGATGTCGCGCGCACGATTTCCTTGGGAAGAGTAAGGTGCCTAGCTTGTGTAGCCCTCAAGCGAAAATACTTCGGGATAACCAAACAACGCAGCACTGCCACCGGTGTGTAAAAAAATGACTGTGTCGTCTTGGGTAAAGCGACCATGACGAACCCAGTCAATTAAGCCGGAAAGTCCTTTGCCCGTATAAACCGGATCAAATAACAGCCCTTCGGTTTGCGCTAGCATTTTCACGGCCTCAACCATGCTCTCAGTAGGTAGGCCATAGCCTGCTCCTACGTAGTTGCAATCCGCAACAACATCTTCGCGCCGCACAACCCCCTCATGCCCCAGCATCGAGGCAGTATTGCAGGCAAGGTCATAAACCATTTGCTCTTGTTTTTCTTTGGGCGCGCGCACTCCAAAGCCAATAACCTTGAGCGGGCTATTGAGTATCTTCAGGCCGGCGATAAGCCCAGCATGCGTGCCCGCACTGCCTGTTGCTAGGACTAGGTGAGTAGCCTTAAGTCCCATCTCATTTATCTGGTGGGTGATTTCCAGCGCGGCATTGACGTAACCCAAAGCCCCAATCGGGTTGGAGCCACCACCAGGAATGACATACGGTTTTTTGCCCTTGGCTTTTAATGCTTCCGCAAAGATCTCCATTTCAGCCTGCATATTTGCGCCAGCAGGGCGTGGCGCTACAGTGGCTCCATGAAGCCGGTCTAAGAGGACATTGCCATTCAGTCGATAGGCATCGTCTTTAAAACCAGTGCGGTCTTCTAGCAAAATGTGGCACGTCAATTTTAGTTTTGCGCACAGAGCCGCAGTTTGGCGGGCGTGGTTTGATTGCACTGCCCCTTGCGTAATCACGGTGTCGGCACCCTTGGCCAGGGCATCAGCAAGGAGGTATTCCAATTTGCGGGTTTTATTACCGCCCGTAGATAGTCCAGTGCAATCATCGCGCTTGACCCATAAAGCAGGGCCGCCCAGCTTTGAAGACAGATTTACCATCGGCTCTAGCGGTGTAGGCCAGTGACCGCAGCGGATTCTGGGGTAGTGGGTAAGATCCATGATGCCTCCTTCGATTCGTTTCATGCATTAAAGCAAGGTCTGTTACCCATGTCCAATGCAATTATTGTGAATTATCATGTCCTTTTTGCATGCTGAGATGAGGCAAGAGGGTTAGCTTATGGAGCTGAAATGGCTTGAGGATTACCTTGCATTGGTAGATCTGGAAAACTTCACCGCCGCAGCGGCAGCGCGCAACCTATCTCAACCCGCTTTTTCCAGGCGGATTCAGGCACTAGAGGCGTGGCTTGGGGTAGAGCTCGTGGATCGAAGTAAAAAGCCCTTTCGATTTACTGCCGTAGCACGAGAGCATGAAGTCACCCTCAGAAACTTACTGAATACGGCATATCACGTTAAAAGCCGCATTCAATCCTCTGAGGTCGATCAGACCAGCCTGTCGGTAGTTGCCCAGCACAGTTTGTTAGTTACCCCTTTCTTGCCACAATTTTTAGAAACCTTATCGAGCTCCATTGCCAACCTCAACTACTCCCTTGCTTCTGAAAATAGAGACGCATGTGTAGCGCTGTTTATGAAGGGGGGCGTAGACATGATGGTGATCTACGAAACCCAAAGCAGCCCCGATGTGGGCGCATCCCCCCTTTCGGTCAAAATTCCCTTATGCAGCGATGAAATGATTCTGGTTTGCACGCCCAAGATTCATCAAAAATTACACGAACCAATCGGCAGCAAAACCATGCCGCTATTGATTTATCCCAGCTCCAGTTTTTTTGGGGCGCTGATCGGTGCCGATGCATTGCCAAGGGTATTAAGAAGCATAAATGCCAACATTGCCTGTGAAAGCGCATTCTCCTTGGGGCTGAAAGAGATGGCGTTGGCATCCATGGGGGCGGCATGGGTACCGCGGTCAATTGTTGCTAATGAGATTGAGGCAGGCAGGCTAGTCACCCTAAATGAAATCAGTCCGCCAATGCGCATGGATGTTGTCGCGTACGTATCCATCGCCAGTAAGAACCCGGTCGTCGAGGAATTTATTGCAATGGCAACACTAGCCAATCAAAAAGCAGCGTAATGCATTCATAGGGCACAATGAAGGCTGACAAAGGAGGCCAATACAGGAGACCAAATGAGACAAAGTCATTGGTTATATTCGGTAGAAGAGGGTAAGCACTCAAAAGGACCGAGCCTATAGCATCGGGGCAAAAAACAACTGGTGGCAGGCGCTTAGTCAACGTAACCCCAAATAAGGAGGGCTTACCCAGCAAAACGTAATTCAAAGGCAAAGAGAGCCTCTTTTTGAGGATCGCTTCTATTGTGTATATAGACACCCCAATAGAAGAAGGCTTTAGATATCTGTACAATACATAGCAACAACACCCCCCAAGCCTCTTAACAATGCTCACCCCGGGGGGTTTTTTATTTATGAGATATCAAAAACCACCAACCTCAATTCAAGAGCAGATTGCGATCATGCAAAATCGCGGCTTAATTGTTGCTGACGAGAATTATGCAAAACAGTATCTAGAATGTATTGGCTACTTTAGACTGGCGGGGTATGCATTGCCATTTCAGTTGAATTACAACGCCGATGGTGCCCATGTATTTTTGCCAAATACTCGCTTTGAGGATGTTGTTGATCTATATGTGTTTGATAGAAAACTTCGTCTTTTGGTTATAGATGCACTTGAGCGAATTGAGGTAGCTGTAAGAGCTACTGTTAGCCAGTTAATGAGCGAGAGAATTGGCGCACACTGGTACTTGGATAGAGCCCCATTTTTCCCCGACTTTGATTATGATGATTTCTTAGATCGCCTGAAAAAAGATATTGGACATGACCACTCAAGAAAAGCTGTAAGGCAAATATTTATTCAACACTACTACGATAACTACACCGATCCTGCATTGCCTCCATCATGGATGGTTTTTGAAGTTCTATCGCTAGGAACTGTTTCAAAGATTTTTAAAAATCTCACTAGAGAACATCAGAAGCCGATTGCCAAAAAGTATGAGCTTGATGTTTCAATATTTGGTTCATGGCTACATGCCTTAAGCTACTTAAGGAATCTTGCGGCACACCATCAGCGTTTATGGAATAGAAGATATACGATTCGACCTGCTATTGCTAGAAAGGTTGCCAATGATCTGTCTCAACAAGATCGGTTTTATGCTCAAGCGGTAATGATTCAAGTTCTACTAAAGAAAATTTCACCTGGAACTGTTTGGGGTGCTCGTTTATTGGATTTATTTAATGAATACCCATCGATTGAGATTAAACGCATGGGATTTCCCGAAAATTGGAATACACGAGATATTTGGCAATAACTTGTCTGAGTAGCAGACACCGTCCCGCTGGATCTCCCATCCCCACCCCTACAGGATTTCCCTATAAATCAACAGAGTTAGCTACAGTTGAGGGCATTTTTAGTGGCTTAAAACAGTTCCGCTATAATCTCAGATCTTGGCCTGGTAGCTCAGTCGGTAGAGCAGAGGATTGAAAATCCTTGTGTCGGTGGTTCGATTCCGCCCCGGGCCACCAAGTAACATAAAAACCACCTTCGGGTGGTTTTTTCGTTTTCACTTCCCATTCAGAGCATTAGACGCTGTAGAATTTATCGCATAAAGATGAATTCAATATTAGTTATTGCTCTGGTGTTCTTAATGGCTGGGGCTGTTAAGGGCATATCCGGCATGGGCTTGCCAACGATTTCTATGGCCATGCTCAGCTTGCTGATGCTTCCCGCAAAAGCAGCCATGCTCATGGTAATTCCATCACTGCTTACCAATGTCACTCAATGTATGGGCAAGCATTGGCGCTCATTAATCAAAAATCATTGGGTAATGTGGGCTACGTTATTGCTCACCACAATTTTTAGTCCTTATTCAGGACTCAATATAGCGGGTGGGCATGCGACATTATTTCTAGGCTTGGTGCTTGTAGCTTATGGTTTTTGGGGTTTATTTAAACCAACATTACCAAGTTTTGGAAATCATAAAGTGTTTGTCGGTGGCATCGTTGGCGTGCTATCGGGTTTAGTCGCGGCCGCAACCGGCGTGTTTGTTATTCCAATGGTTCCCTACTTACAGTCCCTAAAATTATCGAAGGATGAGTTTATACAGGCATTGGGAATTAGTTTTATAGTTGGCACTATTGCTCTCACCATTAGACTTGGAGCAACGAATACAAAGGACTGGAGCTCCAATCTGCCAGAAATTGTCATGGCAATCATTGCGGCATTTATAGGTATGTGGATTGGCGCTAGATTGAGAGATAAGTTAAACCCCATTCAGTTCCAGCGTGTTCTCTATACCGTTTTTGTTTTATTGGGACTGCTCATGACTTATAGGTCTATTTAGAGTCAGGCATCCTGAGCTCCTGGTTCGATTCTGCCCCGAGCCACCAAGAAATACCAAAACCACCTTCGGGTGGTTTTTTCGTTTCCAGTCTCAGTTCACAGTGCTAGACGCTGTAGAACTTATGTATCGCTAGATGATTTTGCCAAACATTCTTTACCGGTTCCAATCATCTAGGGTGAGTACTGGTAATGTCGTTTAAAACGACAAATTACATTGGACTGGAAAACTCAGTTGGGGTGACGCCAATCACTTCCTTAAACGCATGAGTAAAAGAAGCCGTGCTTGAAAAGCCCAGCTTACTTGCTATTTGCTTTATGGATTTATTGTGATCTTCCAGAAGCTCCAACGCATTCATGATTCTTGCTCTTTGTCGCCACTCTCTAAAGCTAAGCTTCACTTCTTTATTAAAGAGCCTGGTGATGGTTCTTGTAGACGCATTGGCTTCATAGCAAAGCTGTTCAAAGTCCTTGGATGATTGAATGTCATCAAGTGCCAACTGCGCAACTTTCTTTGCTCGAGCATCTATTGGCATCGGCAAAAATGTGGTGGCATCTTTTGCTTGGGATAACTCATGTAATGCGAGATTGACAGTGAGATGGATTCTTTCTTGACCGGCTTTCTCGTTATAAGTTGCCAGTATCAGCTCTCTAAGTAAGCTGTTTACTTCAATCACATACACATCCTTTAGCTGTGAGTAGTTTGAGTGTTGCTTCAGCCAATATGGCTCTATATAAATGCTTCGCATCTCAATATCAGTTAAAGCATCCACGCTATGTTCAATCATGGGCGGAATCCAAACTGCTCTTTGGGGTGGCGCTAAGAATCTGCCAATGGGTGTGGTGACATTGACTAGCCCAGTAGCTACATATAAAAGCTGAGCTTGGGCGTGAGCATGAAGGCCAAGTTGATGCCCTCGCTTATATGAGCGCGGGTGGGTAATGATGTCATTGCCCAATTTTGGCGGTTTGGCGATGTCTTTTGGCATTTTATCGATAGGTTGCCACATTATGATGAGCAAAACAAGGAGATACCCATGAGCCATTCCAAAATCATTTCGTATATGAACATCGCCCATTTCATAGATCACTATGCGATGTTGATCTTTGCCGCCGCCGTGATTGTGATTGCGCCGACTTTTGGAATGACTTATGGAGAGTTGCTCCCTTACGCAACTCCAGGCTTTATTGCTTTTGGCGCAGGCTCATTATTTTCAGGATGGCTTGGCGATAAGTGGAGTCGTCGCAATATGATGGCCATCTTCTTTGTGGGTATGGGTTTGGCATTAGCTGGGATTTCGCTCGTCCAAACACCCATCCAATTAGGTGCGATGTTATTGGCTGTTGGTGTTGTTGCTTCGATTTATCACCCTGTTGGAACCGCGATGCTGGTATCAAACGTAGATAAGCTCGGCAAAGAAATGGGCATCAATGGAATGTGGGGTAATTTCGGTGTTGCCTCATCAGCATTGGTGACAGGAGTTATCAACCAATACTTTGGATGGCGTGCCGCCTTTTGGGTTCCTGGAATTGTTTGTTTAATTATTGGATTTTTGTTTATGCGCGATGTTCCAAGATCGGCTGATGGTATCTCCAAGAAGTCAGCGGCAGGTACAGCCCGCGTACCTAAATCAGTCATGATCTGGGTGGTAGCCTCTTTAATCATTACGATTATTGCCAGCTCAATTACCTTTAATTCCGTCACCGTTGCTTTACCTAAAATCTTTCAAGAAAGACTGTCGAACCTTACTAGCAACACTGCCGCACTGGGAACGATTACGTTCTTGGTCTACTTGTTTGGCGCTTTATCGCAATACATCATTGGCCATCTACTTGATAGGCATTCATTAAAGAATGTGTTCTTGCCACTGGCCTTGATGATTGTTCCCGCATTATTCATAGCTTCCACAATGACCGACTATGGACTAATACTTTTGGCGATTGTGATTATTGCCGCAGTCTTTGGCCAGGTCACAGTCAATGACACGATGCTTGGCAAGTACACAGTGGATGAGTGGCGAGGGAGAGCGTACTCCGCAAGATACTTCTTGGGCTTTACTGCGGCAGGATTATCTGTTGGTTTGGTATCCATTTTGTACAACCAAGGTGGATTTGATTTAATGCTCAAATCAATTGCGGCATTAAGTTTGTTTACCGTTCTTGGTGCGCTGATTTTTCCTCAAGAAAAGCGGGCATAAGGTAGAGTCAGTCATCCTAGGCCCTGGTTCGATTCCGCCCCGGGCCACCAAGATTCTATAAACCACCTTCGGGTGGTTTTTCATTTGGCCGTTTTGGTTTCTTGCTGATCGAGAAAAGACTTAATCCGTGAGGTGACTCGAATCCAGTCATTTGTTGATAAGTGTTCATATTCATGATTGGCTTCAACAAATTCAAATTCAATATTGGATGAAAGCGCGTATTTACTTTGAACTTCTGGACCGCCGTACTCATCAGTAATGCCTTGAATTATTAGCATGGGTTTTTGAAGATTGCTCAAGTGGCTAGTGCGATAGGATTCTTCCTCTTTGTCTGGATGCTTAAAAGGGTATCCAAAGCAAATAATTCCAGCAAGATTCTGTTCCGTCTCTAGGCCCAATGCGGTGACGCCACCGGCCGAGTGAGACATGATGATGATTGGCTTATTACGCCCGATCTCTTGGATGGCTCGTCTAGTTATTAGGGCCTGATCATCCATAGGGTTAAAAATTAGCCAATGAATCAAATAATCCAATCTAGATGGATGGGCAAGCAATAGTATTCCCTTAAGGGTTCTGCGTATCAATACCTTGATTGTCGACTCATTTTGTCCAAAGATTTGATTGAGCCAGCTTACAGCTCGCATACTTTCTTTTGATAAAAGCGCTTCGGTTGCTTGACGTCTACTTTTGGGCCAAACCAGTAAATAGCCATCGAATATGAGCCTATTTAAAAGCTCTTGAAGAGGGACTGAATTTTTTTGTGTGTTGCTTCGTCCAATGAATAAAATTACCTTAGTGGATGCCAATGAGCCAAGGTAGGCAATATTCAGCCCTTTGAGGTTTAGAAATTTGAATTGAGCGTATTCCACCCGGTCGAGTTTAGATGGCTTATACGAATTATGCTTTTGGATATCCCATCTTAGGGCCTGACGGAACCTACCACGAGCCATCAAGAAATTCTAAAACTGTTTTCGAGTGACTCCTTCTGTCCGTAATGCGAATGATTTGTTCATTCTTTGTATTTACTTCATATTTATAGGGGCATTGCAAAACCAATAATCTCGCTATGATGAGTCATATGACTTTACGCCTTGGTACTCCCGTGCTCCTCGGGATTCTGTTCGCAGCAATCATGCTGAAGTGCTTATCGCCTTTTTTGCACGCGCACGTTGCGGGATCAAGCGAAACGGGTTTTCATGTGTCCGGAATGACTCTTGCGCTTGCACTATCGGCATCGGGTGATCAGACCAGTAATGCCGACACAGAATCGTATGCGGTCACGGTGGGCGACTCACGAAACAATACATTCTCTATATTTATAGTACTAGCGATTTTTTTGGGCGCACTTCACATGGTGCGCAAGCTGTATCTAGTAGATCACCCCGCATCGCACGAGCCAGATGCAATTGCATCGTATTTAAGTCCGAACTCCCCGCCGCCCGCATTGGCCCCTCCACGCTAACGATCAGTAGTGTCCCATCGTAGTCCGATGGATTTATGTCCCCTTGAGGGGGCTTCAATGCTATTGAGAAAGAAAAGCCGTGGAAGTAGACGTACGTATTGTGCAGATAGTTCGCAATTGGGGGCCGGTGGGCGGGATGGAATCTTACGTTTGGCATTTGAGCCATGCTCTAGCAAATCAAGATTGCCTCATCACGGTAATTTGCCAAAAAGCGCATGCAAAAGCCAATTCAGAACGCATTCGCATCATAGAGGTCGGTGAACTGCGACAAAAACCGCGCTGGATTATGTATTGGCGCTTTGCAAATCAAGTAGAGGAGCAAATACGCTCGCTGGGACTGCATCAGGATCACATCATTCATAGCCACGAACGCAGTATTTCCCATGACATCACCACCTTTCATGCAATGCCATTTGCTACGATTAAAGAAAAGACGTGGTTTAAACAAGTCTCGATTCGCGTTTGGGCTTATCTGCGAATGGAACGTCGGGAACTGGGCGAGCTACCTGGACAATCTGTATTTGTTGTCCCCGTTTCGCGATCGATTGCGCAGGCAATTCAACACTATTATCCAAAAGTGGCGAATCGAATTCGGGAGCCCATTCCTCCGGGCGTTAATTCATTGCCGCAGCGGCAAGCACAATCCATTCCGCAGGATGGTGGAAGCATTGGGTTTTTTGGAACAGAATGGAATCGCAAGGGATTTGCATTTTTTATGCATATTGCAGAGCAATTGCGCATACGAAGACCCCATCTAAAGGTCATTGTATTGGGCGCTGAACAGGCTCAGGTTGCTCATTTGTGCAAAAGCTACGATGGCTCTATTGAATTCTTAGGGTGGCAGCCAAGCGCGAATTTATATCAAGATTTGGATTTATTGCTTCATCCAGCATCCAGTGAGGCCTATGGCATGGTCATCGCAGAGGCAATGGCATGCAAAGTTCCCGTTGTGGTATCTGACCAGTGCGGGGCAGCGGCCGATGTATCAATTGCAAATGGAAATGTTCTCTCATTAAAAGCGCCAGTACAAGATTGGGTAAGTGCGTGTGACCGCTGGCTAAATAACGATGCCGAACCGATTGGCTTTGAGCGACCATGGTCTCAGGTAGCAAGTGAATACCTGGCAGAATATGAGGCGATAAGGATGACAAAAAAATAAGGGCAGACAGCTAAGGCATGTAACGATTTAAGGCGCCTGAAGGCACCCACCTTCATTCCTGCTTAGCCCATCTTGAGCAGAATCACACCCAGCAAGATAAACGCCACGCCGAGCCAGCGGATCGGAATATTGGGGTCTCCAAAAACCAAGACGCCGAGTGTGAAAGTACCTACCGCACCAATCGAGGTCCAAATGGCATATGCAGTGCCAATCGGAATTTCCTTGAGGGAGTACCACAACAGAAGGCCGCTGAGTGCCATGCTGATGCCAGCAAGCGCAATGCCCCACACCTTCATATTGGGAAGGTCGGCTAGTTTTAAGCCCAGTGGCCAGCCAATTTCAAAAAAGCCGGCTAGAAAAAGTGAAATCCAGTAAATGCTCAAGGGAAGAATGGCTGAAATAGAAAGTATCAGAATACCAAAAATGAAATTCCAGAGTGCTAGACTTTTCCCTTATGGTTGATTTTGCCAAGCTGCCACTCCCCATTATTCAGGCACCGATGGCGGGCGGTATTAATACCCCTGAACTTGCCGCTGCCGTTGCGAACAATGGCGGCGTAGGTAGTTTTGGTTTTGCTTATAGCAAGCCGGATCAAATTGCGGCTGATTTGTCGGCGACTCGGCGTCTCACACAGGGACCAATCAATGCCAATTTCTTTGTATTTAGTCCGGCTGCAATGCCAAGCGAAACCGAAGCACAAGACGCGCTGAATGCCTTACGTTCGCTCGCAATCCAATGCGATGTGGAATTGGCCCTACCCCAGTTGCCCTATTACCCAGATCTACTCACTCAGCTTGAACCCATTTGGGCGGCCCGCCCTGCCATGCTGACCTTCCATTTTGGTTTGCCGCCCGAGGGCGTTATAAAGCAAGCCCATGCCTTAGGCATTTGTGTTGGTATGACTGCGACCAATGGCGCAGAAGCCGAAGCGATTGAGCGGGCAGGAGCAGACTTTATCGTGGCGCAGGGCATAGAAGCTGGGGGCCACAGGGGCTGTTTTCATCAAGATCAAGAAGATGATCAGCTAAGTGCATTGGAGCTGACCAAGGTGCTTGCTAGCAGATGCAGAATTCCGATTGTGACGGCAGGCGCGATCATGACCGGCGCCGATATCAGAGCGGCACTGCATCATGGGGCAAGCGCCGCTCAACTGGGTACCGCTTTTTTATGTTGCGATGAGGCGGGAACGCCCCCAAGTTATCGGAATTTTTTGTTAAGGCATCCCGAACGAGGAGCTGCTTTAACCAGGGTCTTTTCTGGGCGATCGGCTCGGGGCGTTCAGAATGCCTTTATGTTGGAGATGGGCGGTAAGACTGTATTGCCGTTTCCGATTCAAAATACCCTAACGGCACCGCTGCGGCAGTGGGCGGTAAAAAACCACAATGGCGAATACCAAAGCCTTTGGGCGGGCAGCGCCTATTCCAAAATTAGGCCTATGCCAGCAGCAAATCTCATGCGCAGATTGCGGGCTGAGTGGATGGCCGAGGAGCGGTAACGCAGCCCCACAGTCGGTACTGCTAGGATCAATAGGGCATTTGCGTAAACGCATAAGCTGGTAGTATGGTCAATAGCATCTCGACTCTATTTATATAAAAGTATTTTCTGCCTATGCCACATGATGTTAGCTTGATCGCCATACTTGCCGTCGGTTTTGGACTGGCCCTTATTTTGGGCCTCGGCGTTTCTTATTTAAAAATGCCGCCCCTAGTGGGCTATCTGCTTGCTGGGGTCATGATTGGCCCCGCAACTCCCGGCTTTGTAGCAGACGTGAGCTTATCCGCTCAGTTAGCAGAAATCGGCGTGATGCTGCTGATGTTCGGTGTCGGCCTGCACTTTTCGATTAACGATCTGCTGTCAGTAAAGAAAATCGCGATACCAGGCGCACTCTTTCAGATGACGGTAGCAACAGCACTCGGTTTCGCAGTAGCCCACTATTGGGGTTGGTCAGTCTTGGGCTCACTCATTTTTGGTTTGAGTTTATCGGTTGCTAGTACGGTTGTGCTCTTGCGCGCCCTAGAATCAAAGGGGTTGATAGAGACTGTAAACGGCAAAATTGCTGTTGGCTGGCTGGTAGTTGAAGATCTGGTGATGGTCTTGGCTTTAGTGCTACTACCGGTGATGGCCGGCATTTTCGAAACGACTCAAGTTGGAACGGGCGAGGCAGAAAAAAACTGGTCGGACTTGATGCAAGCAGTAGGCATTACGCTAGCCAAGGTCACTGCATTTATTGTGCTGATGCTAGTGGTAGGCAAGCGCTTATTACCGAAACTTTTGTGGCTCGTCGCCAAGAATGGCTCACGAGAGTTATTTACTTTGGCCGTGATTGCATCGGCGATTGGCATTGCATTTCTTGCGGCCTCTTTGTTTGATGTATCTTTTGCTTTGGGCGCCTTCTTTGCTGGAATGATGCTGGGTGAATCCGAACTCAGCAAGCGCGCCGCCGATGAATCCTTGCCACTGCGCGATGCGTTTGCGGTGCTGTTCTTCGTTTCGGTTGGAATGTTATTTAATCCGGAAATTTTGTGGAACGAACCACTTAAGCTACTTACTGTCATTTTAATTATTGTCATTGGAAAAACCATTGCAGCGGTTGGCTTAGTGCTGCTCTTTAAATATCCGCTGAGCACGGCAATGACGGTGGGGGTAAGCCTGGCACAAATCGGTGAGTTCTCCTTCATCTTGGCAGGCATGGGCCTGGCCATGGGATTAATTACCAGCGAAGCATATAGCTTGATTTTGGCAGGAGCCATCATTTCCATCGCGATGAACTCATTTTTATTTAACGGCATTGAGCCGCTACTCGAGTGGGTTCGTAAGCGCTCCCCGCTTGCCAGAAAGCTGGATCAACGCATCGACCCATTGGCGCTATTACCTACCACCGTGAATCAATCGTTATTAACGGGTCAGGTAGTGATTGTGGGACATGGACGCGTTGGTAAAAAAGTATTTGAAATGCTTAAAGCAAAAAATGTATCCTGCGTGATTGCCGAAAAAGACCGTGCTGTAGTGCAAGAGCTGCGAGAAAATGACATACCCGCCGTTTCGGGAGATGCCTCCGATCCCTTCGTATTAATACAGGCGCACATCGCACGCGCTTCCGTTTTGGTCATTGCGACTCAAGACTCGATTGATGTCAGCAAGATGGTTGAAACGGCCCGGGCCTTAAATCCTGGGGTGACGATCTTTATTCGCGCGCGCGATAGTGAAGAAATCGCGTTGTACGAAAAAGAGGGCTGGGGTAAATCGTTTACGCCCGAACACGAATTAGCGCAGCGGCTAGCAAACGAGGTCTTACTTCGGCTCCAAGAGGGTGCCAAAGGTGTCCATTAACTCTAATTCGACTAAAAACCGCTTGTTTTTACGTAAATAAGGGCATGCTTGACAGCCCTTATGGGTTTACCTAGAATGCCCACAGTAGTAGGTAAGATTGATATCGGGAGAGACTGCATCGCGTTTGCAGCGCCGAAGGAGCAACCGCCCCGGAAACTCTCAGGCAAAAGAACCGATATCCCTTACATCTCTGAAGAGCCTTTAGCGCACGTCCGCTAGAGCACCGCAGGAGCAAGCGCTTTCTAATACAGCGCGAATCTCTCAGGTCCAAAACAGAGGGGGCGTTTGCCATGCATGGTGCTGGCAAGCCTAACCCCCGACGTGATTTGGACAATTTATGAAAACCTTCGTGATTATTGGTGGCGGCATTACGGGCGTCACGACTGCATACGCACTTGCAAAGCGCGGCTACCGTGTAGCCCTAATAGAGCGTAATCGCTACTCCGGGATGGAAACCTCGTTCGCCAACGGCGGTCAGCTCTCGGCATCCAATGCTGAAGTGTGGAATTATTGGGGCACGGTATTGAAGGGCATGAAATGGATTTTTAAAAAGGATGCCCCCTTGCTCATCAATATGAAGCCAAGTTGGCATAAGGCTTCTTGGTTTGCCGAATTTATCGCGGCGATTCCGAACTACAAGAGCAACACAATCGAAACCGCCAAAATGGCGATTAATGCACGTCAGCATTTATTCGCCTGGGCCGCACAAGAAGGAATCGATTTTGATCTTAAGAAGGAAGGCATCTTACATATCTACCGCGATAAAGCCGGCTTTGATCATGCGGGTGAGGTCTCTAAGCTCTTGGCTGCGGGTGGCTTGCCGCGCGTAGCGGTAACACCGCATGAGATGAAAGAAATCGAGCCTACGCTTTCTGGAAATTACTATGGCGGCTACTACACTGAGAGTGACGCAACCGGCGACATTCACAAGTTTACGCATGGGCTTTCATTGGCCGCAGAAAAATTAGGCGTGCAGATCATCTACGATCACGAAGTGAAAAGCGTCGAGTCAGATGGCGATCGAGTGCGGGTGATACTAAATCAAGGTGACCATGTGGAGAGCATGGTATTTGATAAGGTAGTAATTTGCGCCGGCATTGGTAGTCGCAACTTGGCGGCGCAACTGGGCGATCGCGTGAATGTGTATCCGGTTAAGGGATATTCAATCACAGTCAATTTGACGGATGCAGCAAGTCAACAAGGCGCCCCAACGGTAAGCCTGCTCGATGATGAGACCAAACTCGTCACAAGCCGCTTGGGTCTCGATCGGTTTAGGGTGGCCGGCACCGCTGAATTTAATGGCGAGAACCGGGATATTCGTGCTGACCGCATTAAGCCACTGGTTGATTGGGTAAAGACCTGCTTTCCAGAGGTAAGTACGCGCTCTGTTGTGCCGTGGGCGGGCTTAAGGCCAATGATGCCCAATATGTTGCCTCGGGTTGGCAAGGGCGCTAAACCCAATGTGTATTACAACACGGGGCACGGTCATTTAGGCTGG
>JAUYRJ010000030.1 GCA_030696845.1 Polynucleobacter sp.
TTAGGAGGGAAAAATTCGACGCTCAGTTCCATTGCATTAGCCCAGTTTTAGCAAGTAAGATTAATAACGGTAGTGCTCTGGCTTGTAAGGGCCTTCCTTAGTTACGCCAATATAACTTGCTTGTTGATCGCTCAACACCGTCAACTGGGCATTGAGTTTTTTCAATTGCAAGCGCGCCACTTTTTCATCCAAATGCTTAGGCAAGGTATATACGCCAATCGGATACTTCTTGGTACCAACGGCGCCCCACAATTCAATTTGCGCAATGACTTGATTCGCAAACGATGAGCTCATCACATATGAAGGATGTCCTGTACCGCACCCCAAGTTAACCAAACGCCCTTTAGCTAAAATAATTAAGCGCTTTTCAGGCATGCCATTCATGGCGGGGAAAATCACGTGATCCACTTGAGGTTTAATTTCTTCCCAGCGGTATTTTTCAATGCCGGCAATATCGATTTCATTATCAAAGTGGCCGATGTTACAAACAATGGCTTGGTCCTTCATGCGGGCCATATGGTCATGTGTGATCACATGGTAATTGCCAGTTGCCGAAACAAAAATGTCCGCTTTATCTGCTGCATAATCCATTGTGACAACACGGTAGCCTTCCATTGCTGCCTGCAAAGCACAAATCGGATCCACTTCCGTTACCCAAACCTGAGCGGACAAGGCGCGTAAGGCTTGGGCCGAGCCCTTACCAACGTCACCATAGCCACAGACTACAGCGACTTTGCCGGCAATCATGACATCGGTGGCGCGCTTGATCGCATCCACCAAAGACTCACGGCATCCATATAAATTATCAAACTTGCTCTTTGTTACCGAGTCATTTACGTTAATCGCAGGGAAACGCAAATCGCCCTTCGCAAACATTTGATACAAACGATGTACGCCTGTGGTGGTCTCTTCCGTAACGCCCTCTACTTTAGCCAGGCGAGTCGAGTACCACGTTGGATCTACCGCAAGCTTACTCTTAATCGCAGAAAACAAAATCGTTTCTTCTTCGCTAGTAGGGTGGTGCAGTACGGCCTGATCTTTTTCTGCTTTTGCGCCCAGATGAAGCAAGAGAGTCGCATCGCCACCATCATCCAAAATCATATTGGTATAACCACCATCAGCCCACTCAAAAATGCGGTGCGTAAAATCCCAATACTGTTCTAAGGTTTCACCCTTGATTGCAAATACGGGCGTGCCATTTGCGGCAATCGCAGCGGCTGCGTGATCTTGTGTCGAAAAAATATTGCACGAAGCCCATTGCACTTCAGCACCCAGGGCTTCTAGGGTTTCAATCAGCACGGCAGTTTGAATCGTCATGTGCAGGGAACCCGTAATGCGCGCGCCGCGCAAAGGTTGGGTTGCTGCAAACTCATCGCGAATGGCGATCAATCCTGGCATTTCGGTTTCGGCAATGGCGATTTCTTTGCGGCCAAAATCAGCCAAAGAAATATCGGCAATCGCACACTGTTTTGCGACGAACTCGTTTAAATTGAAATCAGATACGGTATTCATTCATGCTCCAGCTAAGGACGGATCAATGCTGGGGCAAGATGACTCGCCAACCATTGAACCATGGGTTAGCGAGCGCAGTTGCAATTAGCGAAAACCGGTTAGGAATCCACTCCCCTCAAGCCTGGGGAACCATTGGTTCACAATGTTCCTTGCAACGCTCCTTGAAGGTATGGCGAAATTGTAATCAATTTCGCCATATTCGGCTTTACTTCTTCAAAACGAGGTCTTGTCCTTCACAGCCCTGCTGCAGCGCGTAATGCTGGCGCCTTATCGCACTGTTCCCAGGTAAATTCAGGCTCTTCACGACCAAAGTGGCCATAGGCAGCGGTTTTACGATAAATGGGGCGCAGTAAATCGAGCATTTTGACAATACCTTTAGGGCGTAAATCAAAATGCTCCGCAACCAAAGCGGCAATCTTTTCATCGGAAATCTTGCCCGTGCCAAAAGTGCTCACCATGACAGAAGTGGGTTTCGCTACGCCAATTGCATACGAAATCTGAATCAAGCAACGGCTTGCCAAACCCGCGGCAACTACGTTTTTAGCGACGTAACGACCCGCATACGCAGCCGAGCGATCTACCTTGGATGGGTCTTTTCCGGAGAATGCGCCGCCGCCGTGAGGCGCAGCACCCCCGTAAGTGTCGACAATAATCTTACGCCCTGTTAATCCACAATCACCCTGAGGGCCGCCAATCACAAAGCGGCCGGTTGGGTTCACCAAGTACTTGATATCACCCTTGATTAGGTGTGCTGGCAAAACGGGCTTAATAATCTCTTCGATCACCGCCTCACGTAACTTCTCAAGCGAAATATCCTCGTGATGCTGAGTAGAAAGCACAACCGTATCAATTGAATCGGGCTTGCCATCCACATAACGCAATGTGACTTGCGATTTTGCGTCTGGACGTAACCAGTTCAGACGCCCATCGCGCCGCAATTGGGACTGGCGCTCCACTAGGCGGTGCGATAAATGAATCGGCAAAGGCATGAGCTCTGCAGTTTCATCACAGGCATAACCAAACATTAAGCCCTGATCGCCAGCGCCTTGATCCAAACCATCGTCTTGGGCTTTATCTACGCCTTGCGCAATATCGGGGCTTTGCTTGTCGTAGGCAACCAGTACCGCACAGCCTTTGTAATCAATTCCGTAGGCGGTATTGTCATACCCGATCTCACGCAAGGTATTACGCGCTACCTGGATGTAATCCACGTTTGCATGGGTGGTGATTTCACCAGCAAGTACTACTAATCCTGTATTGCAAAGGGTCTCGGCAGCAACCCGCGCCTTAGGGTCTTGGGCCAAAATGGCGTCCAAAATCGCATCGGAGATCTGGTCGGAGACTTTATCGGGGTGACCTTCAGAAACGGACTCTGAAGTGAAGAAGTAATCATTTGCCATTGCGTTTTTCCTTATAAAAACAAACACGATCATTAGGACAACTCGACGTGCCAGGAACCACAACGGCGACGCTTTAGCAGAATTTGTAATCGCCCTGCAAGTTGTCTTAACTCGGCGATGAAGTGATTTTATCTGAATTTCAGTCCTGAGGCAAAACCCAAAATTAACCCTTGCGCCCAGTGGATTGAATATCATTGGCGGGTGCGGACCTTTTTATTCAAGCTCACCCTTAGTGCGATTGCGGCCATGCCTCTTTGCATAGCACAAGGTATTGGTGGGGTTTTGGGCTTACTGGCTTATTTGGGCTCCGCTCAGTACCGCGCCCTTTTCAAAGCGCATTACAGCGCTGTTGCAGCGCAACACGGGCTTCCAATTCGGTTATGGACAGCCGCCTGCGCCTCTGGCATGCTCTTCTCGGATAGCCTATGGATCTGGCGAAATCCCCAAAAAGCCTTGTCATTAACGGAAATTGCCAATTGGGGCATTGTTGATGAGGCAATGAATGAAGGGCATGGTCTAGTCATGCTAACTCCCCACTTGGGTGGATTCGAAATCATCCCGCGGGTTCTAGCCCAGCACTTTCCAGCAACCATCTTATATCGCCCTGCACGCCAAGACTGGCTCAATGCCGTGGTGGAAGAGGGCAGAGCCTATCCCAACATGCATTTTGTGCCCACCAATTTACAAGGGGTACGCCAAATGACGCGCGCCCTAATACGCGGCGAAGCCATCGGCATCCTGCCCGATCAAGTGCCCAGTGGCGGTGATGGCATTTGGGCGCCTTTTTTTGGTCGCCCTGCATACACCACCACCCTTCCGGCGCGCTTGGCGAATCGTCACCACACCCCCGTCATTATGTTTACCGCCAAACGCCAAGCACTGGGGCGAGGCTGGTTAATGCAGGCAACTCGACTCAAGGCATTCTCAGACGATGCGCACCAATCCTGCATTGAACTGAATCAGGCGATTGAAGAAGCCATTCTGATTGCCCCAGAACAGTTTATTTGGGCTTACAACCGCTATAAACACCCGCTTGGGGCAGAGCTGCCGCCAACACAGTAAACTCAATTTGAGATGATCCGGATCGATACCATCTTCAATTTTTTAGCGCTAAACCTGTTGCGCTTATTTTCATATTTGCCTTATTCACTTGTTGTTCCCATCGGCTATGGTTTAGGCTGGCTGGTTTCGCACCTCCCCAACGAGCGCGTTCGAGTAGTCAAAATCAATTTACGCCTCTGCTTCCCCTCCCTATCCGCAGTGGAGATTGACTCACTTGCGCGAGAGCATTGGAAATTATTTGGGCGCAGCGTGATTGAGCGCAGTCGCATTTGGCTTGGTACCGGTAATCAAATTAAATCGATGGTTCACATCGAATCCGCCATCCCATTAGGAGATCGCAAGCCGAGACTGCTGATTAACCCCCATTTTGTAGGCCTAGAAGGTGGGTTTATGGCGCTCTCCGTGATGGCCAAAGAGCGGAATTGGTTGCGTGGCGCTGGGCTTTATCAAAAAATGAAGAATCCATTTTTTAACCAGAAGATGATTGAGTGGCGCAACCGCTTTGGCGGTAAGTCGATTGAACGTCAAAGCCGTCTGCGCGATCTGATTCGGGAAATTCAAACGGGTAACTTTATCTTTATCGCACCCGATATTGATTTGGGTCCCCGTGACTCGGTCTTTGTGCCTTTTTTCGGCATTCAAACGAACACCATTACCTCGGTATCGCGATTGGCTAAATTAAGTGGCGCAGAGGTTTGCTTGATGACAACCACATTAAATCACGATCGTAGTGGCTATATCTGCCGCATTAGCGAACCTCTACCAAACTTCCCAAGCGATGATCCGGAGAAAGATACGGCCCGCTTAAATCAATATATCGAAGAACTTGTTCGCGAAAGACCCGCGGAGTACTATTGGGTGCATAAACGCTTTAAGCATCGTCCGCCTGGCGAGGCCAGTTTGTATTAATCTTATCCAAAAATGAAAGACGGCTTGAACACGAATTCCAAACGCACATTGCGCTTTACCAAAATGCACGGGGCAGGCAATGATTTTATTGTGCTCAATGGCATTGATCAAGACCTGAGCGCCATTAGCAAGGATGAATGGCGCTGGCTTGCCCATCGTCAGTTTGGTATTGGCGCAGATCAAATTCTGTTGGTGGAAAAATCAAGTCATTCGGATGCCGACTTTCGCTATCGCATCTTTAATAGCGATGGAGGCGAAGTAGAGCAATGTGGCAATGGTTCACGATGTTTTGTACGCTATGTATTAGACAAAAAAATATCCACTAAAAATCCACTTCGAGTAGAGGTGGCCCATACCGTCCTGAGCTTAGAGTCTCAGCCTGATGGTCAGGTCAAAGTGGATATGGGCGCCCCTATTTTTGAGCACGATCGTATTCCGTTTGTCGCCACAAACTTAGCCAGCAAAATTGAATTTCATGAAACGCTTTATGCATTGCCGATTGGATCCAATCCAGGGGCACACGAAGATTGGGTTGGTGTTTTATCCATGGGAAATCCCCATGCCGTTCAAGTTGTTGCAGATGTGGATAGCGCGCCCGTCACTCAAGAAGGTCCCCGTATTGAGCAACACACCGCCTTTCCGAAGCGTGTGAATGCCGGGTACATGCAAATACTCAATCGCCATGCGATTAAGCTACGCGTTTTTGAGCGCGGCGCCGGTGAAACATTAGCATGCGGTACTGGCGCTTGCGCTGCGGTAGTGTCGGGCATTCGCAGGGGTTTACTCGACTCCCCGGTTAGCGTTCAGACCCGAGGCGGGCAACTCACCATTGCATGGGCCGGCATGCGTAACGGGAGTCCCGAGTCTGTCATCATGACAGGCCCTGCCACCACTGTCTTTGAAGGCGAAGTTACGCTTCCGTAATGCCGTAACGCTCGCGATACGCCGTGACCGCAGGGAGGTATTGCTGCAAATCTGGGTCATTTGATGCCTTCAAATAACGCATGACATCCGCCAAGTTGGCGATAGCAATCACCGGAAGCCCAAATTCGTTCTGCACACTTTGCACCGCAGAATGAGCGCCCAGCTCGAGCGCATTACCGGAACGCTCCATTCGATCGAGAGCAATCAGCACGGCAACGGGCTCAGCGCCAGCAGCCCGAATTAAATCGACGGATTCCCGCACCGACGTTCCCGCGGAAATCACATCGTCGATAATCACCACCCTGCCTTTAACCGGAGCGCCGACTAAAGTACCGCCCTCACCATGATCTTTAGCTTCTTTGCGGTTGTACGCAAACGGCACATTGATATTGAAATCGGCCAAGGCGATGGCGGTAGCAGCAGCCAAGGTAATGCCCTTATAGGCTGGTCCATACAGCATATCGAATGCAATTCCCGCATCGATCAAGGTCTTTGCATAATACTGGCCTAAGGCACCCAATAAGGCGCCATTACTAAATCCGCCCGCATTAAAAAAATAAGGTGATAACCGACCGGCTTTGGTTTTAAACTCACCAAACGACAAAACGTGCGCCTCTAGGGCAAAGCGGATAAAGTCCAGTTGATTCGAATTTTTAGAGTTCATAGGCCTCCATGTTACGCATCATTTCAGCGAACCTCAACGGTATCCGCTCTGCAGTTAAAAAAGGGTTTCTTCCTTGGGTCGCCAAGCAAGATGCCGACTTCGTTTGCATGCAGGAACTAAAGGCACAGCAAGATGATCTAGAGGACATCATCTTGCGCCCTGACGGCCTCGATGGCTATTTTCATCACGCGGAGAAAAAGGGTTACAGCGGCTGCGGTATTTACACCCGCCACAAGCCCGAAGAAGTCATTTATGGCTTTGGCAATGCTGAGTTTGACGCCGAAGGTCGGTATGTAGAAGCCCGCTTTAACGGATTATCAGTTATTTCGGTATACATGCCCTCAGGCTCTAGCTCCCCAGAACGACAAGAAGCGAAGTTTCGATACCTAGCCGCCTTCATGCCGCACCTGATTGAGCTCAAACGCAGTGGGCGCGAAATCGTGCTTTGCGGGGATGTAAATATCGCCCATCAGGAAATGGATTTGAAGAACTGGAAAGGCAATCTAAAAAATTCTGGATTTTTACCCGAGGAACGCGCTTGGCTTACGCGTCTGTTTAGCGAGATTGGGTATATCGATGTTTACCGCAAGCTAGAGCCGAATGCGACCGATGCCTGCTATACCTGGTGGAGCCAGCGCGGCCAAGCCTACGCTAAAAATGTCGGTTGGCGCATTGATTATCAAATCGCAACGGCTGGAATTGCAGCCAGCGCTCAACAGACGACGATTTATAAATCGGAGCGCTTCTCCGATCACGCTCCTTTGATTGTGGACTACGACTGGTCGATCTAATCGCTCACCTGCGCTGTTTGATCATCTGCTTTTTTAAATTGCACCACCTTAAGGCGAATCACTAGCCAAATGAGTAGCAATACAGGTAGCCCAATAATGGCGGTGCTGATAAAGAATATCGAATAGCCAAATGCGTCTACAAAGACACCAGAAAATCCCGCAAGCCACTTTGGCATTAATAACATCATCGAGCTAAATAAGGCGTATTGGGTTGCGGAGTACTGAATATTCGTTAATGAAGAAAGAAAGGCGATAAACGCGGCGGTTGCGATACCAGAGCTTAAGTTGTCAGCGGAAATAACCCATACCAAACCCGTCAAATCATGACCTTGAGTTGCCAGCCAAGCAAATAAGAGATTGCTTACCGCGGATAAAACGGCTCCCAGCAATAAGATGCGCATCACCCCAAATCGCAAGGTCAGCACACCCCCGATAAACGCGCCCAGCAAAGTCATGATGACCCCAAAAACCTTGCTTACTGCAGCCACTTCATCCTTGGTATATCCCATATCCACATAAAACGGATTGGCCATAATCCCCATCACCACATCACTGATGCGATAGATTGCAATCAAGGCCAAGATAGCGATCGCTTGCCAGCGGTAGCGGGTAATGAACTCAGCAAACGGCTCGATTAAAGTTTGATGTAGCCAGGCTTTTGCATTGCGCGCTTTAGTAAGCTCAATGCGCGCCGGCTCTTTACTAAAGAGGGTGGTCATCACGCCCACTGCAATGGAGCCCGCCATGCAAAGGTAAGCAAACTGCCAAGCGCTAACGTCGTACCCGACCCCAGATTCCACTCGAGCCGCAAGCCACAAAACCCCCGCGCCCGACCAAATCAAGGCAAGACGGTAACCGGTTTGGTATGTAGCGGCTAAAGCGGCCTGATGATCACTGTCAGCGGACTCAATCCGAAACGCATCCAACGCGATGTCCTGAGTGGCCGAACCAAATGCAACTATCAAGGCGCACCAAACAACAGGGGTGATAGCGACTTTTGGATCTAGGCTGGCCATACCCAATAGCCCAAGCACGATCACTATTTGTGCACAAATTAGCCAACTGCGCCTGCGCCCCAAGAGCTTACCTAAGATTGGGATAGGGACCCGATCGACCAAGGGTGCCCACAACCATTTTCCAGCGTAAATTAATCCAACCCAAGTTAAATACCCAATAGTGCTACGATCAATGCCCGCCTCCCTTAACCAAAAACTCAAGGTTCCGAGAATCAGTAAGAGCGGTAGTCCAGCAGAAAATCCGAGAAATAGCATTCGCAAGCAAGGCCATTCGAGGTAAACCCGAAAATCCAATGCCCACGACCGAATTGCATTAGGTGCCACGTACGCGATAAATAGCTAGGCTGCCAAATAAATTGGCTGCCCACGTAACAGGGCGCCCTTCATGCAGAACAACGCGCCCCACGATATCCAGGCCCAATTGATGCGCGAGTCCTTCAAAATCGGCAATGGTTAAGACGCGGACATTGGGTGTATCGAACCACGCATATGGCAACGACTTAGAGACTGGCATATGCCCCATCGCAACGGCAAGCCGGTGGGACCAATGTCCAAAATTAGGAAATGAAATAACGCACTCTTTACCAACACGCACAATTTCAGAGAGGATTTTTTCGGTTTGGTGAATAGTCTGTAGCGTTTGCGATAAAACGACCGTATCGAAACTTTTATTTTCAAAGAGGGCAAGGCCACCCTCTAAATCCTGCTGAATGACATTGAGGCCTTTTTGCACGCACGCTAATACGCGTTGATCATCAATCTCAACGCCGTAAGCATGAACTGGTTTTTGTGTTTTCAGGAAATCCAGAAAACTGCCGTCGCCACAGCCCAAATCCAGTACCTCGCTGTGCGGCGCAACCCAGTTCGCAATGGCAGCAAAATCAGCGCGAATCATGATAAAGCCTCGAACATTTTATGAAAGTATGCGCGTACGAGATGATGGTAGCGCGGGTCATCCAATAAAAATGCATCGTGTCCATGCGGCGCATCAATCTCGGCATACGACACTTCGCTCTTATTACTCAATAATGCCTCGACAATCTCTCGACTGCGGTTTGGTGGAAAGCGCCAGTCGGTAGAAAAGCTCACCACCAAAAACTGCGCCTGTACTTCCGACAAGGCTCTGCTTAAACTGCCGCCATGGCGCCGTGCTGGATCAAAGTAATCCAAGGCGCGCGTAATTAAAAGGTATGTATTGGCATCAAAGTAAGTTGAAAATTTGTCGCCCTGATAGCGCAAGTAACTTTCGACTTCGAACTCGACATCAAAGCTAAAGCGATACTCGTCGGGAGCGCCCGCGGGTCGCTGCAGCTCGCGCCCAAACTTTTCCGCCATATCATCGTCGGACAAATAGGTAATGTGACCGACCATACGAGCCAAACGCAAGCCCCGCTTCGGCACCACTCCATGGGCGTAATAATTGCCACCGTGAAAATCCGGATCGGACAAGATTGCGTTCCTTGCCACCTCATTGAAGGCGATATTCTGGGCACTCAATTTCGGGGTCGATGCTATGACAATGCAATGCGCTAAGCGACGGGGATACTGAATTGCCCATGCCATGGCCTGCATGCCGCCAAGGCTACCGCCCATGACGGCCGCAAAACGTCGAATACCTAGCTTATCGGCAAGACGTGCCTGGGCATTGACCCAGTCTTCTACAGTAACTACTGGAAAATCGGCCCCATAGGGTTTGCCGGTTTGAGGATTGGCGCTCATCGGACCCGTCGAACCAAAGCACGAGCCCAGATTATTAACGCCAATAACAAAAAACCGGTTGGTATCAACAGGTTTGCCTGGACCAATCATGTTGTCCCACCAGCCAATATCGGCCGGCTTATCTGGATCGGGTCCAGCCACATGGTGCGAGGCGTTTAGGGCATGGCAAACGAGGATGGCATTGCTCTTATCGCTATTGAGCTTGCCATAGGTCTCAATCACTAAGTCATAGGCACTCAGTATCGCTCCACTTTGTAAGGGGAGCGGCTCGGCAAAATGGATGGTATTTCGTGAAAGATGAAGGTCGCTCATTCTGAGAGCAGAATACGAAGGCTAATCTCGGATGCTTCGGTCGGCAGTTTTTTGAAGCCGCTACGGGCAAAACGGTGCCAGCGACCCAGCACAAAACTCATCAGGAGTGCTGCACGAATCGCAATCTCATCTTGACCGACGTTTGCCCAAGCGCCACCTTGTGACTGGGCAATCCGCAGAGCCTGTTTTAATGAGGCCTCCACGCGATCAAGCACTTGGGTAATGCGGTCCTGCAAACGGTCGTCTTCCTGCAATAGGGCATCGCCTAGCAAAACCCGCGTCATGCCAGGATTCTTTTCCGCAAACACCAATAGCATTTGCAAAATGCCGCGCGCTTGCGCTAATCCCGATTCTTCTTTTTGGTTAATTTGATTAATTAGTCCAAAAACGGTCTGCTCAATAAATGCGATCAAGCCCTCAAACATTTGCGCTTTACTCGCAAAGTGTCGATATAAGGCAGCTTCTGATACTTCAATTTTCGCGGCAAGGGCGGCCGTAGTGACGCGCTCTCCACGGGGATTTTGTAGCATTTCAGCCAGTACTTGCAAGATTTGCAAGCGCCTCTCGCCAGGACGCGGTCGCTTACGGATCTTTTCGTCTACTGCAGCTAGAGTGTCCGCTGAATCGGTTAAAGGTTGAGTGCTCATAGGCATTTAATGTATCAGACTTACCTGGAGCGAATCATCGTACCAAACGCTTGCTCGGTCAAAATTTCAAGTAATAAGGAGTGCTCAATGCGGCCATCGATAATGTGCACCGAATTAACACCACTCTTAGCAGCATCCAATGCGGAAGAGATTTTAGGCAACATGCCGCCAGAGATTGTGCCATCAGCAAATAGCCCATCTATTTCACGAGCAGTTAAGTCGGTTAACAGCTTACCGCTTTTATCCATAACACCAGGAATATTAGTCATCATGACCAATTTTTCGGCGCCCAATATTTCTGCCATCTTTCCCGCAACGAGGTCTGCATTGATGTTGAATGCCTGACCTTCTGCGCTAAAGCCAATCGGGGAGATTACCGGGATGAAGGCATCGTCTTGTAGAGCCTTTACTACCGCTGGATTAATTGCCTCGATTTCGCCAACAAAACCCAAATCAATAGTCGAGCCCGCTTTGCTCTCATCTGCCACCATCATTTTGCGCGCATGAATGAGTCCCCCATCTTTACCAGTCAGGCCAACTGCCTGTCCACCAAAGTGATTGATGAGCATCACAATATCCTGTTGAACTTCGCCGCCTAAAACCCACTCGACCACTTCCATGGTCTCCTCATCGGTCACGCGCATCCCCTGAATAAAGGTGCCTGTCTTACCGATCTTTTTGAGCGCTTCATCAATTTGCGGGCCGCCGCCGTGCACAACAACCGGGTTCATTCCCACCAGCTTGAGTAAGATCACATCGCGGGCAAAACTTTCCTTAAGCCGCTCCTCAACCATTGCGTTGCCGCCGTACTTAATCACAATCGTCTTGCCGTGGTATTGGCGAATATAAGGCAAGGCCTCCGCTAGGATTTCCGCTTTTAATAACGGCGAAATATCGGCGATTGTGGGTATTGGTTTAGTCATTCAACAATAAAAGGGTGCGGTTTTTTGAAAGGCAGTCGAATTAATCGCCGAACAATTTCTGACGTAGCTCGCGGCGCTCTTGCGCTTCAAGCGATAAATTGGCAGTTGGCCTAGCAATTAATCTGGACAAGCCAATCGGCTCTCCTGTTTCTTCACACCAACCATACTCGCCGGACTCTATTCGCGCCAGTGCTTGCTCGACTTTTTTAAGTAATTTACGTTCACGATCGCGCGTGCGCAATTCGAGCGCATGCTCCTCTTCGATGGTGGCGCGGTCGGCTGGATCGGGCACCAAAATATTTTCCCGTAAATGCTCTGTAGTCTCCGAAGCATTTTTAAGTAGATCATCTTTTAGGGTCTCAAGCTTTTGGCGAAAGAACTCGAGCTGACTCTTGTTCATGTAATCCTTTTCGGACATCTTTAGCAGCTCTGCTTCAGACAACTGAACCACTTTTGTTGCTGCCGAGGACTTACTAGCGGTCTTCGCGCTAGCACCCGCTGCTTTAGGACTGGATGTTTTTACCGTCATTTCACTCTTTCCATGGTTTTGGAAGCACTATTGCCCCATTCTGCCAAAGTTTTGCTACCCATTCACTGCTGTTTTACTGCTGTTTAAGCCTAACCACTCAATATAGCCCGTGGCGGCGGATTGTACTACGCCAAACAACCCTCAAGCCCTGCCATTAGGGTATCTTTGGGTAAATCAATGCCAATAAAGACCATTCTGGTCTGTTTAGGCTCCGCGCCCCACAATCCAGCCATATCACTGCCCATCATTTGATGGACCCCTTGAAAGACCACCTTGCGGTTACTTCCTTTCACGTATAAGACCCCTTTGTACCGCAGCATCTTCTCGCCAAAGACCTCCAAAATACCGCCCAAGAAGTCCTCTAATTTATTGTGGTCAAAGGGGCGATCGCTCCTAAATACAAATGACTGAATGCGGTCAGTATGGCCATGGTGCTGGTGCGCATCGTGGCTATGATCGTGTCCGCAAGTCGCATGGTCATGATCGTGGCCATGGTCGTGACCGCAATCGTCGTGATTGTGATCCTCTTGTTCCAAGAAATGCGGATCAATATCCAGTTTGGCGTTGAGATTAAAACCTTTTAAATCGAGCACCTCGTTTAAGGGCACCACACCTTTAGAAATCGCTTTGATGGGGGCGCGCGGGTTCATGTGCATGAGGCGACCGCGCAGCGTACCCACTTCTGCATCGGTTACTAGATCAGTCTTGGTAATGAAGATTTGGTCTGCAAAGCCCACTTGGCGCTGCGCTTCCTCATGCTCAGTCAGCTGCTGCTGCCCGTGTTTTGCATCTACCAAGGTGACAATTGCATCCAAAACATAGTGGTTGGCTACATCGTCGTCCATAAAAAAAGTCTGGGCGACAGGGCCGGGGTTAGCCACGCCAGTAGTCTCAATCACGACGCGCTCAAATTGGATTTTTTTATCGCGCCGCTGCTCCCACAGCTGATTTAAAGCCTCGACTAAGTCACCGCGAATCGTGCAACAAATGCACCCATTGCTCATTTGAACAATCTGCTCTTGGCTCTCCTGAACCAGA
>JAUYRJ010000058.1 GCA_030696845.1 Polynucleobacter sp.
TTTGTGGGCGTGCTCGTCATCATCTTTTTGTTTTATTGGATCGTGCGCCGTGCGTTTTTAATTGGACGCACTTCCTTGCAACTGGACCGGAGCTTTGCCGGATTAGTGGCGAAGGGCGTTGGCATTTGGATTGGTTGGCAAGCCTTTATTAATATGGCGGTTAATCTCGGGCTATTGCCAACCAAGGGGCTTACATTGCCTTTAGTAAGTTATGGCGGCTCTGGTATTTTGATGAATGCCGTTGCGATTGCGGTGCTGCTCAAGATCGATTATGAAAATCGGGTGCTGATGCGCGGAGGCAAGCTATGACAAAGCCTTCAATCTTGGTCATGGCCGGCGGAACCGGCGGACATATTTTTCCGGGCTTAGCCGTGGCGGAATATTTGCGCGCGCGTGGCTGGAGCGTAGCTTGGCTTGGCAACCCCAATGGTATGGAGTACCGCTTAGTACCTGGTCGTGGTTTTCAGTTTGAATCCGTTGTGTTTGGCGGCCTAAGGGGGAAAGGGTTGCTCACTAAGTTGATGCTGCCACTCAATTTGGCAAGAGCATGCTGGCAAGGCTGGAGCATTATTCGCCGGTTAAAACCCAGCGTGGTATTAGGCATGGGTGGATACATCACCTTTCCAGGCGGACTGATGAGTGCGCTACTTAAGCGCCCGTTAGTACTGCATGAGGCTAATTCGGTTGCGGGTAGTGCAAATCGGTATTTGTCCAAAATTGCCACTAAAACCTTAACTGGATTCCCGAATACCTTACCGGGGAGCGAGTGGGTTGGCAACCCCATTCGTACTGAGTTTGAGGTATTGGATACGCCAGCGCAGCGCTATGGCAAGCGCGCTGGACCACTTTCCTTGTTGGTGGTGGGCGGCAGTTTAGGCGCTAGCGCCTTAAATGAAACTATTCCGGCAGCTCTCGCATTGATACCCCTGGAAAATAGACCAATTGTTCTCCATCAAGCAGGCGAAAAGCATGTGGATGGGGTGAAACAGCGCTACGCCGAATGGGGTGTCGTAGCGGATGTGCGTGCGTTTATTGATGATATGGCTGGAGCGTATGCATCGGCTGATTTGGTTGTTTGTCGTTCCGGCGCGATGACGGTTTCGGAATTGGCCGCTAGCGGGGTGGCCTCTTGCCTGGTGCCGTTTCCATTTGCAATCGATGATCATCAAACCGCCAATGCCCAGTTTTTGGCGAATGCGAATGCCGCCAAGTTGCTTCCCCAAACAGAATTTAACCCCAGTGCGTTTGCGCAGTGGCTGCAAGGTATTGGGCGTATTGACTTATTACAGATGGCTGAGTGTGCGCATCAACTGGCAAAGATGCAGGCGACCGAGCGGGTTGCGGCAATTTGTGCGGAGTGCGCGGAGGTGAGTCGATGAAACACATTGTTCAGCAAATTCATTTTGTGGGTATTGGCGGCGCTGGCATGAGTGGTATTGCTGAAGTTCTGTTGAATTTAGGCTATCAAGTATCGGGATCCGATTTATCGGAGAGCGCCACAACCAAACGCTTACGGGAGTTGGGCGCCCATATTCAGATTGGCCACGATGCTAAGCATGTGGGTAGCGCTGAAGCGGTTGTTATTTCGACCGCAGTCGCTGGTAACAATCCAGAGGTATTGGCGGCGCGCGCCGCAAAAATTCCCATTATTCAGCGCGCGGTGATGTTGGGTGAGTTAATGCGCTTAAAGCAAGGCATCGCAATTGCCGGTACGCATGGGAAAACCACCACCACCAGCCTAGTTGCTTCCGTACTCGCAGAGGGTGGACTTGACCCCACCTTCGTGATTGGCGGAAAACTGAATTCAGCTAATGCCAATGCGCGCTTGGGTCGAGGCGATTTTATTGTGGTCGAGGCCGACGAGTCTGACGCCTCCTTCTTGCAATTATTTCCCGCTATGGAAGTGGTGACCAACATCGATGCTGATCATATGGATACTTATCAGCACGATATGGCGCGCTTAAAGCAGGCCTTTGTGCAGTTTACGCAGCGTATGCCATTTTATGGAATCGCCGTTTTATGCGTTGATGATGCGAATGTGCGTGACATTATTCCGTTTGTGTCGCAACCCGTACTGAAATACGGCACCGCCGCAGATGCTGATATTCGCGCCACCCAAATTCATGCGGAGGGAACCCGCATGCGGTTTACAGTTGAGCGCCGAACCATACGTCGGCATGGCGTTATGCCGGGACCGCTACAGATTGAACTCAATTTACCGGGTCTACACAATGTGCGTAACGCACTGGCTGCGATTGGCATTGCAACGGAGCTTGGCGTAAGTGATGAGGCTATTGTGAAGGCTTTATCGGAATTCAGCGGCGTCGGCAGGCGCTTCCAGCGCTATGGTGATATTGCCCTTCCGGCTGGTGGAAGTTACACGCTGATTGACGATTACGGACATCATCCGGTCGAGATGGCGGCCACTTTAGCGGCAGCACGCGGCGCGTATCCTGGCCGGCGACTGGTTCTCGCCTTCCAGCCGCACCGTTACACCCGAACCCGGGATTGCTTTGGTGATTTTGTCGATGTGCTGCGTGGTTTTGATGCGCTGGCATTAACGGATGTATATCCCGCAGGCGAACCCCGCATTGCGGGCGCCGATGGCGAAAGTTTGTTTAAGGCAACCTGCAATGGCAATCCAAGCGCTAATACAACACCGTTGAATGTTTCGGAATGCGCTTTTGTTGCCAACGTTGCCGATATGCCAAACGCGCTGCAATCCATGCTCCGCAACGGTGATGTTGTTATTACGATGGGCGCTGGATCGATATCCGGTTTACCGAGTGTATTGTCGGGGGCAAGCCATGGGTAAACATGCATTGAGTTGGGGCGAGCGCGTTCGGGCTGATCTTGATCAACTGCGTACGCAAGACTTGGGTCGTGTAGGTGTTTTGCTGGGCGGAAGGTCGGCTGAGCGAGAAATCTCCCTGTTATCGGGAGGCGGTGTTTTACAGGCATTAATTGAAAAGGGGGTTGATGCCCATGCATTTGACCCGGGCTTACGTAGCCCCACTGAAATTGCGCAAGAACAATTTGATCGCGTATTTATTTCATTGCACGGCCGTTTTGGGGAAGATGGAACCATTCAAGGTCTATTGGAATTGTTGAACATACCCTATACCGGCAGCGGCGTGTTGGCTTCAGCCTTATCCATAGACAAAATCGCCACTAAACAAATTTGGTTAAGTAATGGATTATCGACGCCGGAGTTTGAGGAATTAACTGCCCACAGCGACTGGTCGGCTGTTGTCGCCCATCTCGGACTGCCTTTAATTGTGAAGCCTGCGCATGAAGGTTCATCCTTAGGGTTAACTAAAGTAAAAACAGTTGAGGCCTTGCCAGAGGCGTATCAAAAGGCGGCTGCTTTAGATACCAAAGTGATTGCGGAAACATGCATCATCGGCGATGAGTTGACGTGCCCGTTGGTAGGTCAAGGGAACACTGCTGAAGCGTTGCCTGTGATTCGGATTATTCCGCCCGAAGCAAATTATGATTTTCATAATAAGTACTTTTCAAATGATACCCAGTACCTCTGTCCAACTGGCTTAGATGAGTCGGTTAATGAGGCGGTGCAGGCTCTTGCCCTGGCTGCTTACCAGGCATTGGGATGCCGAACCTGGGGCCGTGCAGATGTGATGTTAGACCAGAGCACTGGAAAGCCGTATTTGCTGGAAATGAATACATCGCCCGGGATGACTTCGCACTCCTTGGTCCCGATGGCAGCTAAGGCTGCGGGTGTTAGTTATGCCGATTTGGTTCTGTGGCTTCTGAGCCAAACTTTGGGTAAACAAGAATGAGCACAATCATTAGCCGCTCGTTTGATTTGCTGGCCATCGTGGCAGCACCCCTATGGAATAGCCCTGAGCGAATGACTCAGCTTAGTCGCTGGTTGATGCGGGCATTTATTTTCATGGTGCTGATCGCTGTTTTATTTTGGTTGGGTCAGCGCCCTGTTTTTGCATTAAAGCAAATGCAAATTGAACCTTTGCCGGGTCAGACCGTAAAGCATGTCAATTTGCCATTAGTAAAAAGTCAGGTCTTAGATAAAGTGCAGGGTAATTTTTTTACAGTGCGCTTAGAAGATATTAAGCATGCATTCGAGGCGATGCCTTGGGTTCGGCATGCCAGCGTTAGGCGTGTTTGGCCAAACGGCTTGGCAGTAAGCATTGAGGAACAAAAACCCTTGGGCATATGGGGAAGCCGTGATGATCAAAAATTGATCAATGGGTATGGCGAGGTATTTAGCGGGAATGTCGCTGATGCGGATGACGGCCTTAGCTTGGTTGAGTTTACGGGCCCGGAAGATTCAAATAAAGAAGTGGTGCAGCTCTATCGGAAGGCGAGTCGCTGGTTCTCACCGTGGAATGTCGAGGTGGCTAGCGTCAATTTATCGGATCGATATTCTTGGAATATCAAGCTATCCAATGGCATGCGCATTGAATTTGGGCGAGATGAGGAAGCGCAAGGAAAAGCCCTTACTGAAGAGCGAGTCGCACGTTTAATACAGTATTGGCCGCAAGTGCAAGAGCGATGGACTAATCGAGTGGATGCGATCGACCTGCGGTATGGCAATGGGTTCGCAGTCCACCTGGCTTCAACAAGTCATAAAGCGGCCGAGTTAGAGATAAAAAAAGGCAGTACAAAACGATGAATACAGGAATGAGGAAATTTGATGAGTAAAGATAACCGAGACTTATTGGTCGGTCTTGATATTGGCACATCAAAAGTCGTTGCTTTGGTCGCCGAGCTGGGAGCTGATGGTCAATTCAATGTGGTTGGTGTGGGTCAAACTTCGTCCAAGGGATTAAAGAAGGGCGTTGTGGTGAATATCGAAGCCACCGTTCAGTCGATTCAGAAGGCGCTGGAAGAGGCCGAGGTGATGGCGGATCGGCGCATTGTTCAAGTCTTTACAGGAATTGCAGGAAACCACATTGTCAGTTTTAATTCGAGCGGCATGGTCGCAATTCGCGATAAAGAAGTCGGTTCCGGAGATGTGGAGCGCGTTCTCGAAACAGCCAAAGCGATCAATATTCCAACCGATCAACAAATTTTGCACATCTTGATTCAAGAATTCATTATTGATGGGCAAGAAGATGTGCGCGAGCCAATTGGTATGAGTGGCCTGCGCTTAGAAGTGAAGGTGCACATTGTTACTGGCGCGGTAAGCGCTGCGCAAAATATTGTGAAATGCGTGCGGCGTTGCGGCTTGGAAGTGAATGATTTAATTTTGCAGCCACTGGCATCGAGTCTTGCTGTTTTGACGGAGGATGAGAAAGAGCTGGGTGTGGTGCTGGTTGATATTGGTGGCGGCACAACCGACATTGCAATTTATAGTCAGGGCTCCATCCGGCATACGGCCGTCATTCCCATTGCTGGCGATCAGATCACCAATGACATTGCAATGGCATTAAGAACCCCGACTGTTGAGGCCGAAGACCTCAAGATTCATTATGGAATCGCACGCCAAGACATGGCCGATCCGACCGCCATGATTGATGTGCCGGGTGTGGGCGATCGCGAGCCAAGACCCATGTCAAAACAAGCCCTCGCCGCAGTCATCGAGCCCCGTGTAGAAGAGTTATTTAGTTTGGTGCTGGGCGTGGTGCGCGATTCAGGATACGAAGGCATGGTCTCTTCTGGAGTAGTTTTAACCGGCGGTACCGCGCTTATGCCAGGCATGGTCGAGTTAGCGGAGCAAGTATTTTTAAGACCTGCGCGGATTGGCGCGCCCGAGTATCGGGGCCACCTGCATGAGGTGCTGCGCAGCCCGCGGTTTTCAACCAGTATCGGTTTGCTAATGGAGGGCCAGGCTCAGTTATTGCGTGGTCGTCGTGTGTCCCAGTCGGGTGCGTTCCAAGGAGTTCTATCGCGAATGAAGGAATGGTTCGCGGGTAATTTTTAATTTTTTCGTCGTCGTCAATGTAACTAAGTCACTCAGGAGGGTTTATGGAATTTGAAATGCTAGATCAAGAAACAGCCGGTAAGACCATTATTAAAGTGGTTGGAGTCGGGGGCGCTGGTGGCAATGCCGTCCAGCATATGATTCGTCGCGGTGTGGACGGGGTGGAGTTCATTTGCATGAATACCGATGCTGGTGCTTTGCAGCGCTCGGCAGCATCGATTAACTTGCAATTGGGATCAAGTGGTTTGGGGGCGGGCGCGAAGCCGGAAATCGGTGCAGCGTCGGCCGAAGAAGCGCGCGCTCGGATTGCGGATTCACTACAGGGTGCGCACATGGTATTTATCACCGCCGGTATGGGTGGCGGCACAGGCACCGGAGCGGCGCCAATTGTGGCGCAGGTCGCCAAAGAGATGGGCATATTGACCGTCGGCGTCATTAGTAAGCCATTCGACTTTGAGGGCGTAAAGCGTTTGAAGGTGGCCGAGGATGGCGCGCATGAGCTGGAGAACTACGTTGATTCACTGATTGTGGTGCTCAATGAGAAATTATTTGAAGTGATGGGCGAAGATGCCGAGTTTGATAAAGCGTTTGCCTGCGCTGATGATGTGCTGCACAACGCTGTTTCGGGTATCGCGGAAATCATTAACGTTCAGGGTTTAATTAACGTCGACTTTGAGGACGTTAAAACCGTCATGGGCGAGCAGGGCAAGGCCATGATGGGAACTGCCACCGTTTCTGGCATGGATCGCGCGCGCCTCGCAGCAGAAGCGGCAGTCGCATCTCCGCTATTAGAGGGTGTCGATTTGTCTGGCGCACGCGGCGTACTGGTCAACATCACTGCCAGCCGTTCCCTAAAACTCTCTGAAACACGTGAAGTGATGGCGGCAATTCGCGGGTATGCGGCCGATGATGCTACCGTCATTTTTGGCACGGTATATGACGACAGCTTGGGCGATGCATTGCGTGTCACCGTCGTGGCAACGGGTTTAAATCATCCCCAGTCACAGCAAAAAAGCCAGCCTGAGGTAGTCTGGAGAAAAGCTACGGGTACACATGATGCGATGCCTACTATGGCGGATTTGAACAGTTTTGCTCCAAGCAGCCCTTCCGCCGCAATCAGCAAGGCTGGTATGGACTCGGCGATTTCCGCTGTGGCTTCGAGTGCCGGCATGGCTTCATCTGGAACCAATGCGTTTGGTTCGGGCGCTGCCCAGCCAGCAGGCGTTGATTACAGCCAATATGATTTGCCACGGGTCTTCCGTTCCCGTGCCGAGCCCGCCAGCCCCCCCAGTTTGGGTGCAGACAGCTCGCCACAGGCAAAAACCATGCTGGATAAGGGGGCGGATTACTACGAAATCCCCGCTTTTTTACGTAAACAAGCCGATTAATGAATTGCTCAATACAATAGCAGTATGTGTGGATGCCAGCGCAGCGCCCCTCCGGACGACGAATCCTGCGCTCGCGTTGGCACGCCCATTTATCACTATTGAATTGGAGATTTCATGATTGCAGTCGTACAAAAATTACCTAACGCTACACTGTACGAGTTTTTAAATGAAGAGACAGAGGGTTGCTCAGTTGGACCTAATGCGTTTGAGGTGGATAAATTAGTTGCCGGTAAAAAGATCGTCATCTTTGCTTTGCCAGGCGCATTTACACCAACCTGTTCTGCACAGCACGTGCCTGGATATGTTGCGCAATACGACGCGATCAAGGCTAAGGGTGTGGATGAGATTTGGTGTGTTGCTGTAAACGATCCATTTGTAATGGGCGCATGGGGTCGTGAATTAAATGTGGGTAAAAAAGTGCGCATGCTGGGTGATGGTAGCGCGGAGTTCACGAGCAAACTGGGTATGGAATTTGATTTGACGAAGCGCGGCTTGGGCATTCGTTCGCAGCGCTATGCCATGGTTGTTGAGGATGGTGTTGTGAAATCACTGTCTTTAGAGGCTCCTGGAAAGTTCGAGGTGAGCGATGCCGCTTCGGTTTTGAAGCAGCTGTAATTTATTGTTGTCAGTAGGATTCCCGAATTCAATATAAGTCATGATGCTGAAGCAACGAACCATAGCCAATCCAGTTAAAACCGTTGGCATTGGCTTACATTCTGGGCGAAAGGCAACGCTGTCGATTAAGCCTGCTCCAGTGAATTCGGGCGTCCAATTTGTTCGAGTTGATCTGCCGGAGCCAGTCTTGATTCCGGCAGACGCCTTATCCGTAAGCGACACCCGCCTTGCCTCTGTGCTACAAAAAGAGGGGGTGCGCGTTTCCACGGTGGAGCACTTGCTCTCTGCCTGTGCTGGTTTAGGGTTGGACAATCTCTTGATTGAGGTGGATTGCGAAGAAATTCCGATCATGGATGGTAGCGCGGCATCGTTCTTATTTTTGATTGAATCCGCTGGAATTGTGGAGCAAGATGCGCCGCGTCAATTTATGGTGATCAAAAAGCCGGTGGAAGTGCGTGATGGCGATAAGCTTGCGCGGCTCGAGCCATTTTTTGGTTTTAAGCTCGACTTTAGAATTGACTTTAAACACCCTGCAGTCGATAAAACGGGTCAGCATTTTGTGGTGGATTTTGCCGAACATGCCTATCGTAGTGAAATTGGAAGGGCGCGTACATTTGGCTTTGCGCATGAGGTAGAAGCCTTGCGCGAGATTGGGCTTGCCCGCGGTGGCAGCCTGGATAATGCGATTGTTTTGGATGAGCATCGCATCTTAAATAATGAAGAATTGCGCTACGAAGATGAGTTTGTGCGCCATAAGATTTTGGATGCGATTGGCGATCTGTACTTAGCGGGTCATCCGATCGTTGGGGCTTATGTCGCTGAAAAATCAGGCCACGGCTTAAACAATGCTTTATTGCGCAAGCTCTTGGATGACCCTAGTGCCTATTCTATTGAGGCGTTTACGTTAGCCAACGCCCCTGCGGCCTATACCAGCGAAAGCCAGCCTCTATTCTTTTAGGGCTATTTCACTTTAGCCTGTAGCAGGCGCTCCACCGCTTTTCTGAGGTCCGAATGGGGATCGAGTTTCTCGAGTAAGTCATTCCAAGCCGCCCTAGCTGCGGTGTTGAGCCCTTTTGGCTTTTCTTTAGGCTGTGCTTGGGGTTTGATTGCCCATTCCGCATTGGGAAGGGCGGGTTTTAGCTTGACCTTAATGGCACTGCAAACAACCCCATTATTTGATAACTCATTGATTATGCTAGGTAAAGATTGCTGAAGTCGGGCAGAAATACTGGCGTTAGGCACCATTAGCAAGAGTTCGCCGGCGCATTGGGACGACCAAACGGGCTCTATTTTTGTGCCAATATGGGCTAATTCCAGGTTTTTGAGGCTTTTATGTAGCGACACCTTCAGTTTGGCCAAGTCTTCTGTGCGAGCCAAAATCCCATCCATGGGGCCAGGGGTGCGCAAGCAATCAATCCAGTCGCGAGCTGCATTTGGCTTAGTGGAATGAGGGCGCTTTGGCTTTGAATTCATAGGGAAAAGGGCATTCGGGTGATAAACTCAAGGGCTTAATTTTGGTCAAAATCCCATGGCAATCGGCATTCTAAAAACTCTATTTGGTAGTCGAAATGATCGGCTCTTAAAGCAATATCGCAAAGTGGTTGCGAAGGTTAACGCCTTTGAGTCTACCTTGCAATTGCTCGATGATGCCGCACTCCAGGCAAAAACAGCGGAATTCAAGACACGGTTAGCGGCGGGAGAGTCTTTGGACGACCTCACTGCGGAGGCCTTCGCCGTTGTCCGCGAGGCTAGCCGCCGCGTGATGAAAATGCGCCATTTTGATGCTCAGATTATGGGCGCCTTAGCGCTTCACCAGGGAAAAATCGCCGAGATGGGTACAGGCGAGGGAAAAACCCTAACGGCAACACTTGCCGTTTATTTGAATGCGATTGCAGGCAGGGGCGTCCACGTAGTTACAGTCAATGATTACTTGGCGCAGCGCGATGCCGAGTGGATGGCCAAGCTTTATAACTTTTTAGGCCTTCAGGTGGGAATTAATTTATCCCAAATGGATCATGAGGCTAAGCAGGCAGCATATGCGGCCGACATTACCTACGGTACAAATAATGAATTCGGTTTTGACTATTTGCGTGACAACATGGTGCAGGATGTCGCGCAGCGGGTACAGCGTGGCTTAGCCTACGCGATTGTCGATGAGGTCGACTCGATTCTGATTGATGAGGCGAGAACGCCACTGATTATTTCAGGGCAGGCCGAAGATCATACCGATCTGTATATCAAGATGAACGCACTGCCTTCGCACCTAGAGCGTCAAATTGGCGAAGAGAAATCGGATGGAAGCGGGGTTGAAAAACCCGGTGACTATTGGGTTGATGAAAAAACCCAGCAAGTGTATTTAACTGAAACTGGTCATGAAAAAGCCGAAGCGATTTTGGCGCAGATTGGCGTCTTAAATCCAGGCGATTCACTGTACGCGCCGCAAAATATTACCTTGATGCACCATGTGTATGCCGCGCTGCGCGCGCATTGTTTGCAGCACCGTGATCAACAATACGTAGTACAAAACCAAGAAGTCATCATTGTCGATGAGTTCACGGGCCGTCTCATGACGGGACGCCGGTGGTCTGATGGTTTGCATCAAGCTGTCGAAGCTAAAGAAGGCGTGCCAATTCAAAGTGAAAATCGCACCTTAGCTACGATTACCTTCCAAAATTATTTCCGCATGTATGGCAAGTTGGCTGGTATGACTGGCACGGCCGATACGGAAGCCTACGAATTCAAGGAAATTTACAACCTGGAAACCGTAGTCATTCCACCCAATCGCATGAGTCAGCGGATTGATCGCCAAGATCAAATTTACAAGACATCTCGTGAACGGTATGAGGCGGTTGTAAAAGACATCGAGGCTTGCTACGAACGAGGCCAGCCTGTATTGGTGGGCACTACCTCAATTGAGAACTCCGAGCTGATTGCCAATCTGCTGGATCAAAAGAAGCTACCGCATCAAGTCTTAAACGCCAAGCAGCATGCTAGAGAGGCCGAAATTATTGCCCAGGCAGGTCGCCCCAAGATGATTACGATTGCCACCAATATGGCGGGCCGTGGAACGGATATTGTGCTGGGCGGTAATGTCGAAAAACAGGCAGCTTTAATCGAGGCGGACGAAAGCCTCTCGGCGAGCGATAAAGAAGCTCGCATCAAGATCTTGCATGATGAGTGGCAGGGACTGCACGACCAAGTGTTGGCTGCAGGCGGGTTGCATATTATTGGTACAGAGCGCCATGAAAGTCGCCGCATCGATAACCAGTTGCGCGGTCGTTCCGGTCGCCAAGGTGATCCAGGATCTTCACGCTTCTACCTTTCGCTCGATGATCCGCTGCTGCGTATTTTTGCTGGCGATCGCTTGCGCGCGGTCATGGATCGCCTCAAGATGCCGGAAGGCGAGCCGATTGAAGCGGGTATGGTCACGCGCTCGATTGAGTCTGCGCAGCGTAAGGTCGAGGGACGTAACTTTGATATTCGTAAGCAATTACTGCAGTACGACGACGTCGCTAATGATCAGCGTAAAGAGACTTATCGATTGCGCAACGAGGTCCTGGAAAGCAAAGACATCGGCGACTTGATCGCCAATTTGCGTGATGATGTGTTGCGTGGATTTTGTCAGCTATACGTACCGGCTGAATCCATGGAAGAGCAGTGGGATTTGCCTGGTCTGGAAAATAGTTTGGCCAATGAATGGGGATTGAGCGTTGACTTGACAGGATTAGTTCAGGCGGCGGATTCGATTGAGGCAGAAGATGTACTAGAGCATGTGCTTGCCGCCGCTAAAAAGTCTTACGACGAGAAAGTGGAGTTATCCGGTCGTGAATCCTTTGCTGGTTTTGAGCGTTCTGTCATGCTTTACAGTCTGGATAGCCATTGGCGCGAGCATCTAGCGGCGCTGGATCATTTACGTCAAGGCATTCATTTGCGGGGCTACGCCCAAAAAGACCCGAAACAAGAATATCGCCGCGAAGCGTTTGAGTTGTACGCAGAACTCTTGGATATGATTAAAAACGATGTTGTTAAAAGCATCATGGCAGTCAAAATTCGGACGGCCGATGAGCTCGATGCCGCTTCCGATTCCATCAATGAAGACATGGGTCAGATTAAAGACGTTCAGTATCAGCATGCAACAGCGACTTCCGAATCCACCGCTAGTGAAAAAGAGCTTGCCGTCGCGGTAGCCCCCATTCGAACCGGGCCTAAAGTAGGTCGCAATGACCCTTGTCCCTGCGGTAGCGGAAAAAAATACAAAGCCTGCTGCGGCGCTTTGAGTTAAACATGCCAGTCAACTTGCCATTACCCAAGCGCGAGGAGCTTAGTCCCGTCTCCGGCGTCGAGCTGGGCATTGCCGAAGCCGGAATTAAGAAGGCAAATCGCAAGGACCTCTTAGTTATTCGCTTGAGTTCAGGCACGCAGGTGGCTGGGGTCTTTACGCTCAATCGATTTTGCGCAGCCCCTGTCCAAGTATGCAAGGCCCATTTAGACTGGGTAGCAAATAATGGGAGTGAGATACGCGCCTTGATTGTCAATACCGGTAACGCGAATGCGGGTACGGGTGAGCAAGGCATGCGGGATGCGCTCGAGACCTGTGCATCACTGGCTAATGCGTTAAATCTCAAACCAGAACAAGTCCTGCCATTTTCTACGGGGGTGATTTTAGAGCCCTTGCCGATCGCCAAAATTACAGCGGCCATTCCGAAGGCGATTGCCAATTTAACGGATAACGCATGGTTTGATGCAGCCCAAGCGATCATGACTACGGATGTGCAGCCCAAGGCGTTGTCCAAGCAAGTGCACACGCCAGATGGCGTGATTACACTGACTGGTATCTGCAAAGGCGCTGGCATGATTCATCCGAATATGGCGACCATGCTGGGTTTTATTGCTACCGATGCTGGCTTTGCCCCTGCTGTTTTACAAGCCTTGACTAAAGAAGTGGCCGACCTTTCTTTTAATGCCATCACCATTGATGGCGATACCAGTACAAACGATTCCTTTATTGTGATGGCTACTGGCACATCCGCCATCAAGATCAACAGCGCGAGCGATGGTAGCTATGCGCTGCTACGGGATAGTTTGGTGGCCTTTGCCCGAGAGCTGGCGCAAATGATCGTGCGCGATGGTGAGGGCGCGACTAAATTTATTTCCATTGAGGTAGTTGGCGGTAAGAGCAATGCGGAGTGCCGTTTAGTGGCCGAAGCAGTTGCGCATTCACCCTTAGTGAAAACCGCTTTTTTTGCGAGCGATCCCAATTTAGGCCGGATTTTGGCGGCGGTCGGTTATGCCGGCATCGCTGACTTGGATGTCAGTGGAGTGCAAATGTGGTTAGGCGATGTCTGGGTAGCTAAAGATGGTGGCCGCAATCCAACTTACCAAGAGGCTGATGGGCAACGCGTGATGCAGGCGCAAGAAATCGCCGTCAAGATTGATTTGGGGCGAGGTACCGCAGAGCAAACCATGTGGACCTGTGACTTATCCCATGAGTATGTTTCGATTAATGCCGATTACCGTTCTTAATAGCGATGAATGAAAAATTAGACCGACTGCTCAGTCACCTAGAAACGTTTCTACCCAAACCCTTAGATGAGGCCCAGTGGCAGTCCTCTACGGCGTTTCGGTGGCGTCGTCGCGACAGTATTTTTGGCAGCATTGGTTTTCTGCAGCCCGTGAAACACGTTGCGGATATTAGTTACGAAGACTTGCAGCACATCGATCGGCAGCGCGATGCGATTCGTGACAACACCCGAAACTTTGTACAAAAGAAACCTGCCAATAATATTTTATTGACGGGCGCGCGCGGCACGGGAAAATCATCCTTGATTAAAGCCAGTCTGCATGAGTTTGCTAAAGATGGTTTGCGTTTGGTGGAAGTAGAAAAAGAACACTTAGCTGACTTAGCCGACATCACGGATTTATTGGCCGAACGCCCCGAACGCTTTGTGGTGTTTTGCGATGACCTTTCTTTTGAAGAGGGAGAGTCTGGCTACAAGGCCATGAAGTCTGCGTTGGATGGATCGGTATCCGCGCAGGTCGATAATATTTTGATTTACGCTACATCGAATCGCCGGCATTTATTGCCCGAGTACATGAAAGACAATCAAACTTATCATCACGATGATGATGGTGAAATTCATCCGGGTGAGGCGGTAGAGGAAAAGATTTCTTTATCGGAGCGCTTTGGTTTATGGCTCTCGTTTTACCCGCCCAAGCAAGATGAATACCTCGCGATCGTGGCCCATTGGTTGCGGCATTTTGGTTTGAGCGATGCCCAAATTGAGAGCGCCCGGGCGGAAGCCTTAGTTTGGGCGCTCGAGCGCGGTTCGCGTTCAGGCCGAGTGGCTTGGCAATTCGCAAAGCACTGGACGGGTTCCCACGCCTAGTCATTCATGAATCAAGCGCAGCGTCCTGTTACCGAGGTGGCAGCCGGTATTTTGCTGGATGGCAAGCGGCGCTACCTGATGGGGCAGCGCCCTGTCGGCAAGCCTTATGAAGGCTATTGGGAATTTCCGGGTGGCAAAATTGAAGCCGGTGAAACCATTTTTCAAGCCCTCAAGCGCGAACTGCACGAAGAGCTGGGTATAGAAATTCATGCGAGTGAAGACTTGATGTTAATCGAGCACGATTACCCGCATGCGTATGTGCGCATTCATGTGAGCATTATTCGGGAGTGGATCGGAGAGCCCGCCGGTTGTGAAAACCAAGCCCTGTCTTGGCAGGATCTAGATGGCGATCAATTAACAGTAGGCCCGCTTCTGCCTGCTGCGCTGCCGATGATCGAACGCCTCAAGCAATTTCTTTTGGGCACTCAAGCCCAGACTTAAAACTGACAGAGGGTCAGCTTAAACGGTATATCGCTATTCACCAGTTGCGGCTTCTTATCGCGATCGGTTCTTAAAAACCGAACAGAGAGTAAGTATTTATTGGCGCTAATCTCTGAATAAATCGTATCGTCTTCAACTGCAATGCGCATCAATTGGTACACCTTGCCTGAAGGCGCTTGTTGAAACGCGCCTTGGTGCGCGAGGACATCACGTGACTCGCCAGATTGACGTAGTAATTTTAAAAATAATTGGCAGGCCTCATTCCATGGTGCGAGTGGGGCGATAAATTGCATTAGCAAGTCGCGTCGATCTGCAACTGGACTGCATTTCCAGGCATGGTAGCTCGGTAAATCAATCGGGCTAGTACCGCCCGGAATGGTGAGGCGTGTACGAATCGAGTTCAGCCACTCGCTTTCAGTAATGGCCGAGTTGGGTTTACCAAGAGATTGATTAATGTGCAGCGATGCATCGTCAATCTCAGCAAGGGCTTGATTGAGAATGTCTTGATCTACTTTTTGCGATGTTTTTAGGCCATGCAAGGCATACTTTTGACGTTCGAATTCTTTGAGCAGAAGCGACTTAATGTCCCCTCTTGCGCCGATATCGCCCAATTCAAATAGGGTGGCAAGCGCGCAGTGGTGGAGCTCTGGGTCATCGGACTTGGTAAAGTGATAAAAACGTCCGAACAAATACTCTAGTCGGAGCATGCTCCTAACCAGTTCATTGAAGGGGTATTCGTAGACAATCACAGGTTTCTATTCTATGCGGAATTACTAAATCTTCCCCTAATTTTTAGTAGCTTTTGGTGCAAGGTATCGACTTGCAGTTCTAATTCCTCTAGTCCGGCATGATTCTCAATAACCGTATCTGCCGCGTTTAATCGCTCGCTTCGGCTCGCTTGACTGGCCATAATCTGTTCCACCTCGGTTCGGCTGAGCTTACTGCGGCGCATAACCCGTTCAATTTGCTCCTCTGGGAGGCAGTCTACAACGATCAGGTGATCCAACACAGAGCGCCAGTTGCCCGACTCCAGGAGCAGGGGCACCACAAAAACAAGGTAAATGGCCCCTTTCTGATAGGCTGCCAAGGCGTCACCTAGGGTTTCCGCCCGAATCAGGGGGTGCGTGATTTCTTCGAGCTGCTTACGCGCTACTGGATCAGAAAACACCAGCGCGCGCATTTTGGCGCGATCCAGGGAGCCATCTGCGGCAATAAAGTCCTGACCAAAATGCGCCGCAATTGCCGGAATAGCCAGACCCTGATTGGCGGTAATCCGATGGGCAATGAGATCGGTATCGATCACAGCGGCCCCAAGTTGCGCTAAGCGCTTGGCAACGGCCGATTTACCAGAACCAATACCACCGGTTAGTCCAATCAGCGGAATGACGCCGCGGAGCGCTTCTAGAGAGGAAGGCGAAGTGGCTGTGGCCATAATATGTAAATGATGCCAGCAAATGCCAGAAAAGGACCAAACGGGAACGCTTGGCTACGGTCTTGTTTTTTCCAGTAGAGCCAAACCAAGCCACCAAGCAGCCCCGATAAAGAGGCCATTAAAACAATTGCTGGCAGCGCTTGCCAACCTAGCCAGGCCCCTAATCCTGCCAATAACTTCGCATCGCCCATCCCCATCCCATCACGCCCTTTTAGTAGTCGGTAGGCCTTATTGAGGAGCCATAAAAAACCGAAGCCGAACACCGCGCCAAAAAAGGCGTCTTGAGGGCTGCAAAAGCGGATATCCAAGACCATATTAAATAAAAGCCCGCCTGCAATCAGGCGGTACGTAATCGCATCTGGAAGTCGAAAGGTCTGAAAATCAACATAGGCTAAGTAGAGTAATACGAGCACAAGGCCATAACGCGCTACATCTGCCAAAACAGTCAGGTCGCTCAAACGATATTTCCTAAATTAAAGATGGGTAGATACAGGATTATGACCAATCCCCCAATCAAGACGCCAACTATCGTAATTAATAAGGGCTCAAGGCTATGACTCAATAGATTGAGTCGATCACTCAGGCGTCTGCTGAGGACGTCCGCACGGTTGCGCAACATGACGGCAAGCGAGCTACTTTCTGAGCCAATGCAAAGCAGTTGCCAGGTCTCGCGATCAAAGAAGTGGTGATGCGGATCAGCTCGCCGGAGCGCTTCGCCAAAAGAGTACCCTTGAGCTAAATATTTAAATGCATGCGCACTAACATCATGGCTGAGCCACTGATTGGCTGATTGGCCGGTTGTGCGCATGGCATCTAATGCGGGCAGGCCGGCTTGCATTAGATGACCGAGACTGCGACACCAATACGCAAGGGCTGAAAGCCTAAATAAATCACCCAATACAGGCAGGCGAAAGAGCAGCCGGTCGCAGTATTGCTGAAGCGGCCTTACGTGATACCAGGCGGCACAGAAACCGCTTGCCATGGCAACAAAGACCAGCGTGAGGTCCATCAGATTGGCCTGAATCAGCATGGATATATCCAGCAGCAGTTGAGTCGACCACGGCAAGCTGGCATTGAAATGGGCAAATACCTCACTGAATACCGGAATAACCCAAATGATCATGGCGAGCAGAAGAAGCATGGCGGAGCCGAGTGTAACGAGTGGGTAAATCAAGGCCTGCTGGATCTTGCGGCTGAGTTCGATTTGAGCGCTCAGTTGCTCATGAATGGTTCGTAAGGCAAGGGCGATATCACCAGATTGTTCGCTCACCTGAATTAAGCCAAGAAAGGTGGAGTCCAGCACGCCACTGTGCCGCGATAAGCAAACGGAGAACGGTTTACCATCGCATAAACCGGTTTCGATGTTGCTAAGTATGCCGTTCCAAGCCGGCGGCGTGGATTGCTTCGCCAGACCAATGCTTTGGAGTAGGGGAAGCCCCGCATCAAGTAAAACCAGAATGCGCTCAACAAAATGGACTTGCTCGGATTTGCTTAATGCCATGAGCCGATCTGGGCGTGTAATTCAGTTTCAGTGATGCGCTCTTGGGCAACATGACGCATCCCCGCGGTATGCAGGTCTTCAAACCCAATGGATTTTGCGTATTGCGTCAGCTCTGCAATGCTCGTGTGGCGCTCAAAGGCGCATCCCATAGCGGGTGAAAACGGTAAAACCTCATGAACACCGATTCGACCCAATAGTCCCGATCCGTGGCATTGCGTACAAGGCAAATCTGTACGACGACCGTGACACAGGGAGCAGAGCGTCCTGACCAAGCGTTGCGACGTGATGCAGCGCAGGCAATCGCGCAATTCATCATTTGCAATGCCTAGGCCACGTAAACGATGGGCGCTGGCGATGGCGCCGCGGGTGTGCAGGGTGCTGAGAACCAGATGACCCGTTTGCGCAGCCTGAATGGCTAATTTCGCTGTGGCCGCATCTCGAATTTCTCCAATTAAGATGACATCCGGATCTTGACGCAGCATGGCTCGAACAATGCAACTGAAATCCAACCCCGCTTTTGGATGGTAAGCAACTTGATTGACGCCCGGCAGGCGAATCTCAATGGGATCCTCAATGGAGCAAATATTGCGATGATTGCGGTTGAGTTGGTTTAAGCAACTGTAGAGCGTGCGCGTTTTGCCGCTACCGGTAGGACCTGTGACGAGGATCAAGCCATCGGGCTGCTTTATCGCATCGGCGAGAAGGGCTTGTTGCTCTGGGTGCAACCCGAGTTTTCCCATATCCAGTTCATGGGCGCCGGATGGAAGTAGGCGGAGCACCGCTTTTTCACCATGCAGGGTAGGCAGAATGGATACCCTGCAATCCATATCCGGTTTACTGTAATTTAAGCCAAGTAACAGTCGTCCATCCTGAGGAAGTCGTTGCTCAGCAATATCCAATCTGGCAAGGACTTTAATGCGCGCAATAATGCGTTCATGGGCAATGTCATTGCGCCTACCCATGAGCTGTAATGCGCCATCTACGCGAATCCGAATCGCCGTTGTATCTTCGTGCGCTTCAACATGAATATCCGTGGCGCGCGCATGAATGGCTTGCGCTACGATTTCTTGCCATGCGCGGATAATAGTGAAGTCATCGTGTGGTGTCGACAAGCGCTTAGGATGTAAGCTGGGGTTTATAGAGTCGCACGGTCTTTACTCCATGATCGTCGAATTGAATGATCTCCATAATGACTCCCCCGACTTTAATACTCACATCGTGATCTGGGATTTCTTCTAACTGCTCTAAGATGAGGCCATTGAGCGTGCGTGGGCCGCTGAGGGGCAAGTTCAATCCCAGAAGGCGGTTGAGGTCCCTGAGGTGGGCAGTACCGGAAGCAAGATAGGTATTGTCTTCTAACCAACACGGTTCATTCGATAAATTAGAGAAGGAGGTGGTGAACTCGCCAATTAACTCTTCCACAATATCTTCAAAGGTGACAAGCCCTAGCACCTCACCATATTCATCGACCACCAAACTTAAGCGCTGTTGATTATCTTGAAAGAATTGCATCTGCTGCAAGACGGGGGTGCCACTTGGAATAAAGTACGGCTCACTGAGTAAAGCGATAAAGTCCTCGTGGACTAGTTCGGTATTGCCAAGTAAGGACAAGGCTTTTTTAACCGACAGAATGCCAATGATGCGCTCGGCATCGCCATTGCAAACCGGCAATTTATTGTGATAACAGGTTTCCAGTTGCTGCATTACTTCATCGATGGGCCGGGATAAATCCAAGACTTCAATTTTGGAGCGCGGCGTCATCACGTCGTCTACCAAAATATTTTCCAGGTTGAATAGATTGAGCAAAATGGAGCGGTGGTGGTTCGAGGCAAATTGATTGGACTCGAGCACCATGCTGCGCAGTTCCTCCCTGGACATCGTGGTGTTGCGTTGAAGATTATTAAGGCGAAACAGCCACAGTAAGCCTGTCACCAATTTATTAATCAGCCACAAGGCGGGCTTCAGAATATAGGTCAGGGGCAAAATAAACCAACCCACATGACTTGCAATTTTTTCCGGGAAGGCGGCGCCAATGACCTTGGGGGTGATTTCGCTGAAAATAATGATGAGTAAGGCAACCCCTAAGGTCGCCAAGGAGAGTACTAAACCGCTTTGACCGAATAGGTGCAGCGCAAGGCTGGTCACCAAAATCGGCAGAATGGTGTTGATGAGGTTATTAGAAATGAGTAGCACCGACAGCAGCGACTCAATACGACTAAGGAGGCGCTCAGCTAGCGCGGCGCCAGCATGCCCGTTTTTGGCCATAGCGCGAAGGCGGTGGCGGTTGGATGCCAGCATGCTGGTTTCCGCCATGGAGAAAAGCCCTGACAGGGCGAGCAAAAAGATGACAAGGGCGGCTTGAGTCCAAAGCGGCCATGCATCAAAAAAGGTATCCATCGGGTTTGCCTATAGTGCTAACGATGCCCTCAATATAGCAAAGTGGCTTTTTACTGCCCATCAGCTATCTCTGAATTGCCTGTAATCTATGATCATCAAATATCGGCATCAATTGCTATGAAAACGACAAAAACTACTCTAGAACCCGATATCTGCGTTATCTCAGCACCATTTGGACGTTTGGAAGTAGCGACCGAGCTCGTGGATGGCAGTTTGATGGTTTCGCAAATAGCGTATTTACCGCAATCAAGGTCGCTAATTTCGCCTGGTAACGCTTTGGCGCTGGAGGTGGAGCGGCAGTGTAAGGCGTACTTTTCAGATCCGGGCGCGGCATTTGACTTGCCGCTTAAACCCCAAGGGACAGCGTATCAGCGGCGGGTTTGGGATGCGATTGCACAGTTGCGCCCTGGTCAGCGGGTCAGCTATGGCGATATTGCAAAACGCATTCGCAGCGGCCCACGTGCTGTTGGCAGCGCTTGTGGCGCAAACTATTTTCCGCTGGTGATCCCTTGCCACCGGGTGGTTGCTAAAACCAGTATGGGTGGTTTTATGAAGCAAAACACTCCCGGTTTATTTCGTGATATCAAGTCTTGGCTGTTAGAGCACGAAGCGCGCGCCGAATCGGGCGACCTGCGAGAGCGCAAAACTGCCGCATCAGAAAATCCGAGTGGGCCGCAAGTTGCGTGAAGTAATAGAAAAGCCATACGGTTTTGCGGGATAACTTCACCTCATTGCCGCTGCCAAAGCGATCGCGATTCGCAATTTTCCCCAGCGTCAGCACGGCCAGACCTAAGGCCAAGAAACAAAAGCGCCGAATGCCAAGCTCGTTTTTGGGGATCAAGGTAATGTATTGCATCGAATCGGTGATTTTTTGATCGGCGATGCCCAACAAAGCCCGTTGACTAAAGCCTTGCGGCTTCCACGAAACTCCGCGAGCGCTATCTTCAGGCGAGTCTTTCAAAATATTCGTCATTTGTAAGGCTTGGCCAAAAGATACGGCCAGGGACTCGCGACCCTGAATCGCCCGCGCAAACTCAGCAGAGTGCGCCGCAAAGACGCTCGTCAGCATTTCGCCAACCACGCCCGCGACAACATAACAGTACTCCTCAAATTCGGCCAAATCCCGCAACCCCAAAAGCGTTTGCTTTTCATGAAAGCGCAGCATGCCTTGCGACATGATGTCGACGCAACGACTAATGGCGGCTTGTTCGTCTTTACTAAAGCGATGAAAAATACGCAAGACCGTGGGGGTGTTGGCAATGAGCTCGTATTCATCGCGGTTGGGATGGTTCTCCAAGGCGAGCAAACAGGGCTTAACAAAATCCATAACCGGGATTTCTCCTTGAACCGCCTTCAAGAAGAGCCTTGAGAGTGTGTGCTTGTCTTGGATACTCAGTTTGGGCGCGTCTTCGACCGTGTCAATCATGCGGCAGAGCAAATAGGTGTTACCCACTACCGACTCCAGCCGCTGGGGTAGGAGTGGAATGGTTAGGGCAAATGTCCTCGATACGGCAGTCAGAATCGATTGCTGATAGGCCATATCGGCTTGAAATTGCGCAGGCTCCATACTCATGCAGGAATTATGTCAGAGTAGGATGCCCTAGGATGGGTCCATAAACCTTTTTGCGATAAGTGACAAAGCCATATAATTTGGCAAATTCTTGGGGGAGCCATTCGCCGTGCTGATTTGGTTTGTCGTCGTCTACTGGATAATTTCTGTCGGCATCGGCCTTTGGGCGGCCTTGCGCGTTAAAAATACGGCCGACTTCGCAGCGGCAGGACATAGCCTGCCATTGCCTGTGGTTACCGCTACGGTATTTGCAACCTGGTTTGGTTCTGAGGCGGTGTTAGGCATTCCAGCGGAATTTATCAAAGAAGGCCTGGGGGGAGTAGTAGCCGACCCCTTTGGTTCAGCGCTCTGCTTGATTTTGGTAGGTCTATTCTTTGCTAAGCACTTGTACAACCGCCGGATGCTCACGATTGGTGATTTTTTTCGAGAAAAGTACGGGCGTACGGTTGAAGTGCTGGTAACCCTTTGTATTGTGGTTTCCTACTTAGGCTGGGTTGCCGCCCAGATTAAAGCCTTGGGATTGGTCTTTAACGTGGTCTCGGATGGTGCGATTTCACAAGACCTCGGCATGATTATTGGCGCAGGTAGCGTGCTGATCTATACCTTATTTGGTGGCATGTGGTCGGTTGCGATTACCGACTTTATTCAGATGATCATTATTGTGATTGGCATGCTCTATATCGGCGGCGAGATGACTGCGCTCACGGGCGGCTTTACGGTGGTGATTGAACATGCCGCAGCAGCAGGAAAATTCTCCTTTTGGCCGGACATGAATCTCGCCTCGATATTGGGCTTTATGGCCGCTTTATTTACGATGATGCTAGGCTCGATTCCACAGCAGGATGTCTTTCAGCGCATCAGCTCATCCAAGAACGTCAATATCGCAGTGCAAGCATCCATTTTGGGTGGCGTGATGTATTTTATTTTCGCTTTTGTGCCAATGTACTTGGCGTATTCGGCAACATTAATTAATCCTGGCTTAGTGGGTCAATACCTTCACACGGATTCCCAGATGATTTTGCCTAAACTGATTCTGGAGCATGCGCCTTTAGTGGCGCAGATCGTTTTTTTCGGGGCTTTACTCTCGGCGATTAAAAGCTGTGCAAGCGCAACATTGTTGGCGCCCTCTGTGAGTTTTGCCGAAAACATCGTGCGCGGTTTTTATAAGCACTTAAGTGATCAACAATTATTAAAAATTATGCGTATCACGGTGTTGTTTTTCACTGTGTTTGTAACGCTATTTGCAATGAATTCACAGCTATCTATCTTTAAGATGGTCGAAAGTGCCTACAAAGTCACTTTAGTCGCTGCGTTTGTGCCCTTGGCCTTTGGCATTTACTGGTCTAGGGCAAATCCCTTAGGCGGCCTATTAGCCGTTGTTTTTGGCTTGACAGTTTGGATTAGTGCTGAGATATTAGCTCCTGAAGCTGTGTTGCCGCCGCAATTGGCGGGGCTCCTCGCAAGCGTCCTCGGGATGTTGCTCGGTGGTCTAGTCCCCCGTTCTTCACTACGGTCAACGTAATGTTGGGCTTGAAAAAATATTTATTCCGCTGTGATTGATCCGCATCAAGTGATCTCAGAGGGGAAATTACCTAATATGGATTTAATGAAAAATTTCTTGTTCTTATGGAGTAGTTATGAAAATCTGTGTGATCGGCGGAGGTGGAGCCATTGGCGGCTACCTAGCTGTCATGTTGGCGAGGGCCGGCAATGACGTAACAGTGGTCGCCCGAGGGGCCACATTAAAAGCGATTCAGGAGAGAGGGCTGGCTTTAATTACCAATGAAGAGCCAGAGCCTTTGCATGCGAAGGTTACCGCGGTTGAAAAAATCACGGATGCCGGTAAGCCTGACATCATCATTTTGGCGGTTAAGGCGCATCAGGTTGAGCCTGTGGTGCACGACATGGCTGCCATCATGGGGCCTGACACGATTTTGATTCCGATGCAAAACGGAATTCCGTGGTGGTATTTCCAGAAGCTCCCTGGCGAGTATCAGGATCATTCTGTCGAAACCGTCGATGCGGGTGGACTCATCATGCGTACCATTAATCCCAACAACATTATTGGGTGCGTGGTGTATCCCGCTACGTTTACGCAAGCCCCCGGGGTGATTCGTCACGTTGAGGGCACGCGCTTTCCGATTGGCGAGCTCGATGGCACCGTATCGGAGCGCGCCAAGATGGTTTCCGATTTGATGGGAGCTGCTGGTTTTAAGTCCCCTATTTTGGAAGACATTCGCGCGGAGATTTGGCTCAAGCTGTGGGGCAATATGACCTTCAATCCCATTAGCGCATTAACCCACGGCCACCTTGAAGGCATCTGTCGCCATCCATTAACCAAGGACTTGGCGCGCAATATGATGGCCGAGGCGCAAACCATTGGCGAAAAGCTGGGCGTCACCTTCCGTGTTGATATTGAGCGCCGCATTGGAGGCGCTGAAAAGGTCGGAAAGCATAAAACATCGATGCTGCAGGATTTAGAGGCGGGACGATCATTAGAAATCGATGCTTTGCTCGGTTCAGTGATTGAGCTTGGGCAAATTACCAAGACGCCAACGCCATGCTTAAGTACTGTATTTGCGTTGACTAAAGTGCTCGATGAGAACGTACAGGCATCGAACGGCAGTTTGGCTTTGCCGTTTGCTGCAGGTTACTAAGATTGCTTTAGTAAGCCGTATTTTTAAACTAGAGCGCGTATAAAGACAAAAGCCTCGGAGCAGCAATGCCCGAGGCTTTTGATTTGATAGCGCAGTACGGTAGCGCACCGCGCAGGCCTTATTTACTCGAAGGTATTGTCGAGCTGACCAATGCCATCAATGATGATGCTGACTTTGCTGCCGGGTTTCATGGAACCCACACCGATGGAAGTGCCGCAGGCAATGATGTCGCCCACTTCGAGCGTCAGGTCTTGTGAAATCATGCTCACCAGTTTTGCGGGCGGAAAAATCATATCGGCAACCGGGTAGTTTTGGCGCTCTTGATCATTCAAGATGGTTTTGATGTGCAGCTGGCTGGGGTCAACGCCAGTCGTAATGTAGGGGCCGAAGACGCCAAAGGTATCAAAGCTCTTGGAGCGAGTCCACTGCGCGTAACCGGGATCGCGGTTGAGGATTTCAATCGCGGTGACATCATTGATGCAGGTGTAGCCAAAAATAGCGGAGGTGGCTTCAGCTTCGCTAATACTTTGGCAGCGCCGACCAATCACAATGCCGATCTCACCTTCATACACCACCTTGCCGGAATATGACTTAGGCATGCGGATGGTTTGATTCGCCGCCAAAAAGGAGGTGTTTGATTTTAAGAAATACAAGGGCTCCGCAGGAACGGCGTGTTCGAGTTTGGTGACGAGCGCGTGAAAGTTATCTACCAGTGCAACCATCTTGGGTGGTACGCAAGGAATGTCGATCACCACATCGGCCAAACGAAGTGTGGTGCCAGTCGGGGTGGGATTGCAAAACAGATCACCGCTGTACACCGCGATCTGATCGTTTTGAACTTGCCCAAAGCCAATTTGACCTTGATGTTGATAGCGTACCCATTGCGTCATAATGTTTTCCTTTAGTGTGTAAATTATTTAATCCGTTCTATCTTATCAAGGATGCGTCATGCCTTCGCCGTCAACGCCTACTGAGCTTATTTTTGCGCCAGAACACGATCAGCCAGTGCGGTATATGTTGCGTACCCGCAGCTACTACTTAGGCCTCGGTTACGACAACCCGTATGTTTGGGCACATTACACCGATGTGCCATTTACGCCGCTCAAAAAACCACTGAGCGCGTCTCGGCTTGCTTTAATTACGACCGCAGCACCCTATCAAGCCGATAAGGGGCCGCAAGGACCAGGCGCTCCCTACAATGCCAGCGCCAAGTTTTATGAGCCCTATGCGGACTCTATGAATGGCACTCCGGATTTGCGCATTGCGCACGTGGGCATCGATCGTCAGCATGCCAATATGAGCGATAGCCAGTGCTGGTTTCCGCAAGAGGCGGCGCGTGCAGCGCAGCAATCTGGCCGGATCGGATCGCTCTCGCCGCGTTTTTATGGATTGCCGACCAATCGCAGTCAGCGCCATACCGTGGAGGTCGATGCGCCGGCAATCATTGCAATGTGCCAAGCGGATGGGGTTGATGTGGCGGTGCTGATACCGAATTGCCCCATTTGCCATCAATGCCAAAGTTTATTGGCGCGCGCTTTGGAGGCGGCAGGGATATCAACGGTGGTGATGGCGAGCGCAAAAGACATTGTCGAGTATTGCGGAGTGCCGCGCCTGTTGTTCAGTGATTTTCCATTGGGTAATGCCGCCGCAAGACCCCATGATCCTGAGTCGCGTGCCATCAATTTTGAGTGGGCGCTGCGCGTGTTGGAATCGGCGCCAGGACCGCGAACCACCATGCAGTCTCCGCTGATATGGAGCGAGGACCCTGCTTGGAAGTTGGATTACTCAAACATTGAGCGTTTATCAGCGGAAGAGGTGGCCCGCCTAAAGGAAGAGGCGGAGCGGGCGCGCGAGACTGCCAAAGCACTGCGATTAAAAACCGTAGGGAAGTAGTGTGTTTGAAGTGATGTGGTCGGAATGAGAGGATTCGAACCTCCGACCCCCTCGTCCCGAACGAGGTGCGCTACCAGGCTGCGCTACATTCCGTAATGCAAATCAGTTCACTGCAATGGACTGCTAACTGCATCATTTTATCCGACCTAGACTGGTCATTGGCAGCCTTAAGTTAAGTTTACGCTTGCCGTGCCAAAGAATAATCACAAAGCGCAATCAAGGCATCGGTAGCGGCATTCTTTGGGAATGCCTTGATGTTGCTGAGTGATAAGTCGGCCTCGCGTTTAGCCGCCAATTGGGTGTATTCAAGGGCGCCCGACTGCTGAACCGCGGCGAGGATTTGATCAAATACATCTTCTGGCAAGTCGGTATTTTGGGTAATGGCCGCGCGCACCAACAGCTGTTCTTCGTTGCTGCCGTTCTCCAGTAAATAAATTAGTGGCAAGGTGGGTTTGCCTTCCCGCAGATCATCACCGGCGTTTTTGCCCATTTGCGCGGCGCTGGCGGTGTAGTCGAGTAAATCATCCATCAATTGAAAGGCTGTACCAATATGGCGGCCGAAGGCGGCGGCCAGTTCCCGTTCGCTATCACTGGCACCAGCCAAGATGGCGCCCAATTCACTCGAAGCCTCAAACAGTTTGGCGGTTTTGTAACGGATGACCTGCAGGTAGCTGGATTCATCCACCTCTGGGTCATTCATGTTGAGTAGTTGTAGTACCTCGCCTTCGGCGATCGTATTGGTAGCGTCCGACAAAATCTGCATGATGCGAATGTCGTTGGGCGCAACCATCATCTGAAATGCCCTGGAATACAGGAAGTCACCAACCAATACGCTAGCGGCATTGCCAAAAGCGGCGTTCGCGGTCTCCCTGCCACGGCGCAAGGTGGACTCATCGACGACATCATCGTGCAACAGGGTGGCGGTATGAATAAACTCCACAACCGCTGCCAAATCCAGCACATGGGGGATTTCTCGACCGCCAGAGAGGGCTTTTGCCACCAAAATTAAGAGGGCAGGACGGACTCGCTTGCCTCCTGCTTGGATGATGTACCCCGAAATTTGGTCAATTAAGGCCACTTCAGAGGCTAAGCGGCGCTTGATGACCTCGTCTAAAGCCTTTAAATCAGGGGCTATCGGGGCCAAAATGGCACCCAAATCAGGAGTTTTGACAGTGGTAGTCATGCAAGATATAATAATCGGCTCGGCTGGTCCGTGTGGATTAGCTTTAATGTTTCATAAATTTGAGGTTTCAAACCATGTACGCGGTCATAAAAACCGGTGGCAAACAGTATAAAGTTGCTGCTGGTGAAAAATTGAAAATAGAACAGATACCAGCGGATATCGGCAGCGAAATTACCTTAGACCAAGTTCTCGCCGTAGGCGAGGGCGCTTCACTCAAATTGGGTGATCCATTGGTTAATGGTGCCGCTGTGATGGCCACTGTCATCTCCCAAGGACGTCACGACAAAGTGAAAATCTTTAAGATGCGCCGGCGCAAGCATTATCAAAAGCACCAAGGCCATCGTCAGAATTTCACCGAAATTTTGATTAATACGATCAAGGCCTAATTAGGCAAACGCTGAAATAGCAGGAGAAAAGCAATGGCACAGAAAAAAGGCGGCGGCTCGACACGAAATGGCCGCGATTCAGAGTCGAAACGATTAGGCGTAAAAGTATTTGGCGGCGAGCAGATTAATGCTGGCGGCATCATCATTCGTCAGCGCGGCACTAAGGTACATCCTGGTGCAAACGTGGGCATTGGTAAGGACCATACTTTATTTGCGCTCGTCGATGGACAGGTGCAGTTTGCCGTTAAGGGCGCTTTAAACAAGGCCCAGGTTTCAGTTCTGCCTCGTTCATAAGGTAGCCTGACTGAGACACGTTTGATTTCCGATTTATAACGAAATTTAACTCTTAGGAACAGGCCTCGCACAGCGAGGCCTTTTTTATTCATGAAATTTATTGACGAAGCTCGAATCGAAGTCATCGCCGGCGATGGTGGTGCTGGTAGCGCTTCTATGCGCCGTGAAAAGTTTATTGAGTTCGGCGGACCGGATGGCGGTGATGGTGGCCGAGGTGGCAGTGTGTATGCGATTGCGGATCGCAACATTAACACCCTAATCGACTATCGCTATGCCAAAACCCATACCGCTAAAAACGGCGAGCCTGGGCGCGGTGCGGATTGCTATGGCAGGGCAGGCGTTGATATTGAATTGCGTATGCCGGTAGGCACCATCATCTCTGATTTTGAAACCGGTGATCTGATCGCCGATCTCACCACGCACGGCGAACGACTTTGCCTGGCTGAAGGCGGCGTGGGCGGCTGGGGCAATATTCACTTTAAGAGCAGTACCAACCGAGCCCCACGGCAAAAGACCAACGGCAAGCCCGGTGATCGTCGCAAATTAAAGCTGGAATTAAAAGTATTGGCAGACGTCGGTTTGCTGGGTATGCCTAACGCGGGCAAATCCACCTTGATTACCGCCGTGTCGAATGCCAGACCGAAGATTGCCGACTACCCCTTCACTACCTTGCACCCTAATTTAGGTGTGGTGCGAGTTGGTCATGAGCGTAGCTTTGTGATTGCGGATATCCCGGGTTTAATTGAAGGTGCCGCAGAGGGTGCGGGTTTAGGACACCGTTTCTTGCGTCACTTACAGCGCACTGGCGTACTCTTGCATTTGGTCGATCTTGCGCCCTTCGATGAAGGCGTTGATAACGTCGCTGATGCCAAAGCAATCGTCAATGAATTACGAAAATACGATGAAGCCCTCGCTGAAAAGCCACGTTGGCTAGTGCTCAACAAAATCGATATGATTCCGGAAGAGGAGCGCGCCGCTAAAGTAAAAGACTTTATCAAGCGCTTTAAGTGGAAGGGTCCTGTCTTCGAGATTTCCGCTTTAACTGGATTGGGTTGTGAAAAACTCTGTTACGCGCTGCAAGATTACCTCGACTCGGTACGCCGTGAGCACGACGAGGCTGAAGAGCGTGCGGTGGATCCGCGCTATCAAGGTAACGACGAGGAGCGCGCGCGTCATGAGCGGGATGCAGAAGATTGATTCAGGCCGGATGGCATATTAATACCGAGATTTAGAAATGGGAATTCAGAACGCAAAACGTATTGTCGTTAAAGTAGGCTCAAGCCTTGTAACCAATAATGGCGAGGGCTTAGATCATGCCGCTATTGCCAATTGGGCGGAGCAAGTGGCTGGTTTGCAACAGTCCGGTTGTGAAGTGCTGATGGTGAGTTCAGGTGCAATTGCAGAAGGGATGCAGCGCCTCGCATGGTCTAAGCGCCCTACCGAAATACATGAGTTACAAGCTGCTGCTGCGGTGGGTCAAATGGGTTTGGTGCAAGTGTATGAAAGTTCCTTTGCCCGCTTTGGTCTGCGTAGCGCGCAAGTCTTATTAACCAATGCGGATTTAGCCAACGCCGAGCGCAACGCCAATGCCAAGGCCACCCTAACGACCTTATTGACACTGGGGGTGGTGCCCATCATCAATGAAAATGATACGGTGGTGACCGATGAGATTAAGTTTGGCGATAACGACCACCTGGCCGCTTTAGTCGCGAACTTAGTCGGGGCGGATGCGCTGGTGATTTTGACGGATCAGGGCGGTCTTTACACCGCCGATCCCAGAAAAGACAATAGCGCTACATTGGTGGCGAATGCCACCGCTGGCGATCCTGCCCTCGAGGTGATGGCCGGGGGAGCCGGAAGCGCTATTAGTAAAGGCGGCATGCTGACCAAAATTTTGGCAGCGAAAACCGCATCGATAACCAATGCGACAACCGTGATTGCTTCGGGTCATGAACCTCGGGTGCTCACGCGTTTGCTTGCGGGGGAATCGGTTGGAACCTGCTTAACGCCTGCTTTATAGGCGCTTAGTCTTAGTTCACCTCACCAAAGGAGTTGGTTGGCTTAATGCCGCCAATAAAGCCGTTCGGGTCAAGCGACTTTAATACGGTGTTGAGGTCTTTTTCTTGGCTTGCAAAATTGCAAATTGCGCCTTGGGCTAATGCCGCTTGATAGCGATTGGGGATATTGTCTTTAATGCCAGACCAGCCGCCGAGTGGGTTCTCGCGCCAAGTGGCATTGGCTTCATAGGTCCCATATAAACGGGCTTGATAGGAATCACAGCGAATACCCTCGTATTGCGTTTGTTTGCTCCCGCTCGGGCTGGTAATTTGCACGATGTAGCGTGTCACGCCATCATTGCCAATTTGGATGGATTGGGTATCAATCGCAAATTTAAATATGGTGGTTTGCGATACATAGAACGGCAGCAAGGTTTTGGCATTCGGGCCCACCAGCGGCATCGTCGTATTGCCTTCTTTAAATACGGAGGGTGCAAACGGATCTACACCACTAATCATGGGATCGCCATAGCAAGCAACAAGGCTGATCGACAACAAGGCGCTACTGGTATAGGCAAACAACCTAGAGTGCTGGGTAAGCCGGGGATGTCGGTGGGGTGTCATGGTTTTTGCCTAAATGGTCAGTGAAATCGTTTATTTGGATGGGGTATCCATATCCCGGCGTTGGAATTGCTGCATGAGGTCCAGGGGTGATCCCCAAACAAGGCGCCCAAACTTCATATTGCGGGTGAGATAGCGGGCGAGTTCGGATAAGGCGAGTTCATAGACCTCACGCTTGAAGTCGACTACGCTAGCCAATTCGATCCAGTAGGGGTGCCAGCGCCACGCATCAAATTCCGGGTGATCGGTGGCGCGCAGTTGAATATCGCTATCTTGTCCAATCAGGCGCAATAGGAACCAAATCTGTTTTTGCCCACGATAGCTGGCCCGTTGCATGCGGCTGGCGGTTTGACGGCGCAGGAATTCCTCAGGGACGTCATATCGAAGCCAGTCCCTGGTCCGTCCAATGATTTGGACATGTTCTGGTAGCAAGCCAACCTCTTCGTGCAACTCGCGGTACATGGCCTCTTCTGGGCTTTCACCATGCTGAATCCCGCCCTGCGGGAACTGCCACGAATGCTGCCCCACGCGTTTTCCCCAGAAAACCTCGTTGGAGCCGTTAAGGAGGACAATGCCGACATTGGGTCGATACCCTTCACGGTCGAGCATGATCGCGCCCCGAATCCTTTAAAATCAATGATTTGATTATATCTATACATGAAAGCTACACAGTCTTTTCTCGCGACCCTGAAAGAAGCCCCTTCTGATGCTGAGGTAGTTTCACATCAACTGATGGTGCGCGCCGGCCTAATACGCAAACTGAGTGCGGGGATTTATAACTACCTGCCGCTTGGCCTCAAGGTGATTCGTAAGGTGGAAAACATCATTCGCGAAGAGATGAACCGCGCTGGCGCGATTGAGCTCTTGATGCCCATGATTCAGCCGGCTGAACTGTGGCAAGAAACGGGCCGCTGGGAAAAGATGGGTCCCGAGCTTTTGCGTATTAAAGATCGCCATGACCGCGATTTTTTAATTCAGCCCACCTCAGAAGAGGTGGTCACCGATTTGGCGCGCAATGAAATTAAAAGTTACAAGCAGTTGCCGGTGAACTGGTATCAAATTCAAACGAAGTTCCGGGATGAGCGTCGCCCGCGTTTTGGCATCATGCGGGGCCGTGAGTTCAGCATGAAAGACGCCTACTCATTCGATCGCGATGTGGCAGGCTTACAGCACTCGTATCAGTTAATGTTCGACGCCTACACCCGCATTTTCGAGCGCATGGGTTTGGTGTTTAGGGCGGTCGCTGCCGATAACGGTGCAATTGGCGGCTCAGGTAGTCAAGAGTTTCATGTGATTGCGGATACCGGTGAGGATGCGATTGTGTATTGCCCCAACTCCGATTACGCTGCTAATTTAGAAGCGGCTGAGTCACTCTCTTTGATCCCGACACGCGCCGCTCCTAGTGCGGCCATGCAAAAGGTAGCAACGCCTGATCAAACGCGCTGTGATCAGGTAGCGGCGTTTTTATCGATTCCGCTTGAGCAAACCGTCAAGACACTGGTCTTTGCAGTGGATCAAGAACAGGGCCCCGCCAAACTCTTTATGCTTTTACTCCGTGGCGATCATGAGTTAAATGAAATCAAGGCAAGCAAAATTGCCGGTTTAGCGGAGTCCCGTTTTGCAACCGAGGCCGAGATTGCCGCCGCCTGCAATGCAAGCCCTGGTTACTTAGGGCCGGTTGGTGTGCGTGCCGATGTGGCGGTGATTGCCGATCGCACCGTCGCCAATATGAGTGATTTTGTCTGCGGCGCTAACGCGAATGGCTTTCACTTGACTGGCGTGAATTGGGAGCGTGATTTACCGCTGCCGCAGGTCGCGGATATTCGCAATGCGGTAGCGGGCGATCCATCGCCGGATGGTAAGGGCCCTGTTGCGATTTGCCGCGGTATTGAAGTGGGGCATGTCTTTCAATTGGGTACGCGTTACTCGGAAGCCATGCGCTGTACCTATTTAGATGAAAACGGCAAAGCACAACCCATGGTGATGGGTTGCTACGGTATTGGCGTCACGCGTTTACTTGGCGCCGCTATCGAGCAAGGTCACGATGATCGCGGC
>JAUYRJ010000018.1 GCA_030696845.1 Polynucleobacter sp.
AAATGGCTTACTCGTCAAGGCACCGACGGGGCAAATGTCAATCATGTTGCCAGAGAGCTCAGAGTCAATGGTTTGACCCGAGAACGTAGTAATTTCAGAATGCTCACCCCGGTTTACCATGCCAAGCTCCATAATGCCGGAGACTTCTTGGCCGAAACGAACGCAACGGGTGCAATGAATACAGCGCGTCATTTCTTCCATCGAAATGAGTGGTCCCACATTTTTATGGAATACCACGCGCTTCTCCTCGCTATAACGCGAGGTTGATTTACCGTAACCTACCGATAAATCTTGTAACTGGCACTCACCGCCCTGATCGCAAATGGGGCAATCGAGCGGGTGATTAATGAGTAAGAACTCCATCACAGAGCGTTGTGCTTCAACGGCTTTCGCCGAATGCGTGAATACCTTCATTCCCTGTGTTACTGGGGTGGCACAGGCAGGCAATGGTTTGGGCGCCTTTTCAACCTCAACAAGGCACATACGGCAATTCGCCGCAATCGACAGTTTCTTGTGATAGCAAAAATGAGGAATGTACGTTCCAAGCTTATTCGCGGCGTGCATCACCATCGAACCTTGCGGAACTTCGACCGCCTTGCCATCTAATTCGATTTCAACCATGCTCACTTAAGGTAATCCTTGTCTAATCGGTAATGTGTTCTTAAACGTACTCGGGCACGATGCAGCGCTTATGCTCTACGTGATAAGCGAATTCATCCATGTAGTGCTTGAGCATTCCACGCACTGGCATCGCTGCTGCGTCACCCAATGCACAAATCGTTCGACCCTGAATATTGGCCGCAACATCATTTAGCAAATCCAAATCTTCGGGACGCCCTTCGCCGTGCTCAATGCGATTCACGATGCGCCACAACCAGCCAGTGCCTTCGCGGCATGGAGTGCACTGACCACAGGACTCTTCGTGATAAAAATACGATAGGCGTAGTAATGACTTCACCATGCAGCGCGTCTCGTTCATCACAATGACCGCGCCCGAGCCTAGCATTGAACCCGCTTTCGCAATGCTGTCGTAATCCATGGTGAGGTCCATCATCATTGCCCCAGGAACAACAGGCGCAGATGATCCACCGGGAATGACTGCTTTCAATGCCTTACCTTCTCGCATGCCACCCGCCAGTTGCAAGAGTTCGGAGAACGGCGTGCCCAAGGGGATCTCGTAGTTGCCAGGATGCACTACATCGCCAGAGACGGAGAATATTTTTGTGCCGCCATTATTAGGCTTACCGAGCTGCAAATATGCTTCGCCACCGATGGCCAATATAAATGGCACAGCTGCAAAGGTTTCTGTGTTGTTGATGGTAGTTGGCTTGCCATACAAACCAAAGCTCGCTGGGAATGGTGGCTTGAAGCGAGGCTGTCCTTTTTTTCCTTCAAGCGACTCCAGTAAGGCGGTCTCTTCACCGCAAATGTAAGCACCCCAACCAGGAGCGGCATGCAACTGAAAATGAAAATCAGTGCCGAGGATGTTGTTACCTAAATAACCTGCGGCACGGGCCTCTTCCAAAGCCTCTTCAAAGCGGCTGTAGACTTCCCAGATTTCACCGTGAATATAGTTGTAACCCACGCTAATGCCCATAGTGTAGGCGCCAATAATCATGCCTTCGATGAGCGCATGCGGGTTATAGCGCATGATGTCGCGGTCTTTAAACGTACCAGGCTCACCTTCGTCGCTATTACAAACCAAGTACTTTTGGCCCGGGAACTGGCGGGGCATAAAGCTCCACTTGAGACCCGTTGGGAATCCCGCGCCACCGCGTCCACGCAGCGATGACGCTTTTAATTCTGCGATCAAGGCATCAGGCGTTACCTTGTCATTTAGTATGCGGCGCAGCTGCTGATAGCCACCCCGATTTTCGTAATCTTTCAGACCCCAATTATCACCATTGAGACCAGCCAAGATAAGCGGCTTAATGTGGCGTGAATGCAAGCTGGTCATGCTGATACCCCTTTAGCGGCCTGCGTGCGCAAATCGGAGAGGAGCGCATCAATCTTCTCGTTGCTCATAAAGCTGCACATGGTTTTATTGTTTACTAGCATCACCGGTGAATCGCCGCAGGCACCCATGCACTCCCCTTCTTTGAGCGTAAAGGTACCGCACGGCGTCGTTTCATTAAAACCAATGCCAAGCTGTTGCTTCAGGTGGTTCGCTGCACGCTCGCCATGGGTCAATTGGCAAGGCAAATTAGTGCACACCACAATTTTGTATTTACCAATCGGCTTGGTGTCATACATATTGTAAAAAGTAGCCACTTCCTCGACTGCAATGGTGGTCATACCCAAAACAGACGCAACCTCGGCTACTACTTCGGGCGATACCCAGCCCACCTCGGTTTGCGCGGCAATCAGGCAAGCCATTACAGCGGATTGCTTTTGATCGGCTGGATACTTAGCAATATTGCGCTCCATATCGGCGCGCGTCTTGGCGGATAGTTGCATGGTCTGGGTGCTTGTCATGAAGTCGTCCTGGGTACCTAATGTGATTAGCGATCAATCTCGCCGAACACAATGTCTTGTGTACCGATAATCGTTACCGCATCCGCAATCATGTGACCGCGCGCCATTTCATCTAGCGATGCGAGGTGCGCAAATCCCGGCGCACGAATTTTCAAACGGTATGGCTTATTAGCGCCATCGGAAACTGCGTAGATACCGAATTCGCCCTTTGGATGCTCTACTGCCGCATACGCCTCTCCGGCAGGAACATGAATTCCTTCGGTAAATAATTTGAAGTGATGGATTAACTCTTCCATATTCGTCTTCATATCAACGCGTGCTGGAGGCGATACCTTATGGTTATCACTCATCACGGGACCTGGATTAGCCCTCAACCAAGCAACGCACTGCTGAATAATGCGGTTGGATTGGCGCATCTCTTCCATGCGGATTAAGTAGCGGTCATAAGAATCGCCATTCACACCAACCGGAATATCAAAATCCAGGCGGTCATAAACCTCATAGGGCTGCTTCTTGCGCAGATCCCATTCAATTCCCGAACCACGCAACATTGGCCCCGTAAAGCCCAGCTGCAAAGCGCGCTCTGGACTCACCACGCCAATACCCACTAAGCGCTGTTTCCAGATGCGATTGTCCGTCAATAAATTGCAATATTCATCCACATTGGCAGGGAAGCGCTGCGAAAAAGCCTCGATAAAGTCAAGCAAAGAGCCGCTGCGGTCCTCATTCAAACGCTTAATGGCTGCACCGCTACGAATCTTCGATTTAGCAAACTGCGGCATCTGCGCTGGCAAGTCACGATAAACGCCGCCGGGTCGGTAGTAGGCCGCATGCATGCGCGCACCAGAAACCGCTTCATACATATCGAAAATATCTTCCCGATCGCGGAAGGCATACAAAAAGATGGCCATTGCGCCTACATCAAGCCCGTGGCAACCGATCCACAGCAAATGGTTAAGCAGGCGAGTTAACTCGTCGTACATCACGCGAATGTATTGCGCACGCAAAGGCACTTCAACGTTGAGCAATTTTTCAATCGCCATCACGTACGCATGCTCATTCACCATCATCGAAACATAGTCGAGGCGATCCATATAAGGAACGCTTTGAATCCAAGTGCGAGTTTCAGCTAATTTTTCGGTCGCGCGATGCAATAGGCCAATGTGCGGATCAGCGCGCTGAATGACCTCCCCATCGAGCTCAAGCACTAGGCGCAAAACGCCATGGGCAGCCGGATGTTGAGGCCCAAAATTGAGGGTGTAGTTCTTAATTTCAGCCATGATTAAACTGGGCCTCCATACTGCTCTTCACGGACAACCCGCGGCGTCACTTCACGCGTTTCAATCGTGACAGGCTGATATACAACGCGCTTTAATTCAGGGTCGTAACGCATTTCTACGTTGCCAGAAATAGGAAAATCTTTACGGAACGGATGGCCAATGAAGCCATAGTCCGTCAATATGCGGCGCAAATCATCATGTCCTTCGAACAAAATACCGAAGAGGTCAAAAGCTTCGCGTTCAAACCAGTTAGCTGAACTCCAAACAGGAGTCAAGGAGGCAAGCACGGGATAGCCGTCATCGTGGGCAAAAACCCGCAGACGTAAACGCCGATTGTGTTTAATGGAAAGCAGATGTGTCACTGCCGCAAATCGAGGGCCACTATAGGTGCCCTCTAAATAATCCTGGTAATCGATACCGCACAGATCAATTAACTGCTCGAAACCCAATGTAGGGTCATCACGCAAAATGAGAGCGGTCTCTAAATAATCATTGGCATCCACAACCAGGGTCAGCTCATTCAGGGCCAAGGTAATGGATTTAGCTCGAGCACCAAGGGCGCGTTCGAGCTGAGCTTGCAATTGGACTAAACGATCTGACATGGGGCTTAGGCCTTCCGCGCAATGGTGCTAGTACGGCCAATTTTGGCTTGCAACTGAATAATTCCATAAATCAAAGCTTCAGCTGTTGGAGGGCATCCAGGTACGTAAATATCCACAGGAACAATCCGATCACAACCGCGCACCACCGAGTAAGAATAATGGTAATAACCGCCGCCATTAGCGCACGAGCCCATGGAGATAACCCAGCGAGGCTCAGGCATCTGGTCATACACCTTGCGCAAGGCTGGGGCCATCTTATTGCACAAGGTGCCAGCCACAATCATCAAATCAGACTGCCTTGGGGATGGGCGGAACACAACTCCAAAGCGATCCAAGTCGTAACGTGCGGCGCCCGCGTGCATCATCTCTACCGCGCAGCAGGCCAAACCAAAGGTCATCGGCCACAATGATCCGGTGCGGGTCCAGTTAATAAGCTGATCCGCAGAGGTGGTGATAAATCCTTCTTTGAGTACGCCTTCTAATGCCATAACGATCACTCCCAGTCGAGAGCGCCCTTTTTCCAGATATACACAAACCCGACAATGAACTCCAAGAGAAAGATCATCATGGAGGCATAACCCACCCAACCAATGTCACGCAAAGCGACTCCCCAGGGGAACAAAAATGCGGTTTCAAGGTCAAACAGGATAAAAAGGATGGCGACGAGGTAATACCGTACGTCGAATTTCATGCGGGCATCTTCAAACGCCTCAAAGCCGCACTCATAGGAAGAGAGTTTTTCTGCATCGGGACGCGATGGCGCCAATACCTTACCCAAGAACATGGGTACTAATCCAACGGCAATGCCGACTAGGATAAAAAGCAGAACGGGGAAGTAATTAGCGAGGTCCAAAATAATCCTGAATAAAAGTCAGTTTCAAGTCCTAAATAAACTCTAAATATGTCCCAACAAAACCCATCAATTATGAAGCATTATTGCTTTATAAAACTTGACTTAAGGCAAAAGATTCACTAATTGGTGCCGACGGCGAGACTCGAACTCGCACAGCCTAAGCCACTACCCCCTCAAGATAGCGTGTCTACCAATTTCACCACGTCGGCATTTTTAAAACCCGTTCATTCTACTGCATGAGGACTACTTATCGCTCAGTCATTCCCCACAAAAAATATGAGATCTTGTCACTTTCCTGCTGATCATTTCTTTATTTCGGCACTGCCGGCTTAGAAGGGTCCTGCGCAGGGGCGTTGGGTTGATTTACCTCGCCCGCTACTGGGGCAGTGGTGCCAGATAAAACCCCAGCATCTACTGGCTTTTGATTACCAATCCAGGTGATTGCAATCGTGGCTGCAAAGAAGATAACCGCAAAAATAGCCGTGGTATGCGAAAGAAAGTTTGCTGATCCGCTCGCACCAAAGACACTGCCTGAGGCGCCTGATCCGAAGGCGGCACCCATATCCGCCCCCTTACCCTGCTGCAATAAAACAAGAAGAATGATTGCCAGGGCTGAACCCACTTGCAATACGATCAATGCTGTTTTTAACCATTCCATGGTCTATCTCCAATAAAAAATTATGCCCTGCAAATTGCCAGGAATTCTTGCGGATCCAAAGAGGCACCGCCAATCAAGCCACCATCAATATCGGGCATCGCAAAAAGCTCCACCGCATTATCCGGTTTGACACTGCCACCATACAAAATACCTACATGCGAAGCCACATCAGCATCAAATTCGGCCAATTGCAAACGAATCTCACGGTGCATGTCCTGTGCTATTTGAGCGCTGGCCACCTTGCCGGTTCCAATTGCCCATACAGGCTCGTATGCTATCAAGGAATCAGCTAAGCGATCCTGCAATATAGCCACTTGCTTAGCCACCTGCCCTCGAACCACCTCAACCGCCCGCCCGGAATTACGCTCATCCGCAGTCTCACCAACGCAAATGATTGGCGTCATACCGTGATCCAAAACCTGCAACGCCTTTTCCGCTACCAACTGATCCGACTCGTTATAGCGATCGCGCCGTTCAGAGTGCCCTACCAATACATAGGTGCAACCAAACTCACTCAGCATCGCCGCACTAACCTCGCCCGTAAATGGGCCAAGCTGCTCAGCCGACACATCTTGAGCTCCAAGCGACAAAGGAGCCAATGAGCACGACTGAATTAAACCGCCGCACTGCGCAAGGAAAGGATAAGGAGGGCAAACACCATATCGACGGCCTGCCGGCATCCCTTTTTCCATCTCGCTACAAACGGCCTCAATCCAAATTGCATTTCCAGCAATACTGCCGTTCATTTTCCAGTTGCCGATGACAGTCAGTGGACGCATAACAGAATCGATTCTTGCTTTACTTAAACGGTCAACACAATCTTGCCAACGTGCTCGCTGGACTCCATCAGGCGATGCGCTTCAGAGGCCTCATCCAGACCAAAGGTTTTATAAATCACGGGCTTTAGATCGCCTTGATTCATGATGGGCCAAACACGCTCAAATAATTGACGTGCGATTTCGCGCTTGAAGGCAACTGGCCTAGGCCGCAATGTCGATCCAGTAATAGTCAGTCGACGACGCAAAATTTGACCTGTGTTCACTTCTGACTTTGAGCCGCCCATGATCGCAATAATTACAATTCGGCCATCATCCGCTAAACAGTCAATCTCGCGCTGCAAATACGCGCCAGTCACCATGTCGAGTATGACGTTTACGCCCTTGCCATCGGTTGCTTTTTTAACTTCCTCAACAAAGTCTTGGGTTTTGTAATTGATGGCAAGATCCGCACCCAGCTTCGTGCACGCCGCACACTTTTCATCGGTACCCGCGGTAACAAAAACGCGATGACCCAGGGCCTTTGCAATCAAGATCGCAGTCACACCAATGCCGCTGGAGCCACCCTGAACGAGCAGGGTCTCGCCTGGAGCAAGCTCACCGCGCATGAAGACATTGCTCCACACGGTAAAGAAGGTTTCGGGGAGTGCGGCTGCCTCGAGATCGCTAAATCCAGTTGGATAAGGCAAGCACTGAGCGACTGGCGCTAGACACAAATCAGCGTATCCGCCGCCCTGCACTAAAGCGCATACCTTATCACCCACCTTGAGGCCAAACTGGTTATCTGCATGCGAAAGATCGCCACCCACAATTTCACCAGCAACTTCGAGCCCAGGAATATCCGAAGCGCCTGCTGGAACTGGGTAATGGCCTTTGCGCTGCAGTACATCCGGCCGATTAATGCCTGCGGCCAGTACCTTAATCAAAATTTCGCCCGATCCAGCACTTGGCAAGGCAGGATCAGGACGGGTCGTGGGGACTAATACCTCAGGGGCACCAAACTCACGAATTTCAACAACACGCATTGCATTAACTCCAGCTTAAATAGGGTGATGATTGATAACTTACGCGGACTCACCTTCGGCAGATGCAGCCTCAGTTGCAGTGCCAGCCAAAGGAGCAATCGTGCCGCCCTCTTCTGCCATAGCCGCTTTGAGCGAGAGGCGCAAACGACCGCGCTCATCCGCTGCCAGTAATTTCACGCGCACTACCTGGCCTTCTTGTAAATAATCTTTCACCTCTTTCACGCGCTCATTAGCGATTTCAGAGATATGCAATAGGCCATCTTTACCTGGCAGGATGTTGACTAAAGCGCCGAATTCCAGCAACTTCACCACTGGACCTTCGTAGATCTTGCCTACTTCTGCCTCGGCAGTAATGCCTTCAATGCGGGCTTTGGCTTCCGCCATGCCTTCGGCATTGGTTGAGGCAAGCGTGACTGTGCCATCGTCTTTAATATCGATGCTGCAGCCAGTTTCTTTCGTCAAAGCCTGGATGGTTGCGCCACCCTTACCAATCACTTCACGAATCTTGTCTGGGTGAATCTTGAATGACACCATGCGCGGGGCGTGCTCAGAAAGCTCAGTACGTACAGAACCCATCGCCGATTGCATTTCATTCAAGATGTGCAGGCGGCCTTCTTTAGCTTGCGCTAATGCGACTTGCATAATTTCTTTGGTAATGCCCTGTACCTTAATATCCATCTGCAATGCGGTGATGCCATTGGCGGTACCAGCGACTTTAAAGTCCATATCACCTAAGTGATCTTCATCGCCCAAGATGTCGGTCAATACAGCAAAGCGATTGCCATCCAAAATCAAGCCCATCGCCACACCCGCAACGTGCGCCTTCACTGGAACACCGGCGTCCATCAAAGCCAAACAACCGCCACAAACCGAAGCCATAGAGGAGGAACCATTGGATTCCGTGATCTCGGAAACCACCCGAATACTGTAAGCAAAATCTTCTGGATTCGGCAGTACTGGAATGAGAGCGCGCTTTGCCAAACGGCCGTGACCGATTTCGCGGCGTTTTGGCGTACCTACGCGACCGGTTTCGCCAGTTGCAAATGGAGGCATGTTGTAGTGGAACATGAAGCGATCACGATACTCGCCCTCAAGCGCATCAATGATTTGCTCATCGCGCGCAGTGCCCAAAGTGGCAATCACCAAGGCCTGAGTTTCGCCACGGGTAAACAAAGCGGATCCATGGGTGCGTGGCAGTACGCCGTTGCGAATTTCAATCGGACGAACCGTACGCGTATCACGACCATCAATGCGCGGCTCACCATTCAAGATCTGGCTACGGACAATTTTTGCCTCGATGTCAAACAAGATATTGCCGACCCCTACTTCATCGATGTCACCGTCTGCGGCTAATTTAGCCATTACATCTTTGGTAATTGCTTTGAGCTTGTCTGAACGAGCTTGCTTTTGACGAATCTGATACGCCTCGCGCAATGGACCATCTGCTAATGCAACTACTTTGGCAATGAGTGGCTCATCTTTAGGTGCGGCTGTCCAATCCCACTCTGGTTTGCCTGCATCGCGCACTAAATCTTGAATCGCATTGATCGCCGTTTGCATTTGCTCGTGACCGTACACAACCGCACCCAGCATGACATCTTCTGGTAACTGCTGCGCCTCCGATTCCACCATCAAAACAGCGGCTTGGGTGCCCGCAACGATCAAGTCGAGCTGGCTTGTCGCCTGCTCAGAACGGGTTGGGTTTAAGAGGTACTGACCATCGCGATAGCCTACGCGCGCTGCGCCAACGGGGCCATTAAATGGAATACCAGAAATCGCCAAGGCAGCTGATGCAGCAATTAAAGCAGGAATATCGGAAGGCACATCCGGGTTAATCGAGAGCACGTGCACAACCACTTGCACCTCATTGTAAAAACCTTCTGGAAATAATGGACGCAATGGGCGATCAATTAAGCGTGAAATCAGCGTTTCGCCTTCGGATGGACGGCCTTCGCGACGGAAAAATCCACCGGGGATCTTGCCTGCGGCATAGGTCTTCTCGATATAGTCCACCGTCAAAGGGAAAAAGTCTTGCCCAGCTTTGGCGGAACGCGCCGCGACTACGGTGCCCATGACAACCGTGTCATCCACATTCACAATCACAGCGCCACCGGACTGACGTGCGATCTCGCCCGTCTCCATGGTTACCTGATGACTGCCCCATTGAAAACTCTTTACTACTTTTTTAAACATGGTCATTCTGATCTTCTCCAAAATTATCCGCGCCAAATTCACATGAATTTCGCGCGTATGCACTACTAGCGTCGTAGAGAAAACAGCGCTACGACAACACTGGAGCGATTACAGATCACAAGGGATGCCATTCCAGGGAGGCACTGAGCAAATACACCCAGAAACTCATTGGAATGACACGATCCCCTAAACAGGCAATCTAAAAACGCTCAATAAAAACATGCCATCCACTCAAGACTGAATCGATTAAGAATCACTCTTCAGAAAGATGGCATTGCGATACTGATACAGATTACTTACGGAGACCTAATTTCTCGATCAATGAGCGATAGCGAGCCAAATCCTTGCCTTTGAGGTAATCCAATAGGCGGCGGCGGCGTGAAACCATCTTCAACAAGCCACGACGGCTGTGATGGTCTTTGGCGTTAGCCTTGAAATGGGGGGTTAATTCATTGATGCGGGCGGTAAGTAAAGCGACCTGAACTTCAGGGCTACCCGTATCGTTTGCGCTACGCGCGTTGTCTTTGACGATTTCCGCCGTTTTGATATCAGCAATTGCCATTTTCTACTCCTTACTTGCGAACACCAGAGCTTTCACCCTAAATCGTGTCGTGCATTCGTTAAACATAAAAACAAAAAAGCTTTATAAATCAAAGCCCTCGAATTGTAGCAGAGATTCGAGGGCTTTGGGGTGCATTTCAAGCCAAACCAAAAGGATGCACTAAAAATAATCCCTTTAAAAACAATAGTTTATATATTTTTATGTGCATTTCTGACCATTACGGCGCCATTTGGGCATTGAGTTTGACTTGCCGAGGGTCGTGGAGCTTATTCAGGGCTGACAAATAGGCTTTTGCCGAGGCGGCAATAATGTCCGGATCGGTACCAACTCCGTTCACAATACGGCCACCTTTAGCCAGGCGCACCGTCACCTCGCCTTGAGACTGCGTGCCTGAAGTAATCGCGTTTACTGAATAGAGCAGTTGCTCTGCACCGCTCTTTGCCATGGCTTCAATCGCGTTCAAGCTCGCATCCACTGGGCCATT
>JAUYRJ010000039.1 GCA_030696845.1 Polynucleobacter sp.
AGGGCACATTGTGGTCTCCGATCGATTTACGGATGCCAGTTTTGCTTATCAAGGTGGCGGGCGAGGGTTATCTATTGAGAAGCTTGAAACGCTTGAGCGCTGGGTTCAGACCCAAGCGGACGGCAGTATGTTGCAGCCTAACGTGACCTTTTTATTTGACTTGCCGGGATCGGTAGCGGAGGCGCGTCGCTCCAAAGCGCGCGCCCCTGATAAATTCGAAAAGCTGGATTTGAATTTCTTTGAGCGTGTACGTCAAGAGTACCGACGCAGAGCGGAGCTTGACCCCAAGCGATTTGTGATGGTGGATGCAACCCAAACCCAAGAGGCGATTTGGGCCTTCTTGCAAACCCATTCTCTGCCCATAGTATGAGGCAGACTGAAGCAATCCCGCGTTCATGGGTAGTGGCTCCATGGCTTAATAGCCTTTGGGATGGTATCAATTTAAAGGCCTGCCCCAATGCCGTATTGATTCACGGGCGACCTGGAATTGGAAAGTATGATTTTGCAATCACATTAGCAAAAGCATTATTGTGCGAGGGCTCAGGCGGGGCAATTAAAAAGCCCTGCAATGCTTGCGAGGCTTGTCGCTGGTTTGATACGGGAAATCACCCTGATTTTGTTGGACTTGTTCCAGAAACGCACCGTCGGTTTTTGCCTAGCGAGGTATTGGAGGGTGCGGAGTCGGATGCGGGCGGGTCTAAAAAAACCAAGGCCGTCAAAGATGACGAGGGAGACTCAGCCGAAAAAAAAGAAAAGAAAAACATTACCATTGAAGATGCGCGTTCTGCGATACAAACGCTGTCTATCGGAACGCATCGAGGCGGTAATCGCGTAGTGTTAGTTTATCCCTTGGAAGCCCTAAGGTCGGAAGCAGCCAACACCTTATTGAAATCCCTGGAAGAGCCGCCTAGCGGTACTATCTTTATTCTAGTAACGAGCCGACTGGATCGGGTTCTTCCCACCATTCGCTCGCGTTGCCGTTTATTGGCAGCACCACCACCGGATCATGTCAACGGCCTTGCTTGGCTTAAGGAAAAAATAGCTGCACAAAATGCCATCAAGGTGTCTGGGGATGAGCTGGAAACCATCTTCTATGAGCAGGGCGGGGCACCGTATGCGGTATTTGAATTTTTAACTGCGAAACACCATCAAAACGAAAAAGATGAATTGTTTATCTCGATTCAGGCGTCCCGCTACTTATTGCAGGGTTTGGCGCAGGGTTCTCGCATTAACTGGTTGGATGTTGCCGAGAAAACCCACAAAGCATCCTTTGCGGATTTATTAGGCGCCATGCAGCGTTGGCTCGCAGACGTGCAGGGGAGTTCGCAGGCTGCTACGGTTCGTTTTTATCCTAAACATGCCAAAACCATTCACACCTTGGGTCAGCAAATTCGACTCGAGAAACTATTACGCCTATCTAAGCTAGTCACACAAGCGCGGCGCCACGAAAATCACCCCTTGGCAACGCGCATTCAGCTTGAATCCCTATTGATGCAATACCAGCAGCTCTTTCAAGACTAAACCACGCTCGGGTTCTGGTATTGCGCCCGATAGCAGCAAAGTAGGCTGGGCGATTAAAATGAACGCTTATGTTTATTGATTCCCATTGCCACCTTGATTTTCCGGAGTTCCGGGAACGCCTTCCTGAGGTTTTAGCCAATATGGCCAGTGCACAGGTCAGTCACGCCCTTTGTATTTCCGTAGATTTGCCTGACTTTCCCCTGGTGCGCCAGCTAGCCGAGGACTATCCCCATTTATATGCTTCAGTTGGGGTCCACCCCGATTATGAGGACACCCCAGAGCCTACGGTCGATTTTTTGGTGGAAGCGGCAAGGCATCCCAAGGTCATTGCGATTGGCGAAACCGGTTTGGATTACTACCGTATGGCTGATCGATCCTATGCGGATATGGAGTGGCAGCGTGAGCGCTTTCGGGTGCATATTCGGGCCGCTATTCTCTCGGGATGCCCGCTGATTATTCACACTCGATCGGCATCCGAAGACACCATTCGTATTTTGCGGGAAGAGGGCGGAGATAAGGTGGGTGGCGTGATGCACTGCTTTACGGAAAGTCTTGAGGTTGCTAAGCAGGCGATGGACCTTGGTTTTTACATCTCATTTTCGGGTATTGTGACATTTAAAAGCGCTAAAGATCTGCAAGAGACCTGCCGTCATGTGCCGCTAGATCGTATGTTGATTGAGACAGATTCTCCCTACCTGGCGCCCATGCCGCACCGAGGTAAAACCAATGAGCCTGCCTGGGTTTCGCATGTGGCAAGTTACATTGCAGAGCTAAAAGGGGTCGATGTCAATACCATCGCTGAGCATACAACAAGTAATTTTTTCCAATGTTTTCAAGTAAATAGAGATTTATCATGATAAATAAGATGATGTTTTTTAAGTCCGGCGCGTTTGTTTTTTCTTCTCTTCTGATGGGCTTAATTATTCATCCTGCTGCTAACGCCCAAACTGATGCGCAGGTGGCTAGCCTCACTAAAGCGGTTAAATTTGATGATGTTTCTGAGGTTAAAACCTTACTATCAAATGGCATGAGCCCCAATCAAAAAGACCCTAAAGGGATGCCTATGCTCATGGTGGCCATGCAAGAAAAGTCAGCTAAAACAATGGATTACCTCATTAATGTAAAGGGAATTAATCTGGAGGCCCCCAATGTTACAGGCGAGACTCCCTTGATGTTTGCGGCGCTCTATGGCTACTTGCCGGAAGTTAAAACCCTGGTCATTGATAAGCAAGTGGATGTGAATATGCCAAAACACCAATGGGGGCCGCTGCACTATGCGTGCACTAACGGGCATCTGAGTGTGGCTGAGTTTTTGATTGCGAGAGGCGCTCAAGTGGATGCGTTAAGTCCGAGCGATACAACTCCATTAATGATGGCCATTCGTGCCGGCAATATTCAGTTAGTGCGTTTGTTACTGGAAAATGGCGCTGATATCCGCATTCGTAACCACCAAGGTTTTTCTGCTATTGATGTGGCTGAGCTATTCAATCAAGAAGAAATTCGGGATGGCTTAAAAGCGCGCTGGAAGAAGCTTTATAAACAAGATTATCCTGGCGGACCTAAGCCTGCAGCCTAAATCCCAGTGGATCTATTCTGCGTATAATCATTATTATGTCAAATAAGATGTTCTTAGATCACTCTTCGAAAGAACGAGTTGGAAATCATTGATACCTTACCCTCCCTGGGAACCTTGATTGCAGAAATTCAAGCGGACATCGGAAGCAATGGAGATGTGTACTTTATTGTGGCATCTATGGCAATTATGCTGACATGCCATGGGGTTTTGGTCCTCATGATTGCTGCTGCGTTTCATGCCATAGATCGATTTCTGAAGCGAATCCCTTACTTGGCTGGCGCGAGTTTTATATCGTATTTCATAGCCATTCTGCTGATTATCTTGACTCACCTTGGCGAGATCGTGGCATGGACTTATGTGCTGATGCGTTTTAATGTTTTCCCGTCCATTTCGCAGACGTTTTATTTTGTGGGGGAAATGTACACGACGCTTGCGTTCGGAAGCTACACTTTGGGATCAAATTGGCAGGTATTGCCTATTCTTATCTCCTTTTCTGGTCTCTTTGCCGTCTCTCTGTCTGGCGCTGCCCTATATTCCATGATGGGTTCGCTGCTTACTCGGAAGTCGGATTTAACGGGTTCTTCTGTTTAAATACGAGTTCAAAGACCCTGCCATTCGCCTCTAAGGTCCGAATCCGCCCAGGAAGCCACTCCAAATCTCGAACCAGCCAAAGGTCTACCCGGCGCTTAAATTTATTGCTAGGGCGATCTAACAGCTCGTAGTGCCGTAAAGTGGTCATGCCCATGCTGGGCACATCTTCTGAAACGACCTCGCCATAGCTTTTAAATTGCCAGGGCTCAATCGAGTCAAAGCTGGCCACCGGAATAGAGCGTACCGTGCCAGCCTCATCGATTTTATCGTCGCCATTGAGTAGTGATGCAAATTGAAAAATCAGGCTAAATCGATCTTGTGTGCCTGGGGGTATCGGCGGAGAAAAATCCATCTTCTCCGAAAAAAACATCACCGGCCCGCCCTGCGCATTACGCTCAAATCGCGAGAATCGGGGCGGATTATTGCCGCGTTGCGCCCAGTAAATTGAGGGTGCTAAGCCATAGGCATCAATTTTTCCTTTGGACTCAAAAACAAATGGGCCAACAAAGGCGTATGGAATAGTGATCGATAGAGAGTAACCGCTGCTGTCGGCTTGCCAATTAATTTGCCCTGTTTGAACTTGCTGCCCATCCACATAGGCATCATAAAAAAGGATGCCGGACTCAGGGAGTCGAAAGGCTTGCCCCGCTTGCTCAAAGAGCCCACCACCCTGCTCTTCTTTCCCAGTTGCACTCTCTATCTGCGATGTTGAATCACCGGTTTTGGGCGGCGCTTTTTTGGTCGAGCGCTTCATCTGAATTTGTTTGACGGGCTCTTCTTTCAGGGTGGCAATGAATGCAGATTCGGAGGGCGGAGCAATCTCGATGCCTGAAGGCAAAAAGAAAAGCCAAAGGAAAATAATGACGTGCGCTATCAGCGACAGCATCAGCGCCGCTAATACGATCCAACCCGCTTTATAACGACCTTGCGCTACTCCCAGAAGAGACCTTCCAACAAGCGGCTATTTTTGGGCAGATTGGCTGCTAAAAAATCCATCTGATCCGCCAGTATATTTCTGCCTTTGAGAATCATGTCTTCATAGAGGCTTGGCATATAAGGAGCATAAAGAAGGCTCATGTTCGCCATTTCTGGGGTGCGGTTGCCTTTGCGCTGATTGCATGGCCTGCAGGAGATGACTAAATTCATCCAGTTGTATTTGCCGCCGCGGCTATTGGGAATAATGTGCTCTGCTTCGGCATCATTCTCGGCAATCCGATCGCCGCAGTAAGCGCACAGTCCGCGATCGCGGCGATAGAGTTTGCGTTTGGTAATGCCGGGGACGATATCGAAAAGATTGATTTTTGCCGAGCCCTTCACCGCGAGAATCGAATGCAACTCGATAATAGATTGCTTACCCGTCGAGCGAGAAATGCCCCCGCGCATCACCGCGATCGGGTCGCCTAAAGTCCACAATACGCTTCGATCAGCATACTGTTTGGTTGCCTCTTCGGCGTTAATCCAGCACTGGGGGATACCGCCAGCGTCGAGTTTCAAGATGCTCAGCACACATTCTCCTTTCTGCTTATTGGCGTTGATCAGTTGGCCTGATCGTTTCACCCATATTACAGAAGATTGGCAACACCTTCAACGCACCGCAACAAAGCCCGGAGTTATGCGCCTTAGCAATACTTATTCAATCGGGTTTTGACATACCCATTCTGAGCGTTGCCACTCACCTTCTTTTTCGGCAAAGATAAGCCAGATCAGAAACGATTTGAGGATTTGCATTTCACACTCCTAGTCCGCGGCAATGCGGTTATTGATCTAGAGTGCAGTATTTCAAACATGAAGCTCATTAAATGAGCTTATAAAATTAATCGCAGGCAAAGCGCACTACATCGTTTACATATTCGCTGTAGTTATGAATGCCATGGTCGCTGCCTGGAATGATGATTTGCCCAGCGCCCTTATAAAACGTACTCATTTCCTGCCAGTCGAGTAATTCATCGCCGGTTGCGGCAATCAGCAAATACCGCTCCGGTTTGGTAATCGATTCGATTTGCAGGCGATTGAGTTCGTCAATGTACTCAGGGCGAAAATCAAATGGCTCATCACTATCGTAGGCTGTCAGCATACCAACATAAGGCGCCAGCTCCCTGCCCGCTCGCACTGCTGGATTTAAGACAACACCGCGGCAATCGTATTGTTCGCAGAGCCAGTTGGTGTAAAACCCCCCTAGCGAAGAACCAATGACTGCGATGCGTTTGGCATTTACCCGCTCAATATGACGGGTAACCATATCCATCGATTCTTGGGGTGATGCGAGAAGCTGTGGGCAATACCACTCGATTGATTCGCCTTGCGCAATACGACTGGATATGGCTTCACCCGTCATGCGGGCTTTGCTTGATCCTGGCGAAGAGCGAAAACCGTGAAGATAAACAACAAGCAATGAATTCATGCCAACTATTTTATGCGACTGAATTCATTGCTTACTTAAAACTGAAGCACTGAATGCAAATTAGCTCTTTTGACCAATTTCAAAGTTTGCTAATTTTTCCAGCGCGCGAACCATAGCCGAATGATCCCAGGCCTTGCCGCCATGCGCTGAGCAGGAATTAAACAACTCTTGTGCAGTCGCCGTATTGGGCAGCGAAACACCTAAGGCGCGAGCACTATTCAGGGCTAGGTTCAAATCTTTTTGATGAAGCTCAATGCGGAAGCCCGGGTCGAATGTGCGTTTAACCATACGCTCACCATGTACCTCCAAAATTTTGGAGCTGGCAAATCCACCCATGAGTGCTTGACGCACTTTTGCGGGATCTGCACCGGCTTTAGCGGCAAATAACAATGCCTCAGCAACAGCCTCGATATTGAGCGCCACAATAATTTGGTTGGCAACCTTCGCGGTTTGCCCGTCACCATTTGCGCCGACGAGATTAATGTTCTTGCCCATTAATTCCAGAATGGGTTTTACGCGATTAAAAACTGCTTCTTCACCGCCGAGCATGATGGATAAAGTGGCGTTCTTTGCACCTACTTCACCGCCTGAAACTGGCGCGTCTAAGTAGTCGGCGCCCAGTGCGTTAATCTTTTTAGCAAATTCTTTTGTTGCGATTGGCGATATCGAGCTCATATCAACTACCACTTTTCCTTTGCCGCCATTGGCAAGACCGCTGGCAATTCCTTTGTCACCGAACAATACGCGCTCGACATCAGGAGTATCAGGAACCATAGTAAAAATAATATCGGCCTTCTCGGCAACTTCGGCAGGGCTTGCGCACTGAATTGCTTTGGAATTCGCGATCGCCTCAGGCACCTTGCTGCGGGTATTGACGTAGACGGTGTGGCCAGCATTGACTAAATGTCCTGCCATGGGGGCGCCCATAATGCCGAGACCTACAAAACCTAATTTGAGAGCTGTCATTTTTTATCCTATACAAAAATCATTAATATGGTGATACAGAGGCGTGTTCAAGTGTAATCACAGTAACCGTACGCATTATCAAGCAGACGCAATTTGCCCTACTAATAATGCATCCAGCACTTAAGCAAATGGCTTAAACCAACCAAGGCCCGCTTCGGTTGTAGTGGCGGGCTTGTATTCGCAGCCAATCCAGCCAGCGTAGCCAATGCGATCTAGCATCGCGAACAAAAAGTCGTAATTGATTTCACCGGTGCCGGGCTCATTGCGACCGGGATTATCAGCCAATTGAATATGCGCAATTTTGGCGAAATGCTTTTGAATGGAGTTCGCCAGTTCACCCTCCATGCGCTGGGCATGATAGATGTCGTACTGTAAAAAGAGATTGTCTGCGCCAACTTCATTGATGATGTCAATGGCCTGCTGGGTGCCTGATAAGAAGAAGCCTGGAATATCGAAAGTATTGATTGGCTCAATCAATAATTTGATATTCGCCTTTTTCAGCTCTGCAGCGGCGTATTTCAGGTTGCTAACAAAGGTACTGCGCAGCAACGCAAGCGCTGCTCCCGCTGGCATTTTTCCCGCCAAGCAGTTAACTTGCCTTACTCCAAGAGCGCTTGCATACTCAATCGCCGTAGCAACGCCTTTTCGAAATTCCTCAACGCGATCAGGCAGGCAGGCAATACCACGCTCTCCCGCCTCCCAATCGCCCGCGGGTAGGTTGTGTAAAACTAAACTGAGTTGGTGTTGATCCAGCTTAGCCTTAATCTCGGACGCGGAAAAGGCATAAGGAAATAGGAATTCAACCGCCTTAAAGTTCGCTGCAGCCGCTCTGTCGAAGCGCTCCATGAAAGGGACTTCATTAAACAACATGGTGAGATTAGCGGCAAACTTCGGCATTCCTATTCCTTATCAAAATCAAATTAGCAATTACTACACAGATACAGCATTGTATTCAAAAGCGATCACTCTAAAAGGCCTGCGGTAACAAGACCTTCTGTACCGGCTGGGTGACGGCAATCAATGTCTTCAAACTCATTGACGTTGTTAATCTCAGTACCCATCGCAATATTGGTTACTTTTTCCAAGATAACCTCTACTACTACCGGTACGCGATACTCTTTCGCCATTTTTTGAGCTTCAATCAGGGCTTCATTAATCTTGCCTGGATCGGTAACGCGCAATGCTTTGCAACCAAGGCCTTCCACTACCATGCCATGATCTACGCCATAGCCCTTGAGGTTTTGATCATCGACGTTGATGTTGTCAAAAGCGAGCTGCACACAATAATCCATTTCAAAGCCACGCTGAGCTTGACGGATCAATCCCAGATAGCTGTTGTTGACCAGCACCATCACCAAAGGCAAGTGGAACTGAGCGCCAACCGCCAACTCTTCAATCAAGAACTGGAAATCATAGTCGCCAGACAGGCCAACTACCGTTTTGGTTGGGTCGGCCGCAAGAACGCCCAGCGCTGCTGGAATGGTCCATCCAAGCGGGCCTGCTTGACCGCAGTTAATCCACTGGCGAGCACCATAAACATGCAAGAACTGACCGCCCGCAATTTGCGATAAGCCAATCGTCGATACATAAATGGTGTCGCGCCCAAACACGGAGTTCATTTCTTGATAAACACGCTGTGGTTTGATTGGCACATTGTCGAAATTGGTTTTGCGCAGCATTAAGCGCTTGCGTTCTTGGCAGCGGCTTACCCAGTCACTGTAATTTGTGAGCTTGCCTTTGGCTTTCCATTCCTTGGCAACTTCAACAAATAACTCTAGGGCAGCTTTAGCGTCGGAAACAATGCCGTAATCGGGATTAAACACGCGCCCAATTTGAGTTGGCTCAATATCCACATGAATAAACTTGCGATCCTTACAGTAGACCTCAAGCGAGCCGGTATGGCGGTTTGCCCAGCGATTGCCGATGCCCAAAACAAAGTCGCTTGCTAGCATGGTGGCATTGCCATAACGGTGCGAGGTTTGTAAGCCAACCATACCCGCCATCAGGGGGTGATCGTCTGGAATGGCGCCCCAACCCATCAATGTTGGAATAACTGGAATACCGGTAAGCTCTGCAAATTCGACCAATAATTTGTCCGCATCGGCATTAATAATGCCGCCGCCAGCCACAATCAAAGGCTTTTCGGACGCCATTAACATTTCAATGGCTTTTTCAATCTGCTTGCGACTAGCCGCTGGTTTATAGACTGGCAATGGTTCGTAGGTGTCGATATCGAACTCGATTTCAGCAAGCTGAACATCGATAGGCAAGTCGATTAACACGGGGCCTGGACGACCTGAGCGCATGATGTGAAAGGCTTGCTGGAATACGCGCGGCACAAGACCGGGCTCGCGCACAGTAACAGCCATCTTGGTAACAGGCTTGGCGATGCTTTCGATATCAACGGCCTGGAAATCTTCCTTATAGAGGCGAGCACGGGGCGCCTGTCCGGTAATGCACAAAATCGGAATGGAATCGGCGCTAGCAGAATAAAGGCCGGTAATCATGTCGGTACCTGCGGGACCGGATGTGCCGATACAGACGCCGATGTTGCCAGCTTTGGCGCGGGTATAACCCTCGGCCATATGCGAGGCGCCTTCGACATGGCGAGCCAAGATATGCGTAATGGACTGACGCTCACGCAATTGTGCGTAGAGTGGATTGATTGCGGCGCCCGGAACACCAAAGGCGGTAGTAATGCCCTCTTTTTCCATTACCAATACTGCTGCCATTGCTGCCTTCATTTTGGCCATGATGCCTCCTCCATGTATTAAGAATGTATGAATCATCGTCATTTTGGGGTGAAATGAGAACTACAGCCCCTTTCATATCTACTATTCCAATTTGGAATACCTCAATGCAAAATGCGGCTAAAATGGGAGCATGGACCGCATTCAAGGCATCGCCCTTTTTGTTCGTGTTGTGGAGACAGGATCTTTTAGTAAGGCCGCAAGCAGTCTGGGCATAACCCAGCCTACTGCCACAAAGCATATTGCCTTCTTAGAGAAGCACTTAGGCTCCCTTTTGTTGCACCGCAGTACTAGGGGCGTTACCCCCACTGAAATAGGTCAAATTTATTACGAGAAGTGCAAAATTATTTCGCGAGAGCTGGAGGACGCTGACAATCTGGCCGCCCTGTTGCAGTCCAAGATTCAAGGAAAGCTCTCCATTAGCTCTTCGGTCGGCTTTGGCCGCCGTATTTTGACGCCATTGGTGCTCGACTTCATGAGCCAACATCCGCAGCTACAAGTTCACCTCAGCCTGGATGACAACTATGTTAATTTGGTAGAGCAAGGTATCGATTTGGCGATTCGCATGGGGCGGCTCGCCGACTCCTCTCTAGGGTCGCGTTATTTAGGCTTAAATCCGTGGGTCTTGGTGGCTAGCCCTGCATACCTCCTGCAATATGGCGCTCCAACTAAACCCAATGAACTCAGCACCCATCAAGCGCTGATTTATAGCTCGGTACAAGACAATCACCGCTGGCACTTCAGTGGCAGTGACGGCGCATCGGTATCTATTCCGGTTAAAGGGCCGCTGTACTCCAATAATTTATCTACCCTCTTGGCAGCCGCAATCGCCAATATGGGGCTTGCCGCTATTCCTTGGTATGTCGCGCACCATTCAGTCAAAAAAGGGGTATTACAGCCCATTTTGACTGACTGGACTCTGCCATCCCAGGAAATTCATGCGGTGTTTTCCTCTCCACGCCTGGTTCCTGGCAAGGTCAGTCAATGCATCGATTGGCTACAAGGCCATTTTTCTGGAAACTGGTGGGAGGCCGATGAAGATCATGCGCGTCAGGGTGAGCCGATTACTTCATAGCAAAAATGCAGTACCGCAGTACCGTATTAACGTATCACCGAAGTTCCGCAGTTGCTTTATCTCTCTTAGAAACTAAAAAAGGAATCACATGAAAACAATGTCACTTCAAATTGCAGCACTGACTACCGCCTTGCTTGCATCCAGCGCCCTAGTCCAAGCTCAACCTGCTAGCCCTGCCAAGCCAAAAGTAGAGGCTGCCGCTATGATGGATACCGTTTACGACCTGTACGAAGGCGATGTTGTAAAGATCGACGCCAAAACACGTACTGTGACCTTCAAGAATAAAGATGGTGAATCCTCATTCGTTGCGGGCCCAGAGATCAAAAACTTCGCGCAGATTAAAGTGGGCGATCATTTAAGTGTGACCTACGAATTAGCTGTAGCACTCGAATTAATTAAGACCAAAAGCGATGGCATTCGTACTAAGCAAGAAGCTTCAGCAGTTTCCACTGCGCAACCTGGTCAAAAGCCATCCCAAACCATTACCAATGCTACTGAAATCATTGCGGACGTTGTTGCTGTTGATCGTGTGAAGAAAACCGCATCAATCAAAGGCCCCAATGGCAAAGTAACCGTGGTGAAGGTAAAGAACCCTGACTTATTAAAAGATATCGCAGTGGGCGACGTGGTAAAGGCGCTCTTTATCGACAGAATGGCTGCTTCCATTACTGCCAAGAAGTAAATTAGCGTTCTAAATCATGCTTGAGGTATTTCGCTTGTGGTGTCGACTGAGCTCGATCCTAGGTCGATTTACCTTAAGCTTGGTTTGCATTACCCTCTTATCCGCTTGCGCCAGTACAACTCGGCCAGGTGTGGTTGGTGTAAATCGCCAACAATTTATGATGGCCTCCCAAGTAGAGGTAGATCGCTTATCCGCGATTAGCTTTAACGAGCAAAACAAAAAGGCTCAAGAAAAAAAGATCCTCATTACCTCAGGCCCTCAGCTTGAGCGCTTAAAGTCGATTGCAAATCGACTGATTCCGCAGACCGCGTATTTTCGGGATGACACGCAAAAATGGGATTGGCAGCTTAGCCTGATCAACGCCCCCATTTTGAACGCCACTTGCGCGCCAGGCGGCAAGATTACCTTTTACACCGGCATCATTGATCAACTTAAACTGACCGATGATGAAATTGCCGCCATTATGGGTCATGAGATCGCCCATGCATTACGTGAGCATGGTAGAGAGCGTTTATCGCAGGCGATGGCGCAAAGCACGCTGACCAATATAGCCATGGCAGCCGCTGGTGGGTATGCTGCGCAAATCAATGCTGCAAACCAAGTGGCGCAGTATGTCCTTGTATTGCCTAATTCACGCCAGAATGAAAGTGAAGCTGATGCAATTGGCCTCGAGCTGGCTGCTCGTGCTGGCTACAACCCACGCGCCGCAATCACTGTTTGGCAAAAAATGATTAAAGCGACGCGAGGCAACAATCCACCGGAATTTTTATCCACCCACCCTTCAGGCGAAACCCGCATAGAACAGCTCAGCGCCCTCATGCCGGCGGTAGAGCCCATTTATCGCGAGGCAATCAAAGCAACGAGTCCAAATTTAGTTGTCAAGTAACTGGCGACTGACCTTTAAATTTGATGGCGAAGATGTTGTCATGCTTGACTATCATGATTGTCACTAAAGGAATACATCGTAATGTTTGAAATGCATAACCCACCCCATCCCGGGCTCACCATAAAAGAAGATATTCTTCCCGCACTCGAAGTGACGGTCACTGATGCGTCCAATCAGCTTGGCATAACTCGCGCGGCTTTATCCCGAGTGATTAATGGAAAAGCGGGGATTTCACCGGAAATGGCTTTGCGATTAGAGGCTTGGCTTGGCGAGGAACATGGTGGTAGTGCCAGCGTTTGGCTAGCTCAGCAAGCCGCTTATGATTTGTGGCAAGTCCGCAAAGGCGGGATGCCGAAAGTGCGGCATGCCATGATTCCAGCATTGAGATAAACCGCCTTCATGATAAGTTTGCGCCATCTGAAGTTAAAGTCATTAGTTAACGCAAAGGAAATCACGTGGGCGGATTCATGATTCGCCCCCGTGCTCGCTAAAATTCAAAATTAGCTAACCAGCCTTCACTGCTACAGCGCTACGAAAAGCAGGATGATAAGCCCTATTAAACTGAACTTTACGAACTTGTACAGTGAGTGATTGGCTTTTTTAAACGCGCGGCGTTTTTCATCAAACACCCAATGGTAATGCGTTAACTTGTTTACCCAGCCCGTTTGATCCGTGTCGGAGTTGGGGGAGCTTGCCGCCGCCATCATGACACGACCGAACCAATGGTTTATGGCTTGGGCCCAACGCCATCGCAATGGCCGCTCAATGTCAGCAAATAGAATAATTCGATTTTTATCGGTATGGTTATAAGCAGAGTGGATGTATGTTTCGTCAAAGACAAAGCCCTCACCATCGCGCCAACTTTGCTTAATCCCATCAACTATCAAGTGACATCCATCCTCGTTGGGGGTAACTAGACCAAGATGGTAGCGCAGTGAGCCTGCGTAGGGATCGCGATGGGGATTTAATCTTCCTCCCGGCGGTAATTCGGCGAACATAGCCGCCTTCACGCTGGGTATCTGATCCAGTAAGGCTACGGTTTTTGGGCAAAGTGCAATTGCGGATGGATGGCTGGCGTTGTACCACTTGAGGTAAAAGCGCTTCCAGCCATACTTAAAAAATGAATTAAACCCAATGTCATTATGTTGCTCAGGCGCCTTAATTTGACTGAGGCCAATTAAATGCAGTGCCTCCTCCCGAATGGTTTTCCAGTTATCCTCCAGCAATTTCAGTTCAGGAAGAGTTTGGCTCGTTAAATACGGCGTTGTGGGCACTCTAGAGCCGATAACCATTAAGGCATTAATCGGGGCCAGGAGGATCGAATGATCCAATAGTTGGCGTCCGAGCGGCAAGCGCACCGCTCCGCGGAAATGCGCAAAGAGAATCGAGCCTAGCCAGGCCGACAAGAAAACCCATTTCATGAACTAATTCCCATTAGACTGCTACGAAAATATAAATGCCGACGTGTTTGTGGTTTTTTGATTTGATGCGCTCCAAATGAGGCAATTGCAAATAAAAAATAGAATTAATTTTACGATTATAGCTTTTACCCTAGTACGCTGATCAAGCAAAATTTGCCTTAAAGAATGCTTCGGTAGTTCTAGTGTGGACTTTTTTGGCTGAAGTAACGGGCTAATTACGGATGAAAGAGCGGATAAGAAAATGCCTCGCAGAACTGCGAGGCATCAAAATTTGGCGGAGCGGACGGGACTCGAACCCGCGACCCTCGGCGTGACAGGCCGATATTCTAACCAACTGAACTACCGCTCCAAACTGCTGCGTTACTACAAAACCTGGCGTCCCCAGGGGGATTCGAACCCCCGTACTCACCGTGAAAGGGTGATGTCCTAGGCCTCTAGACGATGGGGACCTTGGACTAACAAAACTGCTTTACCGCAATACCGCTATTCTAAATGCTGGTGGAGATAAGCGGGATCGAACCGCTGACCTCTTGCATGCCATGCAAGCGCTCTCCCAGCTGAGCTATACCCCCATAATCTCGCGCTAAAACCACAACTAAAACACAAGACATTTAAAACAATCCAAGATTTTAGCCTATTTTTTCAATTGACTCCTAAATTTCTTAGGCAAGCACCTTCTTTAAGCGCTGCAGGGTTTCTTCTTTACCCAAAATGACCAAAACGGCATCAATTGCTGGCGTTTGGGTAGTGGCAAATAAGGCGTATCGTACTGGCATAGCCAAGGCGGGCATCTTGAGTTGATGCTGAGCCAAGACAGCCTTAAATGCAGCGGAGTAACTCTCCTTACTGCCATCCCCTGCCTCGATCGCATGAATTAAATCCTGTATCGCGGGGCGAATATGCTTAGGAATGTTGGCATCGATTTCGTCTTTAGAAAAGTCGGGAGCGGGTAAATAAAATAACTTTGCGCCATCGGCAATTTCAATTAAGGTATTGGCTCGGTCTTTTAGAAGGGCAACCACCTGGACAAAATCTGGCCCCCGCCCCGATTCTGGAATCACAATACCACGCTCGTGCGCAAAGGGCTTGACCAATTCAGCCAATGCTGCAGAGTCTGTCTGCCCAATGTAATGGTGATTAAGCCAAAGTAATTTTTCAGGATTGTGTTGGGCCGGAGACCGACCTAAATGAGCTAAGTCAAACCATCCTACAAACTGATCGCGCGTAAAAACCTCTGCATCGCCATGAGCCCATCCTAGGCGAGCTAAATAATTGAGAATGGCCTCGGGTAAATACCCCTCCCTCTGGTAATCACGCACACTCATTGCGCCATTGCGTTTGCTCATCTTTTCACCCTCCTCATTGAGGACGGTGGGCAAATGGGCATAAATGGGTGGGGTGCCGCCCAAGGCGCGCATGATATTAATCTGGCGGGGGGTGTTATTTACGTGATCATCGCCGCGAATCACGTGCGTAATTTGCATATCCAAATCATCGACCACCACGCAAAAGTTATAGGTCGGCGTGCCGTCTGGCCGAGCAATAACGAGGTCATCAAGCTCTTGATTGCTGATTTCAATTTGACCTTTGACGGCATCCTGCCAAATGACCGAACCATCAAGCGGATTTTTAAAGCGAATGACGGGCAGGACGCCCTCTGGAATTGGTGGTAAAACCTTACCAGGCTCCGGTCTCCACAGGCCGTTATAACGCGGCTTTTCTTTATTGGCCATTTGCTGATCGCGTAAGGCATTGAGTTCTGCTTCGCTCATATAGCAAGGATAAGCAAGCCCTGATTGCAGCATCTGCGCAAGGACCTCACGATAGCGATCAATCCGCTGCATTTGATAGATCGGTCCTTCATCTATATCAAGACCCAACCAGGCCATGCCTTCGATAATGACATCCACCGCCTCTTGGCTGGAGCGCTCTAGATCGGTATCTTCAATACGAAGAATAAAATCGCCGCCATGATGGCGGGCAAAAGCCCAAGGATAGAGCGCGCTGCGCAGGTTTCCAAGATGGATAAATCCAGTGGGGCTGGGGGCAAATCGGGTGCGTATAGACATGACCGGTATTATCTCAGGTCACACCATTCATGGCAAAACCGTGGATACTTCTACTTATGAATGAATTATTAGTTTTTGTATGCGAAGGCGCCCCTGTTCGAGGGGAGATTGTTTCCATCGGCAGCGCATGGCAAGCCGTATTGGCTCGGCGCAATGACCCACCCGTCATTCGGCAGATTTTGGGTGATTTTGTCGCGGCAGCGACCTTGCTGAGTGCCAGCCTCAAATTTGATGGCACCTTAATTATTCAGGCGCAAAGCCAAGGACCGATTTCTCTTTTGGTGGTGGAGTGTCGATCCGACCTGACAATGCGCGCAACCGTTAAGCTTTCGGTCGAGCCAGAAGCCATTAATCCGAATGCCGCTCTAGCGGACTTGCTAGACGCGGGCAATACCGGTCGTCTGGTCATTACATTAGACCCATCGGATCGTCAGCCTGGCCAGGCGCCCTATCAAGGTATTGTCGCCCTGCAGCAAGATCTGGGCGGCCATATCACCCCCGTGCAAAGTGCGGCTGAAGCCATCATGCTCTATATGCGCCATTCAGAGCAACTGGAAACGCGCATTTGGCTTGCATCTAGCGAGGAAAAGGTCGGCGGCCTATTGCTTCAGCGTTTACCGAATTCAGGGGGTCATATTCATCTTGATCCACAAACTGCCGCAGAAGGTTGGAATCGCATTCAAGCACTGGGTGAAACGATCACCAACAGTGAATTGTTGGAGCTAAACCCAGACACGATTTTGCGTAGGCTCTTTTTAAACGAGTCGACTGAGTCGGGTGTGCGCGCATTTCCAAAGCGCCCCGTTCATTTTGCCTGTCGCTGCTCACGCCAAAAAGTCGCTGATGTATTGCGTATGCTTGGTGAGGCGGAGGTGAATGGAATTTTGGCCGAACAAGGCGCAGTAGAAACGGGCTGTGAATTCTGTGGCAAAACCTATCGTTTTGATGCGGTCGATTGCATTCAGGTTTTTAAAACCGATTTACTGATCGATGCAACCCGGCCGCCATCTAGCGGACATTAGAGAATATTATTGTGGTTTTTGCGCATCGATAGCCAGCGCATCCTGTTTAGCTTCGGCGATCGGTTTGTCGCCCGGCAAGATCTGCACAAAATACTCCCCCTCTTTGAGCATCCCGTGTTCTGCCCTGGCACGCTCTTCAATCGCGCGCGTGCCCGTTTTTAAATCCTTAACATCCCCGGCTAATTTAGTATTTCGAAGCGTTAAGACCTGGTTCAATTCTTTTTGAGCTTGAAGCTGGCGCTCCATCTCATAGACTTTGAGCCAGCCTCCCTTACCAAGCCAAAGCGGATACTGGATCGCAATTAATAAGCCGAACATGGCATAAATAACGAGCCGCATAGCGCTTCAGTAATCTGATGCTATTTTTTAAGGTTGTAAAAAACAGACTTTCCAGGATAGCTCGCAACGTCACCCAAGTCTTCTTCGATGCGCAACAACTGGTTGTATTTCGCGATACGGTCAGAGCGGGAGAGCGAGCCTGTTTTAATTTGGCCGGCATTGGTACCGACTGCGATATCAGCAATCGTACTGTCTTCGGTTTCACCGGAGCGGTGGGAGATGACTGCGGTGTAATTGGCGCGCTTAGCCATCTCGATGGCCGCAAATGTTTCGGTTAGGGTCCCAATCTGATTAATTTTAATGAGAATTGAATTGGCAATACCCTTTTCAATGCCCTCCTTCAAAATGCGTGTATTGGTGACAAACAAATCATCGCCAACCAGCTGAATCTTTTTACCGAGTTTTTGCGTTAAATCAGCCCAGCCATCCCAATCGCTCTCGTGCATGCCATCTTCGATCGACACGATCGGAAACTGATCCGCCAAATTACCTAGGTAATCAGAGAATTCGCTAGAGCTCAATTGCAAACCCTCTCCAGCCAAGTGATATTTGCCATCTTTATAAAATTCACTTGCGGCGCAATCCAGAGCCAATAAGACATCGTCACCTGCCTGATAACCCGCTTTTTCAATAGCGAGCAGTATGGTCTCTAGGCACTCTTTATTACTTTTGAAGTTCGGCGCAAAGCCGCCCTCATCGCCAACCGAGGTTGGCATACCTTTGTCATGCAAAATCTTTTTGAGGGCATGGAAAATCTCAGCGCCGCAGCGCAAGGCTTCGCGGAACGTTTCAGTTCCCACGGGCATGATCATGAACTCTTGAATATCGAGGCTATTGTTGGCATGCGCGCCGCCGTTGACGATATTCATCATCGGGACGGGTAATTGCATAGCACCTGAGCCACCAAAGTAGCGGTAAAGGGGTAGGCCAGCCTCCTCCGCCGCGGCACGAGCAACTGCCATCGAAACCGCTAAAGTAGCATTAGCGCCAAGGCGCGCTTTATTGTGGGTGCCATCCAATTCATTGATGGTGCGATCCAAAAAGGCCTGTTCACTGGCATCGAGACCCATGACAGCCTCAGCAATCTCCGTGTTGATATTCTGGACTGCTTTCAAAACACCTTTACCGAGGTAGCGCTCGGCATCGCCATCCCGCATCTCAATCGCTTCGCGCGAACCGGTTGACGCGCCAGAGGGCACTGCAGCGCGTGCCATTACACCGGATTCGAGAAGCACATCGCACTCTACCGTAGGGTTGCCGCGGGAATCTAAAATTTCTCTACCGATAATATCAACAATGGCACTCATGAACTTCTCCTCAAAACTGATCTTCTAAAAAAGTACCGCTTTTTTTCACAATCGCATCGATTGCAACAAGCGATTCCAATAATTCTTTCATGCGATTTAATGGCACGGCATTAGGTCCATCTGACAATGCTTTGGCAGGGTCGGGATGGGTTTCCATAAACAAGCCGCTAATGCCAACTGCCACCGCAGCACGGGCAAGCACAGGCACGAATTCACGCTGACCTCCACTACTACTGCCTTGACCCCCTGGTAACTGTACGGAGTGAGTTGCATCGAATACGACAGGAGCATGGGTTTCGCGCATGATGGCAAGGCTACGCATATCTGAAACTAAATTGTTATACCCAAACGAGGCGCCACGTTCACACACCATAAACTGATCGGGTAGGTTTAACTCGGCAGCAGCATCGCGCGCCTTTTGAACGACATTGAGCATTTCATGGGGCGATAAAAATTGCCCTTTTTTAATATTGACCGGCTTACCACTTTGTGCGCACGCACGAATGAAATCCGTTTGACGGCATAAGAATGCCGGGGTTTGAATCACGTCAACCACAGAAGCTACAGGCGCAATATCGCTGATGTCATGCACGTCCGTCAAAATCGGGACGCCAATTTCCTGGCGAACTTTCGCCAAAATCGCCAGGCCCTTGTCCATGCCAAGACCGCGAAACGAGCTCCCTGAGCTGCGATTGGCCTTATCGAACGACGACTTGTAAATAAAAGGGATGCCAAGTGATCCGGTAATTTCCTTTAGTGTGCCAGCAATATCGAGGGCCGACTGCTCAGACTCAATCACACAAGGCCCAGCAATTAAGAAAAAACGGCGATCTAAGCCAACATCAAATCCACAGAGTTTCATGCTGCCACCGCCTGGTTTGCGTCGTGGTGTGCCAAGGCCGCTTTAATGTAAGCCAAAAAGAGTGGGTGACCATCGCGCGGGGTTGAGGTAAATTCCGGATGGAACTGTACGCCAAAAAACCAGGGATGGATTGCCTTGGGGAGCTCCATCATCTCCGGCAGTGATTCCGTTGGAGTCCGAGCCGAGATAACTAAGCCATGCTCTTCGAGGCGGGGTACGTAAATATTATTTACTTCGTAGCGGTGACGATGACGCTCATTGACTTCATCGCCATAAATGGCGTGGGCTAAGGTATTTGATTTGACTGGACAGCGTTGTGAGCCCAAGCGCATCGTGCCGCCTAAATCGGAATCGTCACCGCGTTTTTCAACTCGGCCTTCGCGATCGAGCCATTCTGTAATTAGGGCAACGACTGGATGAGCCGTTTCTGGCTCAAATTCAGTGCTATTAGCACCGGTAATATGGGCTACATGACGTGCAAATTCAATCACAGCCAGCTGCATACCCAAGCAAATACCAAGGTAAGGAATTCGGTTCTCGCGGGCATAACGAATAGCAGCAATCTTGCCTTCTGTGCCCCGCTTACCAAACCCACCTGGAACCAAAATGGCATCCAATTGGCTCAGGCACCCCACCCCATCCTTTTCCACCTGCTCTGAATCGATGTAGCGGATGTTCACACGAGTATGGTTATGAATGCCCGCATGACGCAAGGCCTCGATCAGTGACTTGTACGACTCGGTTAAATCAACATACTTACCAACCATTCCAATCGTCACTTCGTGCTTCGGGTGCTCCATTTCATAGACAAGGTGCGTCCATACGGATAAATCAGCGGGTTTTGCTTCAATATGCAATTCACGGCAAATCAGATCATCCATGCCTTGTTCATGGAGCATTTGTGGAATCTTGTAAATCGTATCGACATCCCATACGGAAATCACGGATTCTTCGCGAACATTGGAGAAGAGTGAAATCTTCGCCCGCTCGTCCTCAGGAATGGGGCGATCAGCACGGCAAAGCAATACGGTTGGCATGATGCCGATTTCCCGCAGCTTTTGTACCGAATGCTGTGTGGGTTTAGTTTTGAGCTCACCCGCGCTGGTAAGGTAAGGCACTAAAGTCAAGTGCACAAAGGCGCAACTGTGAGCTGGCAGGCGCAAGCTCATTTGGCGAGCGGCCTCTAAAAATGGCAACGACTCGATATCGCCCACCGTGCCGCCAATTTCGCAAATAGCAACATCGGCTTGGCCTTCATGACTGGCTTTAGCACCCCGCTCCACAAAAGCCTGAATTTCATTGGTAATGTGTGGAATGACCTGCACGGTCTTGCCAAGGTACTCGCCCCGCCGCTCTTTGCGAATCACGGATTCATAAATCTGACCGGTCGTAAAGTTATTGCTCTTGCGCATTTTGGCAGAAACAAAGCGTTCGTAATGGCCCAAATCCAAGTCGGTCTCCGCGCCATCTTCGGTCACAAAGACTTCGCCATGCTGAAAAGGGCTCATGGTACCCGGATCAACGTTGATGTAAGGGTCTAATTTGAGGAGGGTGACTTTCAGGCCGCGGGATTCGAGAATCGCGGCAAGCGAAGCGGCTGCAATTCCTTTCCCCAAGGAAGAAACTACGCCACCAGTGACAAAAACGTATTTGGTCATCGCGCTTTGGCTCTGTTGGAAATTCTAATTATAACGATACCTTTGATTACACCCGAAAAATTTCCCAGGCAGTAAAATCATGTTCTTATTAATAAACCGATTTAACCTAATCGGCATTCAAAGGGACAGGAATGCGCTTTTTATTTGCCCTACTCATTACGATCCTTTCCATCTTCTATTTTTTGCCCTTTGCGATTGCTTTTTACAAAAAAAGAATCAATACCGGGGCTATTTTTGCTCTAAATCTATTTTTAGGCTGGTCCTTGATTGGCTGGGTGATTGCCCTGGTTTGGGCCTTAAAGGATGAGCGCACCATTTAATTCCTATGCCCCAGTGTATTTACTGGCTGGATATAGGGTTTAATGACATTTTTTACAAATTTCAATGTCCAAAAACAGGCTTCAACATTACAATGGGCTTGACCGGGATCAAGTTCTGGAGCGATCTCGCTTGGCCATACGATTGACAACTCTTTATTCATAGGAAACGCGATGTTAGAAGCCTACAATGCCCATGCCGCAGAACGCGCTGCACTCGGTATCCCCGCACTGCCCTTAACCAAGGACCAAACTACTGAACTAGTTGGTTTGCTCAAAAATCCCCCCAAAGGAAAAGAGGCAGAGCTTGTAGAGTTAATCACCTATCGCATTCCGGCTGGCGTAGACGAGGCCGCCAAAGTCAAAGCGGAGTTCTTGGCTGCGGTTGCTAAAGGCACTGAAAAATCCCCCCTCATTTCTCGCATTAAAGCAACGGAGCTCTTGGGTACCATGCTGGGCGGCTATAACATTGCCCCGCTGGTTGAGTTGTTGGCCGATGCTGAATGTGCTGCCGCCGCTGCAGCAGCCTTGAAAAAAACCCTCTTGATGTTTGATTACTTCCATGACGTGCAAGAGATGGCTGAAAAAGGCAATGACTATGCGAAAGCAGTAATGCAAAGCTGGGCCGATGCGGAATGGTTTACCAGTCGCCCGGCTGTTCCTGAAAGCATGACCTTGACCGTATTTAAAGTCACCGGCGAAACCAATACCGATGACCTATCCCCTGCCCCCGATGCGTGGAGCAGACCGGATATCCCCTTGCATGCCACTGTCATGCTAAAAAACCCCCGCGCTGGCATTGAGCCCGATGAGACTGGCGTACGCGGTCCCATGAAACAAATTGAGTCTTTGCAGAAAAAAGGCCATCAAATCGCTTACGTTGGCGACGTCGTTGGCACGGGGTCCTCACGTAAATCCGCCACCAACTCCGTACTATGGTGGACAGGGCAAGATATTCCCTTTGTGCCGAATAAGCGCTTTGGCGGCGTTTGCCTGGGCACCAAGATTGCCCCCATTTTCTTCAACACCATGGAAGATGCTGGCGCATTACCGATCGAGCTCGATGTTAGCCAAATGAGTATGGGCGATGTCATTGAGTTGCGACCCTATGAAGGCAAAGCCCTAAAAAACGGTCAGGTGATCGCTGAGTTCACACTCAAGTCCCCAGTGATTTTGGATGAGGTACGCGCGGGCGGCCGTATCCCACTGATCATCGGCCGTGGTCTGACTGCCAAAGCGCGTGCCGCACTGGGCTTACCCGCATCCACCGAATTCCGTTTGCCGATTAGCCCGCCAGACAATAAAAAAGGCTTTAGCTTAGCGCAAAAAATGGTAGGCCGTGCCTGCGGATTACCAGAAGGTCAAGGTGTTCGCCCTGGGACTTACTGCGAACCCCACATGACCACCGTAGGCTCGCAAGACACCACTGGTCCCATGACTCGAGATGAACTCAAAGACTTGGCTTGTTTGGGTTTTTCAACGGATCTGATGATGCAGTCCTTCTGCCACACCTCAGCCTATCCCAAGCCAGTCGATATCCGTACACACCATGAATTACCCGCCTTTATGACCAATCGTGGCGGCGTTGCCCTGCGCCCAGGCGATGGTGTGATTCACAGTTGGCTCAATCGCCTACTGCTGCCTGATACCTGCGGCACAGGCGGTGATAGCCATACGCGCTTCCCAATCGGAATCTCATTCCCGGCTGGCTCTGGCTTAGTCGCCTTTGCCGCGGCTACCGGCGTGATGCCGCTGGATATGCCAGAGTCCGTATTGGTGCGTTTCAAAGGGACGATGCAACCTGGCATTACGCTGCGCGACTTAGTCAACGCCATTCCTCTGTATGCGATCAAACGCGGTTTGCTCACAGTTGAAAAGCAAGGCAAGAAAAATATTTTCTCGGGCCGCATTTTGGAGATTGAAGGCTTGCCTGACCTCAAAGTCGAACAAGCATTTGAGTTATCCGATGCATCGGCTGAGCGTTCTGCTGGCGGCTGCACAGTGCACTTGAATAAAGAACCCATCATTGAGTACATGCGCTCTAATATCACCTTGATGAAGTGGATGATCGCCAATGGCTA
>JAUYRJ010000006.1 GCA_030696845.1 Polynucleobacter sp.
CAGTTTCGCGACCATCCAAGATCGCACCGGTCAAATTCAGTTCTACATTAGCGATGAAATCAGCGGCGCAGATATTCACGCCGCTTTTAAGCACTGGGATATGGGTGATTTCATTGCCGCCGAAGGCCATTTATTTAAGACCAATAAAGGCGAGCTATCGGTTGAATGCTCCGTACTGCGCCTCTTAAGTAAATCGCTGCGCCCACTGCCGGATAAGTTTCACGGCCTCTCTGATCTGGAGACCAAATATCGCCAACGCTACGTTGATTTAATCGTTAGCCCTGAGACCCGCGCCACCTTTATTTCGCGCAGTAAAGCCATTGCTTCACTGCGCCGCCACATGCTCGATGCCAATTTTATGGAAGTCGAGACGCCGATGCTCCACCCTATACCCGGGGGCGCCACCGCAAAACCGTTTATTACGCACCACAATGCCCTCGACATGCAAATGTTCTTGCGCATTGCGCCCGAGCTTTACCTGAAGCGCTTAGTGGTGGGTGGTTTTGAACGCGTCTTTGAAATCAATCGAAATTTCCGTAATGAGGGTGTCAGTCCGCGCCACAACCCTGAATTTACGATGATGGAATTTTATGCCGCTTACACCGACTATCGCTGGCTGATGGACTTTACAGAAGGCTTGATTCGGTCAGCCGCGATTGATGCGCAAGGTACCGCCACCTTGACTCATCAAGGCCGTGTTCTGGACTTAAGCAAACCCTTTCAGCGTCTCACGATTACTGAAGCGATTCTAAAATACGCCCCGGAATCGAAAAAGAACTACAGCCCAGAGCAACTCGAAGATGCCGACTTCATTCGTGCTGAGCTCAAAAAAGGCGGCGAAGACCTCAATGCGCCAACCCTAAAACAAGCAGGCATCGGCGCCTTGCAATTGGCGCTATTTGAATTGGTCGCAGAGCATCACCTGTGGGAGCCCACATTTATTATTGATTACCCGATCGAGGTAAGCCCACTTGCCCGCGAATCCGATACCCGACCCGGCATTACAGAGCGCTTTGAACTCTTTATTACCGGCCGCGAAATCGCCAATGGCTTCTCGGAACTCAATGACGCGGAAGATCAGGCGGCGCGCTTTCATAAACAAGTCGAGCAAAAAGAAGCGGGCAACGAGGAGGCAATGTATTTTGACCACGACTTTATCCGCGCGCTCGAGTATGGCATGCCGCCAACGGGTGGCTGCGGTATCGGCATTGATCGGCTTGTCATGCTCTTGACTGATGTGCCTAATATTCGTGATGTGATTTTATTTCCCCATTTACGTCGCGAAGACGACTAATACAGAAAATACTAACGACAACATAATGTTTCTTGAAATAGCCAATCTACTCGGCACAATCGCGGTCACCGTTATCGGTGGCGCATGTTTGTTGCGCTGTTACTTGCAATACCTCAAGTTCAACCTCTCGCCCAGCTCAGGCAACCCGATTGGCCTGTACCTTCTGCCACTCACCAATTGGCTGGTGATGCCGCTCCGCAAAGTCATTCCCAGCATGGGGCGCATTGATAGCGCGTGCTTGGTGGGCGCTTACCTGATTGTCTTGGCGAAGGTGTTTCTTATTGGTTTATTGCTCGGCGGAATTCCGCCCATTTTCAGTTTATTACTCGCTGCCGCCATTCAGCTGATCGGTTTAGTGTTGTCGATCCTAGTGATTTTGATTATTGCGAACGTGGTGTTGTCATGGGTGGGTCGCGGATCATCAGCACAATACATGCTTGCTGAAATACTGGCACCCCTTCTAGCCCCTATTAAACGCGTCTTACCGACTATGGGACCGCTGGATTTATCGCCTTTAGTATTACTGATTGCAATTCAGATAGCGCAGATTGTGCTGGCGAATATTAGTCGCAGTCTTGGCCTCTGAACGTCCCTTTTTTCTACTTCTCCACAAACGCCCGCTCAAAGACATAGTCTCCGAGTTGCCCCAGGCTGGGGGAGACAGTAAAGCCCCTGGCGTCCAGCATGGCGCAGGTTTCTTTGAGCATGGCGGGGCTGCCGCAAATCATGCCGCGATCGGT
>JAUYRJ010000066.1 GCA_030696845.1 Polynucleobacter sp.
ACTCGTTTTGCGGTCTATATTGCGCAACTGCTGGCTGATTTCCGCCGCGCCGCACTCTAAAGGAAGGTTATGGCTAAGCAAATACTATTGGTGCCGGATATTGGTGATTACGACGACGTTCCTGTGATTGAAGTCTTGATCAAAGCGGGCGATCGCATTGAAAAAGAGCAGCCTTTATTGGTCCTTGAATCTGATAAAGCGACTATGGAAGTTCCCGCCGAGGCCGCTGGAGTTATTCTCAGTATTGCGGTGAAGGTGGGCGACAAGGTTAGCAAAGGCGCTGTAATTGCTGAGATTGAGATGGATGCTTCAACATCTATACCTGCACCTAAATCCGTTTCTTCTTCGAGCGCCGCTTCCGCTTCAGCGAGCTCTCCTGCTGCTGTTGCAACACCGGCACTTGCCGGCAAGCCAGCGAGCGCTTTCACTGGTCAGGCGCATCACGAATGTGAACTTCTGGTGCTAGGCGCTGGTCCCGGCGGCTACAGCGCGGCATTCCGCAGCGCTGATTTGGGTATGAGTACGATTTTGGTAGAGCGTTATGCCACCTTAGGTGGCGTTTGCTTAAACGTCGGCTGTATTCCATCCAAGGCATTGCTCCATACTGCGGCGGTTATGGATGAAGCAAAAACCATGTCTAAGCATGGCATCACATTTGGCGAACCTGCTATCGATGTAGATCAGCTACGGGCATATAAAGATGGTGTAATTGGTAAATTGACCGGTGGTTTGGCTGGAATGGCTAAAGCGCGCAAGGTCAAGGTAGTTCGCGGTTTGGGTCGATTTATCGATGCACATCACTTGGAAGTGGATCTTACGAGTGGAGATGCTCAAGAGATTACAGGTGAAAAAGAGATAATTCGTTTTCAAAAGGCAATTATTGCAGCGGGCAGTCAGCCAGTGAAGTTACCGTTCTTGCCTGAAGATCCTCGCATTGTAGATAGCACCGGCGCCCTTTTGCTTAAGCGTATTCCGAAACGCATGCTCGTTATTGGTGGAGGCATTATTGGTCTTGAGATGGCGACGGTATACAGCGCGCTCGGATCGAAGATCGATATTGCCGAAATGCTAGACGGATTAATGGCGGGCGCCGATCGAGATTTGGAGCGGGTTTGGGAAAAGCACAATGCGGGACGCTTTGATCAGGTCATGCTCAAAACACGCGCTTCTAAAGCGGAGGCGAAGCCCGATGGCATTCATGTTACGTTCGAGGGCGATGCTGCTCCTACTGGACCTCAGGTTTATGACCTCGTTCTAGTGGCGGTAGGGCGCACACCCAATGGCAAGAAAATTGATGCCGGCAATGCCGGTGTGGCAGTCGATGAGCGTGGTTTTATTGCAGTTGATAAGCAAATGCGCACTAATGTGCAGCACATTTATGCCATTGGCGATATCGTAGGGCAGCCGATGTTGGCTCACAAGGCGGTTCATGAGGGTCATGTTGCAGCAGAAGCTGCCGCTGGTCAAAAAACATTTTTTGATGCGAAGCAAATTCCATCTGTTGCCTATACCGATCCCGAAGTAGCATGGGCTGGCCTGACCGAAGAGCAGTGCAAGGCTCAAGGCATCGCTTACGAGAAAGGATTGTTCCCATGGGCTGCCAGTGGCAGGGCGATCGCTAATGGTCGGGATGAGGGGTTCACAAAACTCTTATTTGATGCTAAATCGCATCGCATCATCGGCGGTGGCATTGTGGGTACGCACGCAGGCGATTTAATCGGCGAAGTCTGTTTAGCTATCGAAATGGGCGCCGACGCGATCGATATTGGCAAAACCATTCATCCACACCCAACCTTAGGTGAGTCGGTTGGTCTTGCGGCAGAAGCGGCGCATGGCCACTGTACCGATTTACCGCCAGTGCGTAAAAAATAGGGCATCGGCAGCTCTAGATACGCTAAGCGCAAATAAAAATCCCTTCAGCCTGTTACCGGCAGAAGGGATTTTTCTATAGAACCTATGGTGTGATTAGCGTTTTGAGGACTTGCTGGCTTTTTCAGTCGCTTTTAGTACGGTTTCAGTCGCATTATTTAAATTACTTTGAGCGATGTCCATTGCCTGCTTCATCGCTTTTTGGCTGGTTTCGTATACGGTGTTTGCAGAGGCGATGGCTTGCTTCATGGCGGTTACCGCCGCTTCTGATCCGGCTGGGGCATTCTTGCTCCAATCTTCAACCATGGCATTCATTTTCTTTTGACTCGCCTGTATTTCCTTTTCAGTTGTTTTAGAAAGGCCGGCTTGCGTTTCGTTGGCAAGCTCATACAGGTGACGACTATAGGCCATCATTTTTTCAGCCATGGGCTGAACAGCGTCTGCTTGGTGGGCAAGTAGTTGTTGGATGTCTTTAATCTCCAATGCCTTTTTGACGTTTGCCATGCTGTCGCTTAGACTTGCCTTGGCGATGTGCATATTGAGTTCAACTAATTTTTCAATGCTTTGCAAGGCTTGGTTGGTGATGCCCGTCAATGTTTCTAAGTTCGCCTTTTGCGCAGCGGCTAGTTGTTCTGGTGTTAGGTTCATATTTACTCCTCTTTAATGGATGCTATTCACTATGCAGCTATTAGATTTTTTAATCAACTTTCGCTATTGTATGCTAATTTGTTGCAATGCACAATTTAAATGTAATTTCTGTAATAAATCGAAATTAAATTAATTAAATCAATTAGTTATCAGCCAAAACAGATCAATCTCACTATCAATACGGATTTGAACTCAAGTCTAAAATAAAGGGGTGCGAAAAAAACATAAGAACTTAAAGGGTATATGGCATTAAGACTGGATGGTGCAATAGCGCCCTTATTTGTGTTTCTGTGGAGCACCGGCTTCATCATTGCAAAATTAGCCATGCCGTATGTCGAGCCTGCAACATTCTTGTTTTGGCGTTATCTCGGCATTTTGCTTGCGATGGGAGCGCTTAGTCTTATATGGCGGCCGACATCATGGCCTGAACGAAAGCAGGTTGTTCACTTGCTCATTGCTGGCATATTGCTACAGTTTGGTTATTTGATGGGTGTATGGTCCGCAGTGCGGCTAGGCATGACGGCCGGTTTAGTGGCATTGATTGTTGGTCTGCAACCGATTATTACCGCCTGGTTTGCCGCATGGGTATCTGAGCATGTCTCACCCCGCCAATGGTTTGGTTTGATTTTAGGCATTGCAGGCGTAGCTCTAGTTGTGGCAGAGAAAATGAATTTCGTACCCATTCCAGCAGCCAGTTATCTATTTGCCTTGGCGGCCTTACTATCCATTACCTTCGGCACGCTCTATCAAAAAAAATATTGCCCTGTTTTTGATTTGCGCGCAGGCTCTTTAATTCAATTCAGTGTGGCTTTAGTGCTTTCTTTTATCTGTATGGAGTTGCTTGAAGTGGGTACCATGGTTTGGAATACTTCCGTCATTGCAGCCTTGTTATGGGCGATATTTCCGATTTCGATTGGTTCAATTAGTCTTTTATTTATGATGATTCGAAAAGGGGCTGCTACCAAAGTCACTAGCCTGTTGTATCTAACTCCACCGACCACTGCAATAATGGCTTGGCTGTTGTTTGATGAGCCGCTGACCATCATGATGGCAGGGGGAATAGTATTGACGATGGGCGCAGTCGTCCTAGTGAATCAAAAGGCGCGTTAATTAAATTACCCCTAGCCGCTAAACTTTATTATCATTACGGGTATTGTTTTGTGCTGGAAGGTTGTTCTGAATGCGATTAAAAAGCCGTTTCGTGATGGCCTTGCTCCTGACCTCAATTGCGGTCACTTATTCCCCCGACTTCGCGGTTGCCCAATCGGGTGCAAGCAAACAAAATAAAACCGCAGCCAATTCCACTGGCAAGTTAAGTTCAAATCAGGCTTCCAATAAAAAAACAACAAAGAAGGCGAGCAAACCCAACAAAGTAGTCAAAATAAATAAAGCCACAAAATCAACCAAGAAGACTAAGGATGTTCGTGTAACGGTGACGAGGCCTTCTGGCTCTACAACCGGATCACGACCATCATTTGCCACGGCCATGGGTCTGCGAGGGCAGCATGATGAGCTTAGCCTGAAATCCAGCGTAGCAATGGTGGTTAATCAGGATACGAACGACGTTCTTTTTGAGAAAAATACCGGCGTTAGTCTGCCGATCGCATCCATCACCAAACTCATGACGGCAATGGTGGTGCTCGATTCCAATTTGCCTCTGGATGAGGTGATTGAAATTAATGCGGAGGATGTTCGCAGCTATGGGAAGTCTCGATTGGCCGGGGGAACAGATCTCACGCGTCGAGAAGCAATGCTTCTTTCTTTGATGTCATCCGAGAATCGCGCCGCATACACCTTGGGGAGAAATTATCCGGGCGGTGTATCCGCTTTTGTTGCCGCCATGAACCAAAAGGCGCGCGACCTCGGAATGCGTAATTCTCACTTTGCCGATCCCACCGGCCTCTCTAGTCAGAATGTCGCTAGTGCGGATGATTTAGCCAAGATGCTAAGCGCATCCTACCAATACAAGATTATTCGTGAGTATTCCACTTGGCCCGATATGACCATGACGATTAAAAATCGTCAGCAAACATTTTTAAATACTAACCGTTTAGTTCGCTCTGGCGATATGGATATTGGATTACAAAAGACCGGTTTTATTAGTGCTGCTGGCAAGTGCTTGGTAATGCAGGCGAAGGTAAATGGTTCGCCATTGTTATTGGTATTTCTGGATTCGGTTGGTACTCAGTCCCGCTTTGCGGACGCGGTTCGTGTTCGGGATTGGTATGAGCAAATGGACCCTGTGAACATTCGTCCGTTGCGACGTTTAATGTAAACCAGATCGAATCCATTAGTCTGCATTCTGTTTGGCGCTAAACCCCATTCCCTTAGATATTTGTAAGGCGGTATCTTGCAAGGCTTTTAACCAGTCGGCCTGAATGCGATCTGTTGGGGCGCTGAGTGAGAGTCCGGCAACTAATTTGCCTGTGTCGTCCAAAATGCCAGCAGCAAGGCAGCTCACACCAAGCTCTAATTCTTCATTGTCGCTGGCGTGCCCCAATTGATTCACATTGGAAAGCTCGCTCTCTAATTTACGCAGGTCAGTGATGCTATTGCGCGTATGTCCAGATAATCCAGTACGGGTCGCATAGGTTCTCACCTGATTGGGGTCGTCACTAGCTAAAAATAATTTTCCAACGGAGGTTAGATGAAGTGGGGCTCGCCCACCAATGGCGCGCACGACTTGCATGCCGGATCGCTCGCTGTAAGCACGGTCGATATAGACAATCTCATCGCCTTGACGAACTGATAGGTTGACGGTTTCGCCGGTGAGTTTATGGAGCGCGCGCATCGGTGCTGCAGCAGCCTCGCGAACGGAGAGGCGTGCTTTTACTAAATTGCCTAGCTCCAAAAGGCGTAGGCCAAGACGATAGGTTCCGCCATCGCCACGCTCCACCAGTCGGCAGGCCACCATATCATTTAAAATCCGATGTGCAGTCGAGGGATGCAGGGCCGTTTGTTCCGCCAAAATCTTTAAGCTACTGGCATCTTCGTGCTCTGCGAGCGCGTCAAGCAGATTCATCATCCGCTCAACCACCTGAATGGCAGTTTTACCTACTTCGCCAGTGAGTTTGGGAGGCTTCGAGGTCTTAGCGTTTTCCATGGTCTCATTGTAGCCATTCTTGAGCAGATTGCACAATGTGAAAATATATCGTGACTAAAGGCCTAAATTAACCCTTTTTTTGCAGTGCTAGAGCACACTCACGGATTAATTCAGGGCCGCGATAGATAAGTCCGCTATAGAGTTGAACGAGGCTAGCGCCGGCTGTTATTTTTTCAACCGCATCTTCGCCGGAAAGAATGCCGCCAACCCCGATGATTGGAATACGATCCCCGAGATGCTCTTTGAGGGAGGCGATCACTTGATTGGATAGTAATCGGACAGGCGCTCCTGACAAGCCTCCTGTCTCGTGTCCGTGATTTAGGTGGCTTACCGCTGTGCGTTCTATCGTGGTGTTGGTTGCAATGACTGCATCTATCGTAAATTCAAGCAATAGATCTGCAATGAGGGTGATATCCGCCGCATCTAAATCGGGTGCGATTTTTAAAAAGAGGGGTTTACGCAATCCGTATTGATCGCTTAACTCTGTCCGTGCCGCATCAATTGATCCGAGTAAAGCGCGCAGCATAGTCTCGCCTTGCAATGCCCTGAGGTTCTTAGTGTTCGGGGAAGAGATGTTAACGGTAATATAAGAAGCGACCTCATATACTTTTTTCATGGCGATTACATAGTCATCGGCGGCGCGCTCAATCGGCGTGCCGGCATTCTTGCCGATATTCATGCCTATGATGCCGCCCGATTGCCAGTACTGCGATTGTTTCACTCGACTTACGCAGGCATCGACTCCGTCGTTATTAAAACCCATTCGATTGATGATAGCCTGCGCTTCCGTCAGTCGAAACATGCGCGGCTTGGGATTGCCAGACTGCGGAAGTGGCGTAACAGTGCCGATTTCCAAGAAACCAAATCCCAGTCTCGCCAATGCGTCAATGTGTTTGCCATCCTTATCAAGACCTGCGGCAAGACCCACGGGGTTCTTGACTGTAATGCCACAAAATTGCCGAGGGTCTAACACTGGGGGTGGAACGAAATGCTTTAAGAGCCCTAAGGCATTGGCGCGATCCATACTGCCGAGCGCGATATTGTGGGCGCTCTCTGGGTCGAGACAGAAAAGCCAGGGACGCAAAAAGGAGTAACTCGTCATTTATCTATTATCGCGGAAGAATAGGCTGCCACTGCCCATGGATTAGTCCCTCAATAGGCTGAAAGTTGACCTTATAGGACATCTTTTTGCTCTCTTGAATGAAGTAGCCTAAATAGAGGTAGGGACGCTTTAATTGTTTCACTTGCTCAATCTGCCACAAAATGCTGTACGTGCCATAGCTGGCATTGGGCACCTGGGCGTCATAAAACGTATACACCGAGGAAATGCCGGACTCAAGAATATCAATGATACTCACCATGCGTAAGCGGCCAGGTTCGGTATCTTTAGGCCCATCCCGAAACTCCACTAAACGTGAGTTCACACGACTTTGCAGTAAAAATCGAGTGTATTGCTCCCGATCATCTCGGTTCATATCGCCACCCTCATGGCGTTGCTCTTGATAATTACGGTAGAGCATGTAATGCGCATCATGGTATTCAAGATTGAGTACTTGCACTTGCATGCCAGCATGCTTCTTGCGTGCGCGTATTTGACTTCGATTTGGGATAAATTGATCCACTGGAATGCGCGTCGCGACGCATGCTGCGCAATGATCGCAATAGGGCCGATAGGTAAACAGGCCACTACGCCGAAATCCCGCATTGACTAAATCACCATATAAATCGCTGTGGACGAGATGGGAGGGCGTGGCGACTTGTGAGCGTGCCGTTTGCATTGGTAAATAGCTGCAGGGGTAGGATGCGGTTGCGTAGAATTGCAACGCAGTAATGGGCAATTCATTTATTTGACTCATTGCCAGCGCTCCAACAGTGTTTTATTAAACTGCCATGAAACCGGTAGCGTATTTTTAGTCAAGGCCTCGCGCGCGATGGATAAAAAATGGTTACGGGCAATTGGGTTGGCGCCGAGTGAGCGGAGATGGGCTGTTTCTTGCTGGCAATCGATGATAGGCACAGCATGATCGTAGCACCATGCGCATAGGGACGCCAATGCGAGTTTTGAGGCGTCTGCTTGCCGACTAAACATGGACTCACCAAAAACCATGCTGCCTAGCGCAACGCAGTAAAGCCCGCCAATTAAGGCGCCATTCTGCATGACGGCAATGCTGTGGGCGCATCCTTTTTCATGTAGGTCGGTGTAGGCGGCCATAATTTCGTGGGTAATCCAAGTGCCATTTTGATCCTTCCGGGCGCTAAGAGCGCAGGCACGCATGACGAGCCCAAAGTCCACATCAACTTCGATCTGAGCGCTAGGGTCATTGCAAAAATGGCGAATGGTTTTTTGAAAAGAGCGACTCACTTTAAATTGCTTAGGTTCAAGCACCATGCGCGGATTAGGGGACCACCACAATACAGGCTGATGGTCTGAATACCAGGGAAATAAACCCAGGCGATATGCCGCTTCCAATTGACCGGGATAAATGCGCTCACTAACGGCAAAGAGACCTGCCACCTCCGGATCAGGATCGGGCGTAATTGCTGGATCAGGAAATGCATTGTCTGGACCCAGCCAGCCTATCTGGCTCATAAGTTAAATGGCCTCAGAGGGCAGAATGGCGCGTGTACGAACCGCAATTTCTGAGTTGGGCTGCAATCGTCCTGCTTGGCGATCCATGAAGAACCATTCGAGGGTTTGTTTGGTGGTCGGGAACGCGAGTTCTGTCCACGGAATTTCATGCTCATAAAACAAGGCTACCTCTAGACTCTCCTCGCCGGCCGAAAATATTGGACTGGTTAGGGTGGCTAAGTAAAAGAAGTGCACTTGCTCCACATGAGGAACATTAATCAAGGAGAAGAGGGGGCCGACATCAACGACAGCGCCAGCTTCCTCAAGTGTTTCCCTTGCGGCACCGTGCATGGTAGTTTCGCCAATTTCCATAAAGCCAGCTGGCAGAGTCCAAAAACCATGTCTAGGTTGGATTGCCCTTCGGCAAAGCAGTACTTGCTCACCCCAAACCGGAATTGTACCCACCACATTGCGTGGATTAAGGTAGTGAACGGTTTTGCAGCGATCACATACGTAACGTTCCCGTGTGTCATCTGCCGGAACGCGCAAGGTCACAGTGGACCCGCATTTGGAGCAGAATTGCATAGGAAAGGATTTCATATGGACATTATCCGGCTTTTAGTAGTGCTGGCATGGGTCCGCGCAATGCGTTCGTTGCCATGAGTTTACTTGCCATTAAAACATCTTCTATAGTCAGGTTTGCCTCGCGGGCATTCCAGCTCGGGTCGCTTAATACAGTTGCCCGCATCACACCAGGTAGCACGCCAGCCGACAACGGCGGCGTCAGCCAATAATCAGCGCCTTTGGGTTGAATAAACAGCGAGCTACGACCGCCTTCGCTTACCGATCCCGCTTCATTAGTAAAGAGCGCATCAAATCCGCCGCGCTCAGAAGCGATTTTCCACGCAGAATCATAAATTTCGCGTTGAGTGACCTTATGCCCTAAAAGCACATTCCCCGAGTGCATTACGGCGTCTTTTGGGTTATCCAAGATATCGGCGGCCCAAAATAGACTAACTGGATTTGTTAGTGGCTCGAGCGCGGCAATGTCGCTAGTAACATCGCCGAGCGCGGATAGGTTAAGGCGTAAACGATAGGTTTGTGATTTAGAAATCGCACTACAAGCACGATCCACTGATTCATCAATATGCGCTTGTGAAAATGGAATGTGCAGAGCACAAGCAGAGTGTTGCAATCGCGCTATATGTTGCGCATATCGAATTGGCCTGCCATTCTCAACCCGCATGGTTTCAAATAAACCCACTGGACTAGGTAGCTCGCGAATAAAGCCTGACTTGATGCGGCACTCTTGCCATTCGTGCTGTGCGTTCGAATCAATGGTGATACCAGCCCCAATCCCCAGCGTGAATTGCGCTTTTTTTGTTTTGATATTTTCTTTGATATCAAGAGTGCGAATCGGTACGCTAAAGGCAAAATCCCCATTGGGGTCGAGCCACCCGATTGCTCCGCAGTAATAATTGCGAGGACTTGGTTCAAGTGCTTGTATTAGCTCCATACTGCGTTTTTTTGGCGCCCCCGTAACTGAGCCGCAAGGAAAAACTGCGTTGAGTAATTCTTGTAGTGAGAGATTCGCTTTTGCAGTTGCCTCTACCGTAGACGTCATTTGTAATACATCGCCATGACGAGTAACATCAAATAACGCCGGAACTGAAACGCTACCAGGTTCAGCGATGCGGCTTAGGTCATTTCGCAATAGATCGACGATCATAATGTTTTCAGCGCGGTTTTTAGGGTCACGTGACAATGACTCGGCGCTATCTTTTAAGGCGCTCGCAGTGCCTTTCATTGGCATGGCGCGCAAGCGATTTCCTTTGCGCTCAACTAATAATTCTGGGGACTGTGAGAGGATAGTGGTTTCATTCTCTTGGATGAATGCGCCGTAGCGACCGGGTTGGCGTATACGCAAACGGGCATAGAGCGCTAAGGGGTTGCCGTAACTTTGGCCCTGTACGCGATAAGTATGGTTAATTTGGTAGGTATCACCGCTGCGAATCCATTCCTGAATGCGTCCCACATCTGCCTGGAACTGCGCTTCACTAATGGATTCGCTGAGTCCGGCAATACCCGCAATCTGCTCTGCAGAATTTAAGCGCTTAATTTGGTTTTGAAGCCACGTATCTACTTCTTCTTTAGATAATTTGCTAACGGTATCAAATGCCCAGGCCTGTATCAGGGGCTCCGCAGTTTTTGGTTGGGGACTGAGGTTGTGAACGCGTTGACCGTATTCATACGCCACTAGGCAAACGATATAACTCCCCATTTTGATTGCATTTTCGATGCCGGCAAAGCTGGCATCGATTTCAGCCGGAGTGCTTGCTGCCCAATGCTTATAAGGGCCAAGATAAAGGCGACTACTGGGGTTTGTCGCATTGCTTTGGACATCGTCAAGCAGAATCATTGCTAGACTCGTGTTTAAGGGATTATTTCAAAATGGTAGCGGATTCAATTACAACCGCAGTAGTGGGTACATCTGCCATACGTCCAAATTTCGGCGCAGGTGAAACCATGGTTGGAATCTTGCGGATGCGATCAATGGTTTGCGTGCCTGAAATAACCTTGCCAAATACGGTGTAGCCATTTCCCATGGCGTTGGGATAATCCAAGGCCTGATTATCACGGACATTAATAAAAAACTGAGCCGTGGCTGAGTCAGGGTCAGCAGTTCTAGCCATCGCAATAGTGTAGATTTGGTTTTTGAGTCCGTTTTGCGCTTCCGATACTACCGGGGGATTGGTTGGCTTTTGGTTGAGGTCCGGAGTGAAGCCGCCGCCTTGAATCATGAAACCGTCAATCACGCGATGAAAAATAGTGCCGTTATAAAAACCACTTTGGACATATTTTAAAAAGTTATCTACGGTTTTAGGCGCTTTTACCGAATCAAGATCGACTACAAAATTGCCTTGATTGGTTTTAAACTCAACCTTGGGTTCGGCTTGAGCGACGCCCACAAGCAACAGGCAGGCGCCGACAGCATAAAAAAAATGTTGAAAAGGGCGGGATAAAAGTGGGCGCATAGCAATCCTTGCGTGGTTAAGGGAAAACAAAAGATACTCCTCCCTATTGTATTGCGGGTACTTTATGGGGATTGCTTTGCTGGGAGGCTGTTGGGGACATGGCTGGCGGATCGATAGGAAGCCTCTGAAAACATATCGGGGCGATCCAAGTAATCGCTGACCCAGTCGATTGTGTCAACGCCCCAAAATACGCGTTCGCCTACCGCTAAAGCGGGTACGCCAAATGCGCCGCGATCCAAGGCCTCTTGGGTGTTGGCATTTAAGGCCGCTTTTATATCTGGGTTTTCAGGTCGTTCTGTGGTTTTGGGTAAGCCCAGATAAACGCAAAAGTCAGGCCAGTGCAAATTAGGGTCTTTTCCTTCTACCCAGACAAACTCAAATGCGCGTTCCACCATGATCCAATCAGCGCGCTGCTGAACTAACAGGCGCTGCGCTGCCAGCGTAATGAATGGATGGTGCTCCGGAAACCGAAAAGGTATGCCTAATTTTTCGGCCTGCCATACACAAAATTGATAGGTATGAGGGCGTTTAGCTGCAATTTCTCCTGGGCCTTGGTTGTGGGCGGCGCGCAAAAGACCGCCCAACAAAACGGGAACCGGCTCGATATGTAAGCGCGGCTCAAGACGATGGCGTAATTTCACATAAAAATAGGCAAAAGGAGAAATGATGTCGTAATAAAACCGGGCGTTCATTTATTGGCGTCCGCATCGAGTTTTTGTAAAAAAGCCATCCGTTCGGCAATTTGACTTTCAAGGCCGCGGGATACGGGTTGGTACCAGTGCGGTTGGGCCATTCCTTCGGGTAAATAGGTTTCGCCGGCCGCATAGCCATGGGGCTCGTCATGCGCATAGCGGTATGCTTTGCCATGCCCCAATTCTTGCATAAGCTTAGTGGGTGCGTTGCGTAAGTGATTTGGTACAGGGCGGCTCTGATCGCCAGCGGCAAATGCGCGCGCTGCGTTATAGGCCATATAACTAGCATTACTCTTTGCAGCGACAGCCAGATACACTACGGCTTGCCCCAGTGCAAGTTCGCCTTCGGGCGAGCCCAGGCGTTCATATGTTTGCGCAGCATCGTTAGCCAACTGGATCGCGCGTGGATCAGCAAGCCCAATGTCCTCCCAGGCCATTCGAATAATGCGACGCGCCAGGTAGCGAGGGTCTGCGCCCCCGTCGAGCATGCGGCAAAGCCAATATAGTGATGCGTCCGGATTGGAGCCGCGCACCGATTTGTGCAAAGCTGAAATCTGGTCATAGAATTGGTCACCGCCTTTATCAAAGCGACGCCCATTTAAGGTGAGGGCGTTTTCAACAAAGTGTTGATCAACCGTCGTGATGGTGGATCCCGGAATCGAGATAGCATTGCGGACTTGCTCGATTAGATTAAGTAAACGCCGCGCATCGCCGTCGGCATTGGTAACTAGCGAACCAATAGCAGCTTCATCGAACTGAACATCTGGCATGGCATATGCCCGAGCCCTCTGAATTAATTCCCGCAATTCATTCGTATTTAAGGATTTCAGCACATAAACTTGCGCGCGTGAGAGAAGGGCGGAGTTCACTTCAAACGAGGGATTCTCGGTTGTGGCGCCAATAAAAGTAAAGAGGCCGGACTCTACGTGCGGCAATAATGCATCTTGCTGACTCTTATTGAAGCGGTGAATTTCGTCCACAAACAAGATGGTTTGCCGGCCGTATTGGTTGCTATTGCGTCGTGCCTCATCAATTGCCTCCCGAATTTCTTTCACGCCAGCAAGTACTGCCGAGAGTGCAATAAAGTCCCGATCAAATGCTTGCGCAGACAAGCGAGCCAAGGTAGTTTTGCCAACCCCAGGCGGGCCCCATAGAATCATGGAGTGGGGCTTCCCGGATGCAAATGCGAGCTGAAGGGGTTTGCCGCTCGCTAGGAGATGTGTCTGGCCAATCACCTCCTCGATCGTCTTGGGGCGGAGCGCTTCCGCTAATGGCGCTGGCGGTGCAGTATCAAATAAGTCGCTCATATGGAATATTGACTCAATTGATATGGCCTTATGTCATGGTCAACAGCATGACTGTGGCGGCCCATGCAAGGCAAACCGATGCAATAGCAGTGAGCCGAGTGCGCATCGCCATAAATGCAGTATGGGCCAATTGACTGGAAAAATAGTACTGGTAAGTGTTTTGGTCGATGCCGCGCTGAACCAACAAGACGGCCGCTAAAATGAATAAACCCACCGGTATGTATACATGCAAGGCAAGCCAAGCAATGAGCGAGGGAATCACACCCCAAACCCAAGCATTACGCTCAAACCAGCGGTAGCCACCAACATCACCCGCCTTTGCAAGGGATTCAATTTCTGCATTATGTAAGCGGCATAAATTAGCGCCCCAGTGAATCGCGCCTAAAAATGAGCAGATGACCGCACCATACGACGCTAGAGACTCGGCAGCAATAAAATCAAATGGTGTCGAGGCCGTTTGTACCATGATGGCCAAGCCGATAAATGGCAGTAAGCCCGCGTATCCTAAGATGCGCACAATCATGGGCAAGGCATTTGCATTTTGCATAGACTAGGTATCGTAGTGGTAAACGCCGCGACCAGTTTTGCGTCCTAAGTAGCCAGCCGCCACCATTTCACGCAATAGGGGGCAGGGGCGGTATTTGGAGTCACTGAAGTTTTCAAAATAGACTTCCATAATTGCCAAACAGGTATCAAGCCCAATCAAATCGGCCAGTGCAAGTGGGCCAATTGGCTGATTGCAGCCAAGTTTCATACCCGCATCAATGTCTTCTGCGCTCGCTAGACCCTCTGATAAAACAAAAAAGGCTTCATTAATCATAGGCAGCAGGATCCGATTCACCACAAATCCAGGACTGTTCTTCACTGTGATGGGTTCTTTACCAATGGCTTTGGCCATGGCAATAATGGCCTCATGCGTCGCATCGCTAGTTTGTAAGCCGCGAATGACCTCAACCAGCGCCATTAATGGTGGCGGATTAAAAAAGTGCATCCCAATAAAGCGCTCTGGTTTTGAGTTAAGCGCGGCTAGTTTTGTAATCGATAGAGAGGATGTGTTTGTGGCGATGATGGTATCGCTACCTACCGTCGCATCGATTTGCTTCAAGATGCTTTCCTTGATTGCTTGATTTTCAGTGGCGGCCTCGATAACCAAAGAGAGCCCCTTTAAGTCAGCATAAGAAATACTTCCCTGAATACACTGTAGTGCCACTTCTTTCTGCTCAGCGGTTAGGGATTCTTTTTTAATCATTCGATCAAGGCTTCGATTTATTTGCGTAAAGCCGCGATCGATTGCCGCTTGACTGATGTCGACCATTACCACCTTGAGCCCAGCCAAGGCGCAAACCTGGGCAATGCCGTTACCCATGGTTCCCGCACCAATGATCCCAATCGATTCAATCTTCATGCTAGTTCCTTTGAATTTAGTTCACTGCGCCGTTTATTTTGTGATTAGCGCTTTTTGTATTGCGAGGCGCCAAATAATAATTCTTTCGCTTTTGCATCAAAGCTGGGTTGACGTAAATCCGTTAATACTTTCATGCCCCGCATAACTGCAGGCCGCTTGCCGACTAACTCAAACCAGCGCTTAAAATGCGGATAGTCATTGATATCCATCCCTTGGCGCTCCCAATGGTTCGCCCAAGGAAAAATGGCGATATCCGCTATGGTGTATTGATTGCCGGCAACGTAAGTATGCTTTTCTAGCTGCTTGTCTAACACGCCATAGAGTCGTTTTGCCTCATTGGTATAGCGATTGATTGCGTATTCAATTTTTTCAGGCGCATAAACGCGAAAGTGGTGATTTTGACCTAAGAGTGGACCAAACCCGCCCATCTGAAACATTAACCATTGCAATACCTCGTATCTGGCACGCGTACTCTTGGGCAGAAACCGATCGGTCTTGCCGGCGAGGTAAAGCAGGATAGCGCCAGACTCAAAAAGGTGGATGGGTTTACCGTCCGGCCCATTAGGGTCGGTAATTGCAGGAATTTTGTTGTTCGGGCTGATCGCTAAAAACTCGGGAGTGAATTGATCGCCTTTACCAATATCAATAGGATTTGCCCGCCAGTCTTGATCGAGCCTGTAACCACATTCTTCGAGCATGATATGGACTTTGTGGCCGTTGGGGGTGGCCCAGCTATACACATCGATCATGTGGTGCTTTTTGGAGCTTGGTTTTTGGGTTTGGTTTGCCATAGTTTGTGTTTTTATGAATAGTACTTAAAAAAAGTGTTTACTTAGAGTGTCTGCAGTCGTGTTAATGCTGCCGCCAAGGTAGATTCTTGCTTCGCAAAGCAAAAGCGGATTACTTTGGAGTCGGTTCCAGAGCCATAGAATGCGGAAATCGGAATGGCGGCAACCCCAATGGAAGTGGTTAACCAACGGCAAAAGTCGGGTTCACTCAGACTAGCCTCTGGAATGGACAAGCCAGAGTAGTCTACGCACTGAAAATAACTTCCTGGTGCTGGCAATAGGCTAAATTCAGTATTGGCCAATCCTGCTCGAAAGTAATCGCGCTTTGCTTGATAAAACTGTGGGAGGGCTAGATAGGGATCGGGATTTTTTAAATATTGCGCGATACCGTATTGCATTGGGGCATTGACGGAAAATACATTGAACTGATGCACTTTACGAAATTCCGCCGTAAGTGCTGCAGGCGCTGCTACATAGCCGATCTTCCAGCCGGTAACATGCAGGGTCTTGCCAAAGCTGGATACCACAAAACTCCGTGCCGCTAAATCCGGATAACTAGAGATGCTGTGATGCGATTGCCCATCAAATACCATGTGTTCGTAGACTTCATCGCTGCAAATCAGCACCGAAGTATCGGCCACCAGCTCGGCAAGCCGCTTTAAATCAGCCTGCTGCCAGATCATCCCGGTTGGATTGTGGGGTGAGTTCACGACCAATAAACGCGTTTTAGGCGTAATGACATTGGCTAATTCACCCCAAGGAATGGCGTATTCACAAACGCGACCGGCCGCATCGCGAACCACAGTGAGGCTAACACTGACCGTTTTGCCGCCAGCCAGTGAAATTGCTGGCAGATAGCAATCAAATGCCGGCTCAATCACAATGACTTCATCCCCCGGGCTCACGCAGGACAAAATGGTGGTGAAGATGGCCTGAGTGGCGCCCGCAGTTACGGTAATTTCGGTATCGGGGTTGTACTGCGCACCATAGAGTGCATGAATTTTCTGGGAAATAGCCTGCCTTAACCGGGGGATGCCTGCCATTGGAGGATATTGATTATGACCGTCAAGCATGGCTTGATTTACTTCGGCAAGTAAATTCCGATCGCACGCAAAATCGGGGAATCCCTGTCCCAGGTTGATGGCGCCATGTTTCTCCGCCAAATTCGACATGACCGTAAAAACGGTTGTCCCCACTGCGGGCAGGCGCGATGGGAAAGTGGGAGTGTTGGGTGCAGGTGTGTGCGAAAGGGGCATTGCGGTGCTTTATCTCCTTCCGGAGCTTCTGTCGCTAGAATAAGGGGAATCCATCTCTAAATTGTGCCATGCTGATCGTTCTTTCACCTGCTAAATCCTTGGATTATGAAACCCCAGTCAAGGTTAAAAAATCCACTCTGCCCGAATTCGCATCCGAGTCAGCTAAGCTGATTGCCGATTTGAAGACGCTTTCTCCCCAAGAGGTTGCCAAACTCATGAGTTTGTCTGATCCCTTGGCGGCATTAAATGTGGGCCGCTTTCGGGATTGGTCGACTAAATTCACAGAAAAAAACAGTAAACCCGCTATCTTTGCCTTTAATGGGGACGTGTACGAAGGTTTTGATGCCAGCACATTAAATGCCAAGGCAATTGATTTTGCGCAAGACCATGTTCGGATTTTATCTGGCCTCTATGGTTTATTGCGCCCACTAGACTTAATGCAACCCTATCGGCTGGAAATGGGAACCGCTTTTAAAAATAGTCGCGGCAAGGATTTGTATGCGTTTTGGGGCGATCGGATTACGAAGGCAATTAAAGAGCAATTGCAGTCGCAAAAAAAGAACCCTGTTTTGCTGAACTTGGCATCGGAGGAGTATTTCAAAGTACTTCAGCCCAAGGATTTGGGGTTTCCGGTGATTGCGCCGATTTTTCAGGATGCAAAAGACGGTAAGTACAAGATTATTTCGTTTTATGCAAAACGCGCGCGTGGCCTCATGACTCGCTTTGTCGTCGAAAACCGCATTACGGACCCCGCTGATTTACGGGATTTCAATTTAGAAGGCTATCGCTATAGCGCGGCCGATTCAAAACCGGATCGTCCGGTGTTCCGCCGCGCGGAGAAAAAATAATATGACGGTTCATCGCTCGAAATCCTCGCAACGATCCTCTCCTGAGGCCGAGCGTTTAGTGGCGGATGCCATTTCCCTCGCCGCCTCGGGTAGTCAAATAGAGGATCGTTTTTGGGAGGCTCGCTTAAGCGCCCGCCTACTGAAATTAATGACAAGCCAAAATCAAAATGTGATTGATGCTGCGCTTGATCAAACATTTCGCATTAATACTGTTGCTTTTGAGGTCTTGGCAGACTGCGCAGAGACCTTGGCTGAATCGCAAACCATGGTCATGGAGGGCGAGGGTTGGGACGTGCTTTTATTGGCGCTGCCGATCGTAGCTCACACTCGTTATCAAATCCAGTCAGGTCCTTTGCCGGTCAGTGTCATTGAGTCGGTTGCAAAAGCCATGCATGCGTCTATTGCGGCAAGCGATACGCGTCTTGCGATTGTCCCCTGGCTTTACAGTATTGATCAGATGCCACACTCGCACTGTCAAACCCGCATCTTGACCGAGGCATTGGGGACTGCGGCTATTAGTGCTAGCGAGATGAAATTGGAACTTCGCAATATGTCTGAGACGATTGCGGTTCTTGCGGATCCCCGTTTTATCATTGCGGCAATAGCAGCGCCAAGCGGCGCGCCGCTGTTTCGTTGGCAGGCCGAGCCGCCGGTCAGGCAGGAGCGCGGTGTGAGTTTGATTGAGTGGCAAACCGCCATGCGCGAGCCCATTTCTAGCTTACTGCCTGGCTGTGAATTTGAAATGCTACTGCCCGAGGCCTATTTCACCAACTGCCGACTCGCCGATAAGCAGGTGCGGCCACTCAGCATTCGAGCAGCGGTCAATTTTTTAGAGACTGCCGTAGGTGTTTTACCTGCAGGCTTATCCTGCGTTGTGGGTGCCTTTGGGGAAGATCAAGCGGATGAGTACCGTATTGCATTTAGTCTAAAAGGCTCACCAGAAGTGATGTACGGTGTGATTTGGCCTCTCTATGATCGCGAGACGGTATCGAATGATGCGCTAAACGACATCTCTGATGATGAGGGTCCCATCAAGAAAATCTGTGATGCGCTTAAGGAGGCGGGCGTTGATGATGTGTTTCGTCATGCCGTTTTATTCAATCCGGAGCTCTGCGATGATTGTGGTGCGCCCTTATTTCCGGATCGCCAGGGTGAGGTGGTGCATGCAGAAATGCCGGAAGATACGCCGACGCAACAGCCCCTGTTTCATTGAGAGGCTTGGACGACTGGTTTTTATCGTTCTACATAAAAAAACCGAGGCATGCCTCGGTTTTTTATTGCTACTCAATATGGAAATTACTCTTTAGCGAATAGATGCGGCTCTTTACCGGTCTTCATATCAGCAGTTTGGCAAAAATCAGCCAAACGGATACCGCTGCGAATATTAAAGAGCATGGCTTTATTGCCGAGCACGACTAAATCCAGTCCGGTGTCATGGTTCTTGAAACGCAAGCTGCCAGGAAGGGATGTTTCCTTTTTCATCTCATAGGTTTTGGAGTTCCACACTAAACCAATATTGCCTTCGCCATTACCAACAGTTTTGAGTTGGTGGTTATTGCTGCAACTCCAAGCGTGCGTTTCTTTGGAGTCTTGAGCAAGCGCCGAGGCGCTGCTAAGGGCCAATGCGGAGCTAATGAGAAGAGATTTGAAGGTGATGTGCATGCGAAATGTCCTTAAGAGAGTAAGTGCTTGACGCCTGCTTGTTCCTCAAGCAATTCATTCAGGGTATGCGTCATGCGTTCACGAGAGAAGGCATCGATTTCCAACCCTTCAATCATCTTGTACTCTCCATTTTCGCAGACAACCGGGAATCCGTAAATAACTTCCGCCGGAATCTCATACTCGCCGCGCGAGGGAATGCCCATCGTGACCCATTTGCCATTAGTACCGAGCACCCAATCGCGCATATGATCAATTGCTGCATTGGCAGCTGAAGCGGCTGAGGAGAGGCCGCGCGCATCAATGATGGCTGCGCCGCGTTTACCCACAGTAGGAATAAAGACATCTTTATTCCAGGCCGGATCGTTAATCATGTCCTTGACAGACTGCCCGCCAATGGTGGCAAAGCGGTAGTCGGGATACATGGTTGGGCTGTGGTTACCCCAAACAACTAGCTTTTCAATGTCGGCCACTGGTTTATTGATCTTAGCGGCAAGCTGAGAGAGCGCGCGGTTGTGGTCTAAACGCAGCATTGCTGTGAAATTCTTGGTTGGTAAGCTTGGCGCGGACTTCATGGCGATGTAGGCATTGGTATTGGCAGGATTGCCAACCACCAGAACCTTGACGGTACGTTTGGCTACCGCATCGAGCGCTTTACCTTGTGCGGTAAATATTTGGGCGTTGGCTGAGAGGAGGTCTTTACGCTCCATCCCTGGGCCACGAGGGCGTGCGCCAACTAGCAGGGCGATATCAATATCCTTAAAGGCGGTCATGGGGTCTTGGTGTGCAGTCATGCCTGCCAGCAGCGGAAATGCACAATCATCGAGCTCCATCATCACGCCCTTAAGCGCTTTTTGTGCTTTTTCATCAGGAATTTCAAGGAGTTGCAAAATAACAGGCTGGTCTTTGCCTAATAAATCGCCGTTAGCGATGCGAAACAGTAGGGAATATCCAATTTGACCGGCTGCGCCAGTAACCGCGACGCGCATAGGGGTTTTAGCCATTACTTATAACTCCAGAAAAGGGTTGATGAGACTAGGTGAAATGATAGAAATTCTATTATCCCTGCAAGTTTATGGAGTTTACATTTACACTGTCAATGATGTCTTCTATAAGACAGCAGACTAGACCCTCAAATACCCTTTTTTGGAACTACTTTGCCGCAAACCTTAGCCCCTGCAGCGACGTTTAGCCCTTTATATCAGCAGATTAAGGCGCTATTACTCAGCAGTCTTCAAGCCGGAGAGTGGCAGCCTGGCGACCCGATTCCAAGTGAAATGGAGCTTGCTGCACGCTTTGAGGTGAGTCAGGGCACGGTTCGCAAGGCAGTCGATGAGCTTGCGACCGAGAATCTCCTGGTGCGACGGCAAGGGAAGGGTACTTTTGTGGCAAGTCACCATAGCGAAGCATGGCAATACCGTTTTTTACGTCTAGTGCCGGATTCGGGTGAAAAAGTACCCCTAAAAAACCAGTTTTTGAGTTGTAACGCCGTCAAACCCAGTTCAAGCGTGAGCCACCTACTTAGGCTGGGTAGCGGCGAAAGCGTGATTCAGATCGACCGAGTTCAGACTGCATTGGGTAAGGCCATTGTGTATGAGCAAATTTGGCTTCCTCAGAAGCGGTTTGCAGGCATGACCTTAAGTTTTTTGGTAAATTGGTCCGGCCCTTTGTACGCGTTTTATGAGACTAAGTTCGCTACACATATGGTGCGAGCCGAAGAAAAAATTAAGGCGATTGCGGCTGATGCGGTTAGCGCAAGTCACCTTCAATTAGCGCCTGGATCGCCATTGCTTTTGGTTGAGCGGATGTCATTTACCTACGGAAATAAGCCAGTAGAAATTCGGCGGGCTCACTACGACACCACAGAGCAGCATTATGAAAATAAGTTGAACTAGTTCATGTGTAAAAAAATATATGCCGCATTCGGTTTTCCAATAGAATATGTTGCATTACAGCATTATCTTCATTTAACTTTTACCTCACGATAGAGATACCCATGGTTGATGCCCATCAGGATGTAAAAAAGGTCAAGCCGGTTTACCGCAATATTGGTCTTGCGCAGTTAATTAAGTATCGCCTCCCATGGGCAGGTAAGGTATCTATATTGCACCGTATCAGTGGGGCAGCCTTGTTCTTGCTCCTACCATTTAGTTTGTATTTATTTGATCAAAGACAAGCATCGGATCTGAGTTTTGCTAAGTTCACATCGTTCACAGATCATCTTCTGGTTAAGTTGGTTTGTTTAGGGCTTATTTGGAGTTTTCTGCATCATTTCTGCGCAGGCATTCGCTATCTTTTGCTTGATCTTGAGATCGGCGTAGAAAAAATAGAAGCCAAAAATTCCGCAATCACAGTGCTAGTGGTGAGTTTGAGTTTGACCGCCGTGGTTGCCGCAAAGCTATTTGGCTTGTTTTAATTTTCCACCCACTCTAAAGAGAACTTCATGTCGACAAACAATATTGGCCCCAAGCGTCTCGTCGTTGGAGCGCATTACGGTCTTAAGGAATGGATTATTCAGCGCGTAACTGCCATTGTGATGGTGGTCTTTACGGTGGTGTTATTGGTGGCGTATCTCATTTCTGGCGAAGCGAGTTATGAAGGCTGGTCGGCCTTGTTTAGTAATCAGTTCATGAAGCTGTTGACCTTCTTAACCCTGCTGAGTGTTTTTTATCACGCTTGGATTGGTATCCGCGACATCTGGATGGATTACATCAAGCCCGTTGGCATTCGCCTGACCTTACAAGCGTTAACTGTTCTGTGGCTCGTCGCTTGCGCGGCGTATGCTGCCCAAATTTTGTGGAAAGTGTAATTCAATGACTGCCATTAAAAAAGCTCTACCACGCCGCCGTTTTGATGCGGTAATAGTTGGCGCCGGTGGTTCCGGTATGCGCGCTTCTTTGCAACTCGCCGAGGCGGGTCTCAATGTTGCGGTTTTGTCCAAAGTATTTCCAACGCGTTCGCACACCGTAGCAGCGCAAGGTGGAATTGGGGCATCACTTGGCAATATGAGCGAAGATAACTGGCACTATCACTTCTATGACACCATCAAGGGTTCGGATTGGCTCGGCGATCAGGATGTGATCGAGTACATGTGCCGCGAAGCACCTAAAGTGGTTTACGAGTTAGAGCACTTTGGAATGCCGTTTGATCGTAATCCTGACGGAACAATCTATCAGCGTCCATTTGGTGGTCATACCGCGAACTATGGCGAAAAGCCTGTGCAGCGTGCTTGCGCTGCAGCGGATCGAACGGGTCATGCGATGTTGCATACGCTTTATCAACGCAATGTACGCGCAAAAACAAACTTTTTTGTCGAGTGGCTCGCTCTTGATTTGATTCGCGACGACGAGGGTGATGTGGTTGGGGTAACCGCTCTTGAGATGGAAACTGGTGAGCTTTACATCTTAGAGGCTAAGATTGTCTTGATGGCCACTGGTGGCGCGGGGCGCATTTGGTCGGCATCTACTAATGCCTACATTAATACTGGCGACGGTATGGGTATGGCTGCTCGCGCCAATATTCCACTGGAAGATATGGAATTTTGGCAGTTCCACCCCACAGGTGTTGCTGGCGCAGGCGTGTTGCTGACAGAAGGTTGCCGCGGTGAGGGCGCGATTTTGCGAAATAAAGATGGTGAGCGCTTTATGGAGCGCTATGCACCAACGTTAAAAGATCTGGCACCGCGGGATTTTATTTCTCGCTGCATGGATCAGGAAATTAAAGAAGGCCGTGGCTGCGGACCCAACGGCGACTATGTTGTGCTG
>JAUYRJ010000034.1 GCA_030696845.1 Polynucleobacter sp.
GGTAAATTGTTTACCCCTCTTGGGATAGCGTTTATAGTTTCTACGCTGGCCTCTTTGATCGTGTCGGTAACGGTTACGCCAGTATTGAGTTATTACCTATTGCCAGCCATGAAACAGGCTAGCCATGGAGATACCAAAATCTTAGTTTGGCTTAAATCGCATTACCAAATAATGCTCAATCGATTTTTGGTGGCGCCAAAAAGATATATTGTTTACGCCGCTTCCTTGGTTCTCGTTTCTGGGCTCAGCATTTTTGTAATGCCAACTGCTTTTTTGCCTCCGTTTAATGAAGGGACATTATTGGTAGGTTTGAGACTCAATCCGGGGGTTGCCTTAACCGAATCTTCAGCGATTGCGCGGCAAGCTGAAGTACTTATTCGTCAAATCCCTGAGGTGACCTATGTTGGCAGAAGGAGTGGTCGCGCTGAGCTTGATGAGCACGCGGAAGGCGTGCATGTGAGTGAGCTTGATGTGGGACTTAAGCCTGCAAAAGAATTAACAAGATCGATGGCTGATATTCAAGATGACATTCGAAAGAGATTGGTGAACTTACCTGCTGCGATTGCGATAGGGCAACCTATCTCACACAGAATCGACCAAATGCTATCAGGAGTGCGTTCACAAATTGCCATCAAGATTTTTGGTGATGACTTGGATATTTTGCGCAGTCAAGCAGATTTATTACGCTCAAAATTATCTGGAGTTTCAGGTCTCGTAGACTTAGAGATTGAAAAGCAAGTATTAGCTCCGCAAATTAAAGTACGAATTAATTATGACCTTGCATCGCAATATGGAGTCTCCACATCTCAAGTCATGGAGGTATTGCAGTCAATAGTAGAAGGGGAGCGCCTTTCTCAAATCATCGAGGGAAGTAAACGTTTTGGGCTTGTGCTGAAATTGCCAGAGACTTCTCGAACGCTTGATGGGTTGTCTGATGTTTTAATTGATACTCCGCTTGGAAGAATACCGCTTTCAAAGATTGCTTCCTTGGAGGATAGCGATGGTCCCAATCAAATTAGCAGGGATGATGGGAAAAGGCGAATTGTCATTTCTGCAAATACATCAAATAGGGCGTTATCTGACGTAGTAAAAGATATTAGGGTTGTAGTCGATAATTTCCGTATGCCCGAAGGTTATTTCGTTACGTTAGGAGGACAATTTGTCGCTCAAGAAATGGCCTCTAAGTTGATTGGATTTTTATCAATTGGCTCATTGCTAATGATGTTTGCTGTACTCTATACAAAGTACAAATCAACCCTTTTTTCTCTCATGATTATGTCCAACATCCCATTGGCAATGATTGGCGCAGTCATTGGTTTATGGCTATCTGGTCAGCCACTGTCAATTGCCGCCCTCATCGGATTTATCACGCTAGCTGGTATCTCGGTGCGAAATGGAATCTTAAAAATAAGCCACTACCTAAATCTGATGAGGCTAGAGGGTGAGGCATTTAGTAAGTCAATGATAGTAAGAGGTTCAATTGAGAGATTGTCACCAGTTTTGATGACAGCGTTAGTTACAGCATTCGCTTTAGCGCCTTTGCTTTTTGAGGCGGAACGGCCGGGAACGGAGATATTGCATCCTGTGGCGGTTGTAATTTTCTCTGGGCTTATTAGCTCAACCTTATTAGATACCTTTTTAACGCCGGCTATGTTTTGGCTCTATGGAAAGAAAGACGCTGAAAAATCATTATTAATTACAAATGCACAAGAGGGATATTAGAAATGAAAATTCGATCACTTATATTAACGTTCGTTATTTTTCTATCGACTACATCTATTGCAAATGCTGACGGGAGGCATGATCATGCCCCTCTATTTGGAGGAAAAATATTTGTAGTCAAGGATATTGATGTTGAGCTTGTCGCAAAAAATGATTTAGTGCAAATTTATGTGCGAGATCATGGAAAGCCTATTGACATTAATGGGGGAAGCGCAAAGCTAACATTATTAAATGGAGCGGGCAAGAAAGAATATGAGCTTGCTGCAAATAAGGAAAATTTTGAGATAAGAGGAAAATTTAATATAGAAAAGGGTACTAAGGTAATTACAATTATTAAATTGAAAAATCAAGTCATTACGGCTAGATATGTTTACTGAGACACCACTTTTTTGATCTAGGTTTTAAGACGGTAGATAGCTAGAATGATTATATGGGGTTCGGGTTCATGGGAGAGTAATTTATTCAGGATGAATAAATTACCATCTTAGCGCCATCCTCAACCCTCACCACAATAGCACCAGCTTTTTTCTTTCTTAAGGCTGCTGCTAGTGCGTCATTAAAATTCCTGTAAGTCCCAGCCGTCATCCATGATGAGTAGGGGTTATTCATTTTGTATTGTGCTTTAAAGCTATTTGAAGTCATCTTCTTTGTGCTTTCTACTTTAGTAAGTTCTCTCTGTCCAGCTTGAATCTTCTGCCTTGCTCGTTCCGCTTTAACTGCAGCTTGTGCTCGTTTGGCTTGATCCTTGAGGCTTTTGATCCGGGCTTGTTCTGGGCTTAGTGGTCCAGTAGGTTTAATAGAGTTAAATTCAAAAAATCGCATCAAGTATTTAGTGGCGAATAGTTAGCTAATCAATATTCGCTGGGTAGCAATATCACCCATTTATCTTCATTACGGCAGGCATATAGACTCATTTCACCAAAAGGGAAGTCTGTATAAGGAATGCGTTGTTTAGCCAGGGCATTGCCGTTGCCATCGGTAATAACGAGATTGCCCGATCCATTGGCACAGGTCAGGTTACAGCTGGTGAAGCCTTCGCTATTGGGTAAGTGCATGACGTGACTGGCAATGGCGTCCATTAACCAGTAACAGCCCACCGTTTCAGCTAGGTACTTGGTGCCATCGGTTAATAAGACTTTAGGCCACAGGGGGTAGTAATATTCGGTGCCCGTAAATTGATCCAATTGATTCAAAAGCTGGTGTTTTGTGATGTTCATTTTTGCTATGCCTTATCGGTAAAAAAGTATTCCTTGCAGTAACACTTAGAAACGAGGCAAAAACATGCGATTTTGACTCGTTTGATGTATTTAATGGTTTTGATTTGCGCCGCTTATTTGGCAAAGTTCGCCTTGAGTGCGCCACTGGCCTTATCAATGGCTGCATCTAGGCTGCCTTTAGCCACCGCATCTTTAATCAGCGCCAAAGTAGTTAGTAACTCAGCAAAGTCTTTAACTGCAATCGTGGATCTGCCAGGCTTAATTTCTAGTTGCTTTGCGCCATACCGAATACAAAAGCATAGCTGTCCATCAATATCTTGAAACCACCAGGGCTTTAGGCGCTTATTCACCTCAATACGCTTGCTATTTCCTTCTAGGTCTTTCACCGTCTTATGTTTTTTGACTGCAAAAGTGGTGTTTTCTAGCTTGGCTTTTAGTAACTGCTCTTGCTCCCATAGTTTTGCTAGTAATTTATTGCGCCGTACAACGATAGGGGGCTGATGAATGGGTTTGGTGGATGTGATTAGATTAAGTGTGTCTAAATCGGGCGCTGTTGCGCTCTTTGTGGTTGCCATGTTTTCTCCATAAAGTTAATAGGGCAACACAACAATATGGCCAGAAAACAGGTCTGGACAACCGAAAAAGGCTGGATTTTTAGGCTTTGAACAGGATCCAAGAAGATTGCGGGTTTTATCTGTTCGGACTAAATAAATCTAACAAAGGAAGTAAAACAGTAAGGCAAAGGTTGGCACGCCGAAGGTAATAGTGCTGCGAAACCCGTTCTGATGTGTGACGGTACGCAATTCGGATCTCTTACTATCTGGCCTCATTGCACTACCCAAGACCCTGGCTGTTTTGGATGCTTTAAACGACACCCCTCTGTGGTAGTACCGTTTGCAATGTTGTATTAGTTGGTAGCGTAGAAATACGTGAATGTAGGCATTTGTCGAAGAAATTCGTCCAGGCTGAAAGTGAGTGGGAATGCCAATGAAATAAACCCACAAGCTAATTTACAGTGGTTCCTGATATAGATCGTAAATTAGCTGCGTATGACGGCACGTAATAGGAGATAGCAATACCTGCCTATCTTGCATCTTGCAAGTTGTGTGTATATCAGTTGAAAAACCTCAGTGAAAGGTTAAGCATAAGTTGAGCCCTTTAACAGGGCTTGGCTTGTGCTTCCTAGTGAAAGATCAAAAAAGAAAAAGAAAAATGTGCCAAGCGAAAGCGCTGGCACAAGCGAGCTAGGCTCGCTACTAATACTTCTCTCTATGTATATTAACTATTACGAATACGACCAAGCAAATTAAGACTTTGCGCTGCACGATCTAATTCATCATAGGTTTGCTCTGGAAGTGCTATGTAGTTATCTTCATAGCCATAATCATCTTCAATATTTTTTTCACAATAAGCAACATCGGATTGAATTTTTAGCGTGGACAAGTCAATGACAACATCAATAGCAACATTATGGAGCGTAGTGACAAAAAATAATCTACACATTAGCTTAGTTTTGTCATCAATAAACCCACTGTCCATGATGATGTCATCTTGTCCAACTAGATAGCTTTTAAATCGCAGATAGATGGGGTTATCTGATTCACCGCTGATAACGCCATCTTCAGCAATTGATATCAATTGTTTAGCGCCTGGATCTACTTGGTTGTAGATTTCATATGCTTCGCTAATTGATCTGTCTAAATTATGTAAAAAATTACTAAATCTACTCATGGCGCAATTCTCCTTTAGCGCCTATTTACGTGACTTGTTGCGTAGCTTTTGAATTTTCTTTCGTTTGGCTTCAAATGCCACTTGATCTTCAGCTAGTGCTGCTTGTTGACGATCCGCCCAGCGATCGGCTGATTTATAGGCTGCACCCAGTTCACGTTCCATGAGTAAATTGCTCATGTCATGTGCCCATACTTGTTCTGTTTTTAGATTTACTTGTTCTTCAATATCGTCAATATTAGGAACTAGATGACTAGCAACGCGAGTGAGTA
>JAUYRJ010000075.1 GCA_030696845.1 Polynucleobacter sp.
AAATTAGGGTTAGCAAACCAGGTTTGATGTTAATTAATGGACTTTACCGCCACGGCTTTTTAATTGCGCCTGCGATATTGGATTGCGCCTTAGAAATCATGCAAACCTCAGCCGAAATGGAATCCAGTCCTTTAGCGAGTCGTTTGCAGCTTCATGTCACTAACTTAGCAGAGCGTGAGCCCGCCCCATGCGCATCCTAGCCAATCAAATTGCTCGCGAACTTCCTGCTGATAGTCGGTTGACGGACTTGCTGGCACTCATCGAGGCCAAGCCCCCTTTTGCTGTTGCCGTTAATTTGGAATTTATCCCCAAAGCACGCTACTCTGAATACGTTTTACATGAGAATGATCGCGTTGAAATTATCGCTCCGGTTACCGGTGGCTAACTCTATTTTTGTACCATGAAGTCCACTGCTATGACTGCTCCCCTACCGAATACCGCAACCCACTCCCTACAGAGCATGCCCAATGGGGCAGATGAATTTGTCCTGTACGGCGAGCGTTTTGCTAGTCGTCTGCTATTAGGTACTTCACGCTACCCTTCTCCTCAAGTGCTTGAGGATGCCGTAACTGTCGCTCGCCCCGGCATGATTACCGTTAGCTTACGACGTCAAGGAACATCCACGGCGGAAGCGCACAGCGGATTTTGGGATTTACTCAAGAAAATGGCCGTTCCCGTTTTGCCCAATACGGCTGGCTGCCATAGCCCCCAAGAGGTGATCACAACCGCGCAGATGGCACGCGAGGTATTTGAAACCGATTGGATCAAACTCGAATTGATTGGCGATGACTATACTTTGCAGCCGGATACCTTGCGCCTCGTTCAGACTGCGGAAACATTAATTAAGGATGGGTTTAAGGTCTTACCGTATTGCACTGAAGATTTGATTTTGTGCCAGCGCTTGGTCGATGTCGGTTGCCAAGCTGTCATGCCCTGGGCTGCGCCAATTGGCACTGGGCAGGGACCATTAAATCCGTACGCCATGAAACTCTTGCGCGAGCGATTGAAGGTACCCTTACTAGTGGATGCCGGTCTTGGGCTTCCATCCCATGCATGCACCGTGATGGAATGGGGTTTTGATGGCGTTTTACTCAATACTGCGGTTGCCCTTGCTGATAACCCAGTAGCCATGGCAAGCGCTTTTGCAAAAGCAGTCGATGCAGGAAGAGCGGCCTACCTATCGGGCGCAATGCAGGCGCAAGAATCAGCGCAAGCCAGTACACCCTTGGTTGGCACCCCTTTTTGGCATCAGGAATCATGAGTCTAATACGGGATCTTGCCGATCAAATCATCGAGCGTCATCGCCGAGATGATTTATGCATACCCTTACCAGAGTCCCACCTCAGCGCTTTACCACCAGGGCTCGATAATGAACACGCCAGCGACCACTATGAGCTTGCTGGGGCGCTAGCAGCCATTTTGATGGGCTTTATCGAAAAAGATGCCTGCACACTAGGTAAAGCATGGTCACGCATGACGCATCTAGACGGCGGCTTTAATCCTGCAAACTGGCCATCCAAGCCAGCACATTTTGATTTAATGCCAACACCACGCAACAGTAACCCAAACGCATTTCCGGAGTGTCCGCATAACTTGGGTCTGTACGCCGTTTTACCCAATGCGCAGTGGGTTAAACGCATGGTCGATGCCGAAGTGCCAACAGTACAACTGCGTTATAAACCAGAGGGCAATCTCGATCGCACTCTCCTAGAGCGTGAAATTCGGGAATCGGTTGCTGCTGTAAAGGGTAGCAATACCCTTCTGTTTATTAATGACTACTGGCAAGAAGCGATCAATGCTGGCGCGTATGGCGTCCACTTGGGACAAGAGGATTTGGGGCTTGCGGATTTGGAAGCTATCAAATCGGCAGGACTACGCTTGGGTCTGAGCACTCATGGATATGCGGAGATGGTTTATGCCGATTCATTTTTACCCAGCTATATTGCGATGGGCGCTGTTTTTCCAACACAATTGAAAAAGATGCCTACCGCGCCACAAGGCTTAGGTCGACTATATCAATACGCAAAACTCATGCAGCACTACCCGCTGGTTGGTATTGGTGGAATTGATGAAAGCAAAATTCAGGCAGTCGCGCAAAGTGGTGTTGGATCGGTTGCTGTAGTGAGAGCAATCACCGGATCGGATGATCCTGAGGCGGCCGTGAAACGACTGACGCAACTAATGCAAAGCGCAAAACACAAATAACAGCCAAAGCCTCATGTAATGGCTGATTCAATAAAAAGCCAGGCATTGCCTGGCTTGGTTTATTGCAAAAAAACTGACTTTCTAAGAATCGAGATCGGCTGGTAATACTGTTGGATAAAAGGCATGCATATGCCACAAGGGGCCTGGTCCATTGCCGATGCTTAAATATGTGCCCGCCTCTAGCCCCGCCTCGACGTAAGCAATTGCCTTTGCGACCGCATGGCTTAAATCATGACCATCCGCTAAATAGGTCGCGATTGCAGACGCCAAAGTGCAACCTGTACCATGCGTATTGGGTGTGTTTACTCGGTAGTGGTTAAATTTCTTACTCGAGATAATTACCTTGCTGTCACTATTAATATCTTGCCAAATCAAAAAATCCATCAACTGAGTATGTTTGGTATCCAGGTGTCCGCCCTTAATCAAAACCCCTTTCGGGCCCATCTGCATCAGATCCTGCGCCGCCTGCTCAAACTCGTCAGGCTGGGTGATATCACGCCCCAGCAGAATGGATGCCTCCTGCATATTAGGCGTAATAACACTCGCAATAGGAAAGAGTTCTTTACGCATTGCATCTGCCGTATCGTTTCCACCCAAACTGGCCCCGGAGGTGGCTCTTAATACCGGATCTAGCACGATTCTCTTGATGCCATGCCTTCGCAATGCGCTAGCAACGCAGCCGACAATCTCAGGACTGGCCAACATGCCGATCTTCACCGCATCCACACCAATATCGGTCACTACCGCATCGATTTGCGCCTCGACTACGCCCAAATCAATATCCTGAATTTGTGTAACGCCTTGGGTATTTTGAGCGGTAATGGCGGTGACCACGGTCATGCCGTATCCACCTAAGGCGGTAATGACCTTTAAGTCTGCTTGCAGACCGGCCCCACCGCCGCTATCCGAGCCTGCGATGGTCAATATTTTGGGAATCTGTACCGAGGTTTTTTTACTGGTTTTCATGGCTCTATATTAGTTCGAATTGTTGGTTTTGGGCTTAAATACCGTTGACAGTGCAATGCCGGCAACAATCAGTAAGAAGGCCGCCCCATGAAACCCTTTGGGCGACTCCCCAAGAATGAGCGTGGATAGGATAGCGGTAAATAATGGGATAAAGTTAGCAAAAAAAGCAGCTACCGTAGGCCCTGCTTTAGCGACGCCCAGACCCCAGCAGCGATAGGCAATTAATGACGGTCCAATAGCAACATACAAGATCAGCAAGGCAACTAATAGACTGGGTTGAAGGTGCATATCACCACCCTGCCACTCGCCAATAGTAAATACCGACGACCAAATTAAACCAACGAAGACTTGAGCGAGTAAGAAATCATTCCACGACCAACTTCGCTCAGTACTTTTGCCGGGGCTGGTCAGCATCCAGCTGTAAAACGCCCACAAGACCGTAGCCAAGACCATCAGCAAGTCGCCATAGACAAACTGCACCTCTAGAATGGCTAACCAATCCCCACGAGAAAGCACAATACAGACGCCCAAAATCGATATGAGCGCGCCAATCACCTGGTATAGATTGGGCCGAATTCCAAAGAACATCGCTCCAATGAGCAGCATCCAGATGGGCATGCTGGCGCCAATCAAAGTGACATTAATCGGGGTTGAGGTTTGGATGGCTAAGTAGAGCAGCATGTTGTAGCCACCCACCCCAAATAAGCCCAATAATAAGAAGCGTTTTTTATTAATCCACAGATCGCTTTTGGCTTTCAGTATAGATACGCCAAAGGGCAATAAGACCAAGACCGCCACCAAACAACGGACGGCGCTCAACAAGAGCGGCGATATCTCCCCAACGAGCAGACGACCCACAATCGCGTTACCCGCCCACAGCATGGCGGCGAACAAGAGGTAGAGGACTACACGCAGGTCAATATGGCTCATTTTCAGGGGTATTATCCAAGATGTTGTATGATATTGGCTTGTGCAATTCCTCGATAGCTCAGTCGGTAGAGCGCCGGACTGTTAATCCGTAGGTCCCTGGTTCGAGCCCAGGTCGAGGAGCCAAAAAACACTTTAAAAGCAAGCACTTACAGCTTGCTTTTAATTTAACTTCTTAATTACACGGT
>JAUYRJ010000076.1 GCA_030696845.1 Polynucleobacter sp.
CTCACTTCAAGTGATGCCATCCGCACTACCTCAATAACGCTGACACGCTCACCTTCTGGCTTATCGGCATTGATTTTCAGTCTGCGAATGATATTTTCAACATCAACAACCGCATCATCCACTAGTCCACCAATAGCAATAGCAAGCCCTCCTAAGGTCATAGTGTTAATGGAAAGACCAAAGTATTTAAAAACTAACGCAGTGATTAATATCGATATTGGAATTGCAGTCAATGAAATAAAAACTGGCCTAAATGTACCCAAAAACAGATACAAAATAATTGCTACAAAGATTGAAGCACCAATCAGTTTTCCCTCAAGTGTATTGATAGATGCCTCTATAAATGTAGCCTGCCTAAACGTCATTCTGGGCGCATTCATCCCTTCAGGAAGGCCTTGCTTTAATTGATTCAGTGCATTTTCAATTTTTAAACTCAAATCGATTGTGTCGGCCGATGGTTGCTTTTGAATTCCCAAGATAACTGCGGGACCCCCTTCATAACCAGCATCACCTCGCTTAACTGCTGGCGCAAATGTAACCTCAGCTATTTGCTTTAGCAAAATTTGCTGACCACCCTTTGTTGTGACTGCCAAGTTTCTCAAATCATCCAAGCTAGAAGTTCTGCCAATGTTACGAATCAGGTATTCCTTGCTATTAACCTCAATGAAGCCCCCAGAAGTATTCGATGAATGCCCCTTAAGAACCCCCTCCAGCTGCGATACCGTCACCCCTAGCTCGGACATTCGCCGCGTATTAGGCTGGACTTGAAATTGACGGACCTGACCTCCGATTGGAATAACCTGAGCAACTCCAGGAATCGCCATTAATCGAGGTCTTAAAACCCAGTCTGCATACTCGCGAACTTGCATTGGAGAAATCTTAGCCTCATCAATTGGTATTGCAATTTGCATAATTTCGCCCATGATGGAGCTGATCGGTCCCATTCGCGGTACAACCCTATCGGGTAACGTGTTTTCCATTGTGCTTAAACGCTCACTCACCATTTGACGGGCTCGATATATATCCGTGCTCCAATTAAAGGTGATGTAGATAAAAGAGAGTCCAGCACTCGAAATTGATCTCACTGACTCGACACCCGGAAGACCATTCATTACCGTTTCCAATGGAAATGTAATTAATTGCTCAACCTCCTCAGAGGCCATTCCACCAGCTTCAGTCATTACAGTTACGGTTGGCTTATTGAGGTCTGGAAAAACATCTACCGGCATGCTCTGGAGCGCAAATGCTCCGTATGCCATGATGATTAATCCAATCAAGATGACAATCAGACGATTTTTCAAGCTAAAGTTTAATAGCCAGGTAAACATAGTAGCCCTTAGCGAATTTGATTAATTAAGGAAGCTGCGCTACTTACAACTCTATCTTGCGCAGACAATCCTGAAGTGACAACGACATACTTTCCATCGAGCGGCTCATATAAGACTACTTTTGGCTCAAACTCTTCTGGCGACTTCTTAATCCAGACAATGTTTTGATTAGCGCCATTTTTAACAATTGCCGAGGATGGAATTTTGAAGCCTTTATATTTGGTCTCAGTACTAACAAACACTCTAAGCGGTTGACCAATAGGAATTCCTAGCAAATCATCATTTTTCCCAGAAAAAGTAATGGGAAGTGCGAGCTCTCTCATAGATTGACCTCCGCCCAAATACTGAAGTTCAATAGTTTTTCCAGAATATTCAATGAATCCACCAGATATATTTTTGAGCATAGTGCCGTCATAAGCTAATGCCTCAACCAATAACCGACTTGGATTTACTACCTCGAAAATTAATTGCCTTGCCTCGACCACCTGCCCTGAAAGAATGCCCATCGTCGAGATAATCCCCGAAACAGGCGCCCTCAATTCTTCATTGGCAACCGCGGCCTGAGCCTCCTCAATCGTTTTGCGAGGTACGGTATCACTTAACTCCCGCAATCGTTTTAAACGGCTTTCAGCTAAAGAACGGGTACCGCTAGGGCCCGCCTCTGGCGTTACGTAAGCAAGCACATCACCTTTCGTCACACTTTGCCCGGGCAATGGAAATCCTTTAGGTCCTGGTGTGATTCTTCCGGCAACAATCGCTTGAACCTTGCCGCCATAGTTTGGATCCATCATGACCTTGCCTGCCAAATCGAGTGTTTTAGGAAAATCGCCCTCTTGAGTCAATTCAGTCTCAACCTTCAATTGCCTTTGCGCTAACTTGGGTATAAAAAGATTACCATTGGCTTGCCTTTTGGGAGTGTCAACACTCAGTGCGCCACTTGAATTCTTTTCATCCCCGTGATCAGATCCTGCGTAGGACAAACTGAAAAAAAATAGTACGGCCGCAATCAAAATAGGTTTAAATAATGGGAAAGAGATAATCATTTGCGATCCTTAATTTGCATAAGTATTTTTTGTATTTTCGAGATGATTTGTCGGCGTTTAGAGTAAAAGCGCCAGGAAATCGCAAGCAGAACCAATACACCGATCGCCAACTTAGCAACCAACCACCAGCTAAATTTTGTAGAGTTGGTGTGTTGATTGACAAACGTAGTTGCAATAATGTCGCTTACATCACCATCATTAATGGTGATAGTTACAGGCACGAGATCACCCTCTAAGTTTTTAGCAAGAGGGCCTTCATAGACATTGCCAGGCGCTTCTTTGAGCTCAATTTTTTGGCCGTCTAGGTCAATATTGACTTGTGCAGCTTTCACAGGTTTGTTGGTTAAAAAATGATCTATGTAGAGTCGAATCAGCTTTTCATCGAAAACACCAACAACCTCATACATATCAGATTCTGCATAAAAACGGGGCAATGCTACCCCAACGGAATTAACTGCTTGACCTGCATCATGATCGTGGCCCGGACCAGCAATAACTAAGTTTACAGACGCAGCTGACAGAAAAAAAACTGCGGAAAGTAGAATGAGTTTGTGTTTTAAATAATTCATCGATAAATCCTTATTCCGGTAACAGCCCAAGGGCTTGGCGTAAATTTGAAATGGCCACTGCGTAATTAATTTTTGCAACGGCAGCTTGTCGGCTTGCATCCGATGCCTCTAACTCAATACGCAATCTTGTAGGTAAATCCGTCTCACCAAATCGAAACGACTTTTCAAAAAAAGATCGTGTTTCATTAGCCAATACGGCTCTTTTTTCAGATGAGTCGGCTTTTAGTCGAGCAGTCTTTACCAGCAAAGCACTTGACTCAATATTCGAGAGAGCCCTCTCCCTTTCAAGCGCCAACTGCGATTCAGCTTCTACCATTTCAGCAGTTGTTGTTGCTAATTTATTTTGATAGCGAGAATCCGAACCAAACGGAATGCGTATTCCTAGAGTAATGGATTGTTGAAATGGAACACCATAAACATCCCGCCCTCTTGTTGTCAGAAGTTGCAATTCCGGTGTTGATCGCGTTTGCGCTTTAGCTAGTGAAACTGCTTTCTTAGCTACCTCAAGCTGATCAAGTAATGCTGCTACTACTGGTAAATTGAAATCTAGACTCGATAAATTATCCGGAACCTTTGGGATTGGCTCAGCAAGCTGATTTAATAATCCGGTCTTGATAGATTTTTCCACCATACCAACACCCAACAATGAGCGAACCTTTTGCTCTGCATTGATAAAGTTGGCTTGAGCTTCAGCTAGACTTGCTTCTGCATTGGCTAATGCGCCATTAGCTTGATGCAAATCTGCACGCGATAAGTCTCCAGCCCTAAATCTTTTTTCTACATCAAAACTTAGTGCCTTTGCGTTTTGAAATCTACCATTAGCCAAATCCAGCTCTACGCCAAATCGCTTATAAGACCAGTAAGCATCGCGCACTTCAGCTGCAACCCTGAGTTGAATTAACAGATACTGGGAAAGTAATTTTTTGTATTCAGCATCCGCTAACCCGATAGAATTGGCGCGCTCACCCCACAACCAAAGCGGGATGCCCAGACCCGCAATGGTCTCGCTTGCACCTTGATTGCTATTCGCTCTATCAGTTTTTTGAGCGATCTCAATAGATGCAGGGCTAGCCAAGAAGCTACTTGCAATCTTTTGCTTCGCTAATGCAGCATCCACTCTGAATTGATACGATTTTGACTCAGGCTGACGCTCCCAAGCTATTTCATACAGGGACTTTAATTCGCGCTTATTCAGCTTTGCATCATCGGCGTAGGCAAATATTGACCAGAATATCGATGGAATGCAAAGCATCCAAACAGAAAAATTTCGCCACAACGGCATTTTCTCTCGAAACATAACAACTCCATTTGATTTAACAATTGAGAGTTGACGAGAATTTTTTAGTTGAGTTTAGGGATGGTTCTCGCCAACTTAAGCGAGAGGAATCCAATTAGGCTTATATGGCGGAGGGATACTAAGATCGGGGAAATGCAGATCGATAGCTATTACAAAGTGAAGCTTATTTAGATAAAGATAACTTACGCTGGATTCGTTGAAAAAGGACGAGTGGGTTAAATGACATGTTCCGCAATCAGAATCATTAGCTAAATTTGACCCGACCTTTTCTGTGGGCACTTTATGGTCATGCTCATGGTGCCCCGGGTGAGAAATGGTGGACTGCTCATGAAGGCAATAGCTCGCAACTACTGCAAACGACGTTTGCAGCCCAATAAAAAACACAGCAGCGAGAATTATTAATCTTTTCACAGTCTTATTTTTACACACTTCTTTAATTCGTGCACACCTTCCAAAATACATAAAAATAGGCTGATAATTGGCTTTATTGGATTAGGCGGACCAACGGACAATTCATCTGCTGATCCGAATATTTCTTAATATGATACTAGGCAATCATTTCACGATAAGTACAAGAGCCTAGCCTCCCACTATTTACTTTTTGGGCTGATCCATCCATATATAATTTTGTTGCATCATTTGATTCATCATATTTTGTTGCATGCCCATGTATTGTTCCATCATGTATTGGCGTTGCTTTAACTGCTCTGGAGTTAACTTGGAGTAATACGGACTCATTCCATTCCAATCCATCATCGGACCCATCATGTGGCCGCCCATCTTGCCCCCATTGCCACCACAACACCCCATCATTCCCGAGTTCCACATGCCTTGCATCATATTCATATTGCCTTGCATTGTGTTCCAGTGATTCTGTATGAGCTTTTGTCTTTCTTGAGGATCTTTAGTGGCACGAATCTTATCCATCTGCTCTTGCATCTTTTTAAAGTTCTCCTGGATTTGAGCCGCCTGCTTGTCAAACTCTGCAACATCAACATTTTTTTGTTGGGTCTGCGTAGTCCTAGTACCCGTTCCTGCTGATTGCGCTAAAACGGGCGTACTCAATAAAACACCTAAACTTAAACCAGCAATCCATCCTAGCTTTTTCATCATAGCGCTCCTTCTGTTGAATGCTTAATTTTCAAAAACAATCATGTCTGCATATTCCATTGAGATCTTATTTTTGGCGTCTGTCAATCTCGCAAGTTGATAAAAATCACAATTAGCTTGATTTTTTCGATAAATTGATCTGGGATTGCCAGGATTGAGCATGTCCACTAACCCTTAACCGTTGCTTAAAACACTCTAATTACGCAATAGCCGCAATCCGTTAGCCACTACCAACAAGCTAGCCCCCATGTCAGCAAAAACTGCCATCCACATAGTTGCCTGTCCTGTAAAAGTCAGCGCAAAAAATATCGCCTTAATGCCAAGCGCCAAGGTAATGTTTTGATACAAAATATTGGCCGTTGTTTGGGATAACCTAACAAAGCTAGGTATCTTTCTTAAATCATCATCCATTAATGCCACATCTGCTGCCTCAATAGCTGTATCAGTTCCTGCGCTTCCCATGGCAAATCCAATACTTGCCTTTGCTAAAGCTGGCGCATCATTAATGCCGTCACCAACCATGCCAACCTTGCCATCAGGATTTTTGTTTAGTATTTCATCAATGATTTTAAGTTTGTCTTCAGGTAATAAATTGCCCTTAATTACGTCAACACCCACTTCCTGGCCAATAGCCTCTGCCGTATAGACATTATCACCAGTAAGCATCATCGTTCTGATGCTCAAATGATGAAGGTCTTTAATGGCTTGCTTGCTGGTATCCCTCACTGTATCAGCGACTGCTATCAATGCTAATACTTGTGATGAGTTAGTAAGCATCACTACGGTTTTGCCTTGTTGCTCTAACGGAAGTAGTTGAGCTTCAATTTCAGGCGAGCATAAGCCTAGCTCCTCAATCAGGCGGTGATTGCCCAGTTGATAAGTAACCCCTTCAAGAGTGCCTCGAACTCCTCTGCCCAAGATGGCCTCAAACTTATCCACTTCAATTAATGAAAGATTGTTTTCCGCAGCACTATCGGTAATCGCTAAAGATACGGGATGGTCTGAACGGGCCGCTAAGCTGGCAGCAACTTGATGCGTATGCTTGGCCTCACCGCCCAAAATAATTAAATCGGTTTGCTTAGGTTTGCCATAGGTAATCGTTCCTGTCTTATCCAGTGCCAAAACTTTCATATGGCGTCCCATCTCAAGAAAGACGCCGCCCTTTACTAAGATGCCTTTACGTGCGGCAGCAGCCAATCCACTAACAATCGTCACTGGCGTGGAAATGACCAAAGCACATGGGCAAGCAATGACTAACATCACTAACGCTTTATAAATCCAGTCATGCCACGACATACCTAGAGCCAACGGAGGAATGACAGCCACCAATACCGCAATTAAGAAAACAGTTGGCGTATAAATCTTCGCAAACTGATCAACAAATCTCTGTGTTGGGGCACGACTGCCCTGAGCCGCCTCTACCGCATGAATAATTCGGGCAAGCGTAGAGCCTGTTGAGGTTGCTGTCACCTTAAACTGAAAAGAACCTGTTTGATTAATGGTTCCCGCAAAAACAGTATCGCCTTGCACCTTATCAATTGGCAAACTCTCACCCGTTATAGGCGCTTGATTGACTGTTGAATTCCCGCTTATGAGTACGCCATCTAACGCGATACGCTCCCCTGGGCGAACTTGAACGATTGAGCCTAAAGTAATGGATTTGACTGGGGTTGGCAACCAACTGCCATCAGCTTGAAGCACGGTAGCTATCTCTGGCGTTAAATCTAATAAACCACTAATCGCATTACGAGCACGGTCAAGGGACTTAGCCTCAATTACTTCAGCCATTGAAAATAAGAACATCACCATAGCGGCTTCAGGCCAACTACCAATTGCCATCCCACCGGTCACCGCAACCGACATAAGGGCATTGATATTTAGATTGCCATTCTTTAGGGCAATCCAACCCTTTTTATACGTTGTTAGGCCACCACTAGCAATAGAGAATATAACCAAGGCAATCACAAGATACTGACTACTAAGTTGGTTTACCTCAAATGGGAAGAACTCAATTAACTCAGCCAAAGCGGCCGTCACACCAGCGATAGCTAGAGGCCACCAATTTGTTTTGGCTGGCTGTTGATGTCTTGAGCTTTTAGTGGGCGAACCCTCTTCAAGAACCGCTTTCATGCCAACACTCACTAAAGCAGATTGAATTGTCTCAAGCGAATCTAAGTTATGACTTACCGAAAGTTTTCGTTGAATCAAGTTGAAATCTAACCCCGCAATGCCTTCAACCGTAGCTAGCCTCTTTCGGATTAACGCCTCTTCCGTTGGGCAATCCATATTCTCAATATGAAAGACGGCTTTATTCCCACCAACAGATGATGTAGATGGTT
>JAUYRJ010000007.1 GCA_030696845.1 Polynucleobacter sp.
CGATTAATCGAGAGCACGGGCTCGGTGAGCACATTCTCAAAGACCCAGGACTGGGAACGCTCGGTTAATTCCAGCAAACGCTCAGCCACGTTCGATTGATCTTGTTCTGCTGGCTTCGCAAATAACAGGCGGGTGCGTAGCGGAATGTGAAAGGGAGCTTTCTCACTCTGACCTGGGGTGCTCGGGCACGATTGCGTCAAGGTCAATTGATAGCGCTTTGCGGTAGCGTCGAACTCGGTTTTAACCTGCACACGGGGTGTTCCTGCCTGACCATACCAATGTTTAAACTGGCTTAAATTCCTGTCATTGGCATCGGCCATGGCAGCCAAAAAATCATCGCACGTTACCGCCTGACCATCATGGCGCGCAAAGTATAAGTCCATGCCTTTGCGAAAGCCTTCTACCCCAAGCAGGGTTTGATACATCCGCACGACCTCAGCGCCTTTTTCATAGACGGTGACGGTATAAAAATTATTGATCTCTTGGTATTCATCCGGCCGAATCGGATGCGCCATCGGGCCAGCATCCTCGGGAAACTGCAATTGACGTAATAAGCGCACATCCTCAATCCGTTTAACCGCCCTACCCGACTCGCTACCCATTTGATCGGCGGAAAACTCTTGATCGCGAAATACGGTCAAGCCTTCTTTCAGGGAAAGCTGGAACCAATCACGGCAGGTAACGCGGTTACCCGTCCAGTTATGAAAATACTCGTGCGCGACAACACTCTCGATATTCGCAAAATCCGTATCGGTGGCCGTCTCGGGCTGCGCTAATACAAATTTGGTATTAAAAATATTGAGGCCCTTATTTTCCATCGCACCCATATTGAAGTCGCCCACCGCGACAATCATGAAACGATCTAAATCGAGCTCCAAGCCATAGCGCTGTTCGTCCCAGCGAATCGAATGAATTAAAGAATTCATCGCGTGGCGCGTTTTAGACAGATCGTGCGGCTCCACCCAAATTTGCAATTGTTTTTTAGCGCCGCTACCAGTGGTGATTTCTTCTTCAATGCACTCCAGCTTGCCCGCCACCAGCGCGAATAAATACGATGGTTTTGGAAAGGGATCTTCCCAAACAGCGCTATGCCAACCGTTGGGTAGCTTTTCCGTACTGATTAAATTGCCATTGGCTAGTAGTACGGGGTATTGCGACTCGACTGCGCGTAAGGTCACGCGGTAGCGCGCCATCACATCGGGCCTGTCTAAAAAATAGGTAATCTTGCGAAACCCCTCTGCCTCGCACTGCGTAAAGAAATTCCCATTTGATACATAAAGCCCCATGAGCGAGGTATTTTTTTCGGGCACGCAGATGCAGATGATTTCCAGCACAAAGGGCTCAGCCCCATTGCCCGGCAAAGAATGAATGCTGAGGCTGTGCGGTGTTAACTCAAAATGGCGGTGGGCTTGGCCATTAATGCGCAAGCTCATGAATTCCAGGTCGTGTCCTTGCAGTACCAAACTGCTGGCTTGATCTCCTGCGAGTGCGGGATTCGGCAAAACCTCAATCCGACTTTTGACAACGGTTTTTGCGGGGTCAAGTGCGATATCTAAATCGACCTGCTTAAACAAAAACTCGGGTGGACGATAGGCAAGGCGCTGGAAAGAATGGGCAAGATCGGTTTTCATCACCCCATTTTATGTCGTGCCGAATCTATTGGTAGGCTAAGGTCACCAGCCCAATCACAATGAAGGTAATGGCCGCCACCGCATGCACCCACCGAATCGGTATTCGGTTTGTAAATCGCGCTCCAATCCAAACCGCTGGCGCATTAGCCAGCATCATCCCTAAGGTAGTACCGATCGTGACCGCGATGACATCCGCATAGCGGGCACCCAGCGCAATCGTGGCAATCTGGGTTTTATCGCCCATTTCTGCCAGGAAGAAGAGGCCGGTAGTTAAGAAAAATACAGGCCATGCCGCATTTTTGGCTTTGGCGCTCCCTGCATCGTCTAATCGGTCTGGCACCAAGAGCCACAATCCGATCGCCAAGAACCCCAAGCCGAGTATCCAGCGCATGACATCTGGACTCATGAAACTAGCAAGCCAATGGCCAAAATACGCCGCACAGGCGTGATTGGCTATCGTCGCGAGCAGGATTCCGGCGATAATAGGGCCTGCTTGGCGTGGGTAGCGCGCCGCCAACATCAGTGACAGCAATTGGGTTTTATCGCCCATTTCCGCTAAGGCCACTACCCCTGTCGAAAGAAATAATGCAGAAAAGTCGATCATATGCAGTTAGTTAGATATTTTCTATCGATATTGTTAATTAATACAATTTGGCTATTGACCATTCCACTCTTAAACTTAGGGTTATCCCAAATAGTATGTAAGCATAACGAGATTGCTTACCGAACCCATTCAAAATTAGCGAGGAAGTAAATGAGCACACGCGAAGGTAGTTTAGAGGCCCCAACACGGCATGCACTGGATTGGAAAAATCCCGAGTTTTACGACCGCGAGAATCTGGAAGCGGAAATGGAGCGCGTATTTGACTTGTGCCATGGCTGCCGCCGTTGCTTAAGCCTCTGCGGATCATTCCCCACCCTCTTTGACTTAATTGACGCTACCGAAGACGGCGAAGTCGAGCAAGTCGCTAAGGCGGACTACCAAGCCGTGGTCGATCAGTGCTACCTCTGCGACGTCTGTTACATGACGAAGTGCCCATACGTTCCACCACACCCTTGGAACCTGGACTTCCCCCACCTCATGCTGCGCGCCAAAGCCGTTAGCTTCAAAGAAGACAAAGCCACCTTCCGCGATAAATTGCTGTCCTCCACCGATAAACTGGGCCACTTCGCCGGTATTCCGATTGTGACGCAGGCGGTGAATGCCATAAACCAAACGGGCGTTGCGCGTCTGGCAATGGAAGGCGCCCTAGGCGTCGATAAAAAGGCGTGGATTCCAGAATACGCGCCCAAGACATTCCCTCAGTTAGCTGAAAAATCAACTGCGTTTCCAGTCAAAGACGGCGCCAAAACGCCCGGTAAGGTTGCGATTTACGCGACCTGCTATGTGAACTACAACGAGCCTGGTATTGGTCAAGACCTAATCAAAATTTTGCAGCACAACCAAATCCCCTATGAGCTGGTTGATAAAGAAGCGTGCTGCGGTATGCCTAAGTTGGAATTAGGCGACTTGGATTCCGTTGAAGAAAACAAGAACAAGAACATTCCTAAATTGGCTAAGTTGGCCAAGGAAGGGTATGCTATCCTCACGCCAATCCCATCGTGCACCTTGATGTTTAAGCAAGAGTTGCCACTCATGTTCCCAGACGACGCTGATGTGCAACTCGTTAAGCAAGCGATGTGGGACCCCTTCGAGTACTTGGTTGCGCGGAACTCCGATGGCTTACTTAAGACCGACTACAAAACCGAATTAGGTCATGTTAGCTATCACGTTGCCTGCCACTCCCGCGTGCAAAACGTTGGACAAAAGACCGCTGAAGCACTCAAGATGATTCCAGGTACGGAAGTGAATGTGGTTGAGCGTTGCTCAGGTCACTCGGGCACTTGGGGCGTTAAAAAAGAGTTCCATGCAATGGCAATGAAGATTGGTAAGCCCGTATTCAAGAGCATGGCTGAAAACGAGCCCGATTACATTAGCTCCGATTGCCAACTAGCCGGTCATCATATTGCGCAGGGTATGGAGAAGCTTGGCTTACCGAAGTCCGCCATGGCGCACCCACTTACCTTGATGGCGAAAGCCTACGGTCTGTAAACCGATTTAATCAATTGATACTTTTAACAGATATAGGAATAAAAGCAGCATGGGAAAAATTACGCGCGAAAGCCTCTTAAGCCTCGAGGCATACCACAAGGATCGCCCAGCGATTCGGGAAAAGGCTATTCAAGAACGCCGCATTCGGACGGTGCACTTGGGTGACCACCTCACCATGATTTTTGAGAACGAATTCTTGATGCGTTATCAAATTCAGGAGATGTTGCGTGTTGAGAAAACCTTCGAAGAAGAGGGCATTCAAGATGAGCTCGATGCCTACAACCCCTTAGTACCGGATGGCACTAACTTTAAAGCCACCATGATGTTGGAGTACCCCAACGAAGGCGATCGCAAGGTCGCGCTCGCCAAACTCCTTGGTATTGAAGACAAAATCTTTATTGAAGTCGAAGGTCAGCCACGCGTCTATGCTTTAGCCGATGAGGACTTGGAGCGCTCGACCGCGGAAAAAACATCCGCCGTGCACTTCATGCGCTTTGAACTCACACCCGATATGATCAAGGCGCTCAAAGCGGGCGCCCAAATGATGGTGGGTTGCGATCACAAAGAGTACCCCATGCATGTGAAGACCCTGCCCCACGAGACATTGGCTTCGCTTATTACCGATCTGAGCTAAGCCGCTGTCATCGCTTTACTGATTTATTGCTTTACGCCGCTAATAGCTCAGTCGCTGGCACAAAGTCCAGCTGCTGAGCAATAGCCACCGGCTCTGATGCGAGCTGCCCGCGATACACATTCAGTCCATTGCGCAAATGCGCATCCTGCCTGAGTGCCGCCACCAAGCCATAGTTTGCCAGCGCCTCCACAAACGGATAGGTTGCATTGGTGAGTCCGAAAGTTGATGTTCTCGCTACGGCGCCTGGCATATTCGCTACGCAGTAATGAATCACCTCTCCAACCAAATAACTGGGATCGCTGTGCGTAGTCGGCTTCGAGGTCTCAAAACAGCCGCCTTGATCAATCGCCACGTCCACCACTACAGACCCGGGTTTCATTTTCGTGACCATGCTCCTGGTTACCAATTTTGGCGCTGCTCCACCGGGCAACAGCACCGCACCGATCACGACATCGGCCGCCAGCACTTCCCGTTCAATAGACAAGGGATCGGAGTAGTAGGTCCGCACACGATTGCCGTAGAGGGCATCAATCTGACGCAGTCGATCTATATCCTTATCGATAATTGAAACGTCCGCCCCAATCCCCACAGCGATCTGCAATGCATTTCGACCAACTACCCCCGCCCCAAGAATGACGACCTTTGCCGCCGCCACACCTGGAATGCCCGCGAGCAATATGCCAGGTCCGCCATGGGTCTTTTCCATTTCGGTTGCCGCCGCCTGAATCGACATACGCCCCGCCACCTCACTCATTGGCGCCAACAAGGGCAAAGTGCCCGCACGCGACGTGACGGTTTCATAGGCGATGCAACTGGAACCTGAATGAAGCAGCGCTTTGGTTTGCATGGGATCCGGCGCGAGATGCAAATACGTAAACAGAATTTGATCCTCTCGAAGCATGGCGCATTCTTGTGGCTGCGGCTCTTTTACCTTCACCACCATCTGCGCTTTGCCATACACCTCGGTTGCGCTATCCACCAGAGAAGCGCCTGCAGCGCGATACAACTCATCCGTTAAGCCAATCTGCTGACCGGCTCCGCGCTGAATCAGAATCGAATGCCCTTGCGCCGCTAAACCACTGACATTTCCCGGGGTTAAGCCCACGCGAAATTCATTATCTTTTACTTCTTTTGGTACGCCAATAATCATCTGTTTCTCCTTATTTCAATTTATTTTTACGATGCAAGCCCATCACGTAATACATCAGGCAATATACCGCTAACAAGCACGGGCCCAGGATCAAAGCGGCGCGCGCATCTTCATGAAAACCCATCAAGACAATGACAAGTACAATGAAGGCAAGAGCAAACCACGATGAATACGGCCACCATGGCGTGCGATAACTCAGACTTTCCAATTGCGCTGGAGTCAGTGATTTTCTGAAGCGCATTTGGGTATATAAAATCGAAATCCAAACCATGAGCCCGATGAAAGTTACTGCGGCCATGACGTATTGAAATGCCTTATCTGGTACAAAGTAGTTCAGCACCACCCCAATCATGGGCACCATCACGGCCGCCATCACAGCACGATGCGGTACGCCGTTGGTAGAAAGGTGCGCAAACTTCTCAGGAGCGTATCCGTTGACGGATAAAGAGTACAGTAGGCGGCCGCCACTAAAAATTCCTGCATTGCAGGACGATAAGGCAGCGGTAATCACCACGAAATTCACAATGCCGGCGGCCTCACGCAAACCGAGGCGTTCAAACATCACGACAAACGGGCTTCCCTGTTGGCCTACTTCATTCCACGGAAAGATCGCCAAGATCACCAAGATCGCGCCCATATAAAAAATCAAGATGCGCCAAGCAAGGGAATCGATCGCCATTGGAATCGTCTTTTTGGGATTTTCCGCTTCGCCCGCAGAGAGGCCAATCATCTCAATACCCACATAAGCGAAGAGCACCATCTGCAGCGACATGAGGAGTCCGCCAATACCATTGGGGAAAAAGCCACCATGAATCCACAAATTATCAAATCCCAGCGGAACCCAATCATTAGTAAAGCCAAAAAACACCACTGCCGCGCCCATCGCAATCAATACGATGATGGCAACAACTTTAATGAGCGAGAACCAAAACTCAAACTCGCCAAAGAGCCGAACAGCGATCATGTTAATTAAGCCCATCAAAATGATGGAAGACAGAGCCCAAACCCATTGCGGCATGTCCGGAAACCAAATGCCCATGTAAATGCCCACCGCAGTTACTTCGGCAATACTCACGACAATCCAGTAAGTCCAGTAACCCCAACCCACCATGTAACCCGCTAGCGGTCCAACATAGGAATTGGCATACGCCGCAAATGAGCCGGCGACCGGCTCGTGCACCGCCATTTCACCTAAGGTGCGCAGCACAATAAAAGCGACGATTCCAGCCAGTAAATAACCCAACAGAATCGACGGACCAGCCAATTGGATTGCGCTAGCGGAACCTAAAAATAATCCGACACCAATCGTGGAACCTAATGCCATTAGGCGAATGTGACGAACCTTGAGATGGCGTTTTAAGCCAGTGTGTTCTGTCTGCAAGAGAGACCTCCTTTTCATTTTGACATTGGTAATTCACCAACGGAGCAAAGTCTAGGGAGGACTTGTGGATAGGACTAGTGCCTAAATATTCGTTAAATATTCAAAACCAAATAAATAACAGCTAGAAATAAGATGAGCCCAAGCAGTAGCAGTATTTACGCTTAAAAAAAATATTTCGTCCTACAAAAGAATCTGTAATTTCTTACAGGGAATTCCCGAAGGACTTTCGATGAAATTTGCAACCTAGATGGGTATTTTGATTTACTGCGCGGATTTGTGAGTGCGAATTAGCGTCAAAATCTCTGCGGCAGCAACCAGTCCGGCCGCGGCCGTCACCGTTACCGCGGAGCCATAACCCGAACACGCCAAGCCGCCGGTGGCAGAGCCTGCTCTGGGCTCTTTGGAATACACCGCCCGAATTCCCATCTTCTTTTTAAGATCACGTGAGAAGCCGTGGTTTGTGCGCAGACCAACGCGTACCTTGGCAAGCAAAGCATCTTGCTCTGTTTTTGATAAATCATCGCAGCGCAATTGCGTGGGGTCTGCCTTGCCGCCCGAAGCGCCGCACATCACCAGCAAACGCTGGTTCGCTACACTCCATGCGGCTAAAGCAATTTTCACCTGTACCGAGTCGGTTGCATCTAACACCAAGGCATCTGCTGGCACTAGGGCGTTGATGTTTTCTGGCTCCAAAAATGCGTCGTGGCAAGTCAATTGAATATGCGGATTAATTTGCAATATCCGCTCAGCCATCACTTTTACTTTGGCTTTGCCGTATTCATCACCCAGTGCGTGCAATTGCCGATTCGTATTGCTCTCCGCAATGTGGTCAAAATCAATCAAGACCAAATGCCCGATAGCGGACCTAGCCAACGCTTCAGCCGCCCACGAACCCACGCCACCCAAGCCGGCAACTACTACAGTAGCGGCCCTAAACTGCGTCAGAGCCAAATCTCCATAGAGCCGCGCCACACCTCCAAAGCGGCGATCGGCGGGATTTATCGCCTGATCCACCGCAGGGGCTTGAAAGTTCTCATTTGTCATAGCTTCTCTTTATACTAAATACATGGAATCCATTGCTCAACTGCGTAAAAACTACACCCATGACCAACTCTCGGAGGGCGATGTTCCGAGCGAGCCGTTTAGCCTCTTTCACACGTGGTTTGACCAAGCGGTGAAGGCGCAATGCCCCGAACCCAATGCAATGGCCCTAGCTACAGCGAATCGCGATGGCATTCCTTCGGTGCGTATTGTCCTATTAAAGGCGGCCGATCAAAACGGCTTTACCTTTTTTACCAACTACACCAGCCAAAAAGGCGTGGAATTGGCTGAGCAGCCCCATGCTTCGCTGCTCTTTCACTGGCATGAGCTGGAGCGGCAAGTACGCATTAATGGCATAGTCGAGCCCGTAAGCGCTGCTGAGAGCGATGCGTACTTTCACTCTAGGCCACCTGCCTCGCGGATTGGTGCCTGGGCCTCACCCCAGAGCGCGGTAATACCCAACCGGGAATTCTTAGAAGAGCAAGAGAAGCAATTTAAAGCGGCGCACGGCGACAATCCGCCACGTCCCCCGCACTGGGGTGGCTATCGACTCAAACCGACGCAAATCGAGTTTTGGCAAGGTCGACCTTCCCGCTTACACGACCGGATTTGCTACCGACATACGGACACTGGCTGGACGATTACGCGCCTAGCACCCTAATTAAAAACGGGGTTCACTAAGCGGGCGAAGGTCGAGCGGAACTTAGCTAGCTTCGGCGCAACTACAGCCATGCAATAGCCCTGCGCAGGGTGCTGTTGAAAGTAATTTTGATGGTAGGCCTCAGCAGGATAAAACACTGGAGCAGGTGCAATCACGGTAACGATTGGCCGCCCATACGCACCCTCATCACCTAAGGTTTTCACGATTGCTTTAGCAGTCTCGGCTTGGGCATCCGAGTGCGTAAAAATAACTGAGCGGTAGCGAGCGCCCACATCGTGTCCCTGGTAATTCAGGGTGGTGGGATCGTGAATCACAAAAAATACTTCCAGAATCTCGCGATACGACACGATTGCAGGATCAAATTGAATTTGCACTACCTCGGCATGCCCCGTAGTTTCAGAGCACACTGCCTCGTAAGTCGGATTTGGCGCATGCCCACCCGCATACCCCGAAACCACCGAGCGCACGCCATGCAATTGCTGATAAACCGCCTCCAAACACCAAAAGCATCCACCGCCGAGGGTTGCCGTCTCAAAAGTACCGTGTTTTTCTTCCATGGCTTTATCCTAACGCCTTATTGCTTACTTTGCATTAACCCACTTCACCCCATGCGCCCTTTATGAACCGCCTCACCATTCAACTCGACGAAATCAAGGCAGCTGATGCTGCTGAACCGCACGCCAGCCTAGCACTGCGTCTGGAGCGCATCAGTAGAGTAGAGGCCATGCTGCGCGCTAATGAGGACAAACTCTGCAAAGTGCTTGCGGCGGACTTTGGTAACCGGCACCCGATTGAGACGCAACTCGCCGAATTTTCGCAAATTTACCAAGCTTGTCGATTTGCCAAAAAACACCTTAAAGAGTGGATGAAGCCTGTCGCGCTCGATACCCCATCCTACTTGGGCAGCTCTTCTGCATGGATGCAGGCCCAACCCAAAGGCATCGTCGGCATCATGAGTCCGTGGAATTATCCAATTCTCCTCGCGCTAGCACCCGCCGTAGCAGCCCTAGCCGCAGGCAATCGCGTGTGGCTCAAACCCTCCGAGCGCAGCAGTCGAAGCTCGGGGTTTTTGGCTGGACTGATTCAAGAATACTTTCACTTTACTGAATTCAATGTCACTACGGGTGACGCCAATACCGCCGCTGATTTTGCGGCGCTGCCACTTGACCATCTCTTCTTTAGCGGCAGCACTGCTACCGGTAAAAAAGTGATGCGCGCTGCCGCGGAGCATTTGGTTCCACTGACTTTAGAGTTGGGTGGTAAATCACCAGCCATTGTGGATGCGTCCGCCAATCTGCGTGAAGCGGCTGCCAGCATTATTTACGGCAAATTACTCAATGCTGGGCAAACCTGCATTGCCCCAGACTATGTCATCGTTGGCGCGCATCAACGTGACACCTTGGTTGCCGAGTTACAACATGCGGCGCAAACGCAATTTAGCAACCCCGCGGAACTAACTGGCCCGATCGATGTCGAGCAAACCGCACGCTGGCATTTTTTACTTGAAGATGCGCTGGCGCAAGGTGCGACAGCCCTACCCTTACTGCACCCACACACCCAAGATCAAAGGGTGTTTGAGCCTGTGATTTTGCTCAACGTCAGCGCGAATGCGGCTGTGATGCAAGAAGAAATCTTTGCTCCTATTTTGCCCATCATGACCGTGGTTGATGGGCCTAATGCGACAAGTGAAACCATTCGCATGATCAATCAGGGTGGTTCACCAACGCCCTTAGCCCTGTATTGGTTTGGAAAAAACAAGGTCAATATGAAGCGCATCATTGCCGATACACGCTCCGGCGGCATTACAGTCAATGATGTGTTCTTGCATGCGGCATGCGAAACCATTCCCTTTGGCGGCATCGGGGCAAGTGGCATGGGCGCTTACCATGGCAAGACGGGCTTCGATACGTTTAGCCACTACAAGCCGGTATTGCAAGTGCGTGGCCTATTGGGGCTTGACTGGTTACGCGGCACTAGTGCTGCTCACCCACCCTACGGTAAAAAAGTAGCGCGCTTATTAAAGTATCTCAAGTAACAGGCGCGCACTAAACGCCATCAAGACCATGCCAGTAGCAAACCAAATGATTGCCGTCATATTGGGGTGGGTCTTTGTTATACGTAAGCAATACTGACCAGCAGCAATCACCACGATCAGATAAGCCATGCTAATGATTTGTGTCACTACCGCAAGATAGAAAAAACTCAATGCAGGCGCGTGGAAATCAGGGTTCACAAACTGCGTGAAAAAAGAAATAAAAAAGAAAATGGCTTTAGGGTTGGTCAGCGAAAGCAGGAGTGAGGCAAGCAGTGGATGCAAGCGCATCACGCCAGCTGCAGTTCCAAGCCCGCGAGCAGCAGAGACATCCGCATGGGCGCCAAGGCGAGCCAATCCAGAGCGAAAGATGCCAATACCTAGCCACGCCAAATAGGCTGCGCCCAGCAAGCGGAGGGTATTAAATACCAGTGGTGAAGATTGGAGCAGAGTGGCGGCGCCCAAAGCAACGCCCAGCATGATGATCGCATCGCCAATAAAAATGCCGAATGCCGCCCACGCTCCTTGGCGCCAGCCTTGCTGCGCGGAAACAGTTAAAACATACAGTGAATTGGGTCCCGGCAGCAGGATAATAAGAATGGCGCCCAGCACATAGCCAGGGAAGTTCATAATGCCAGCGTCCGACCAATGCAATAAAAAGCCCATGGAATGATGATAATCAGAATAAATCACCTAGGGATTGCCCTAGGCTTCTAACCGTGCCATAATGGAGGGCTTTTTGAAACATCGTCCCCAGCAATATACATATTCAGCGAATCAGTTTAGTAGCAATAAACACACCGCTGCCGCTTGTCTGATGGTCGATGCCCTAGACCATCGCGCCCTTTAAAACCCTGAGGCGCAACAACCGGAGACATCCCCGACGGGGATGTGATTGCATGACTTTTTCGAACGAAACACACTCTGCGTCTTTTGACGCCAATCTTGACACCACTGCCGATGAAAAAATAACGGTTTCCGTGGTGACTTCAAACGCCAATGCATTTGCATCGTTTGGCTTAGCGGCTCCGCTGCTGCAAAACGTCGCTGAATTAGGCTTTACCCAAGCAACCCCTGTGCAGGCTAAAGTAATACCAGCCGCTCTGGCTGGCGGTGATCTCTTGGTCAGCAGCCAAACGGGTAGCGGTAAAACAGCGGCGTTTTTATTGCCCCTGTTAAATCAATTGCTTGCCAGCAACCCAAGCAACTCGCCTGTTCCTGGACGCGCGCAGCCCAAAGTATTGGTGCTTTGCCCTACCCGCGAACTCGCGCAACAAGTTGCTGCCGACGCGATTAATCTAGCGCGCGGTTTTAAAGGCATTCGCATTGCAACCGTGATGGGTGGCATGCCTTATGGCAAACAAATTCAGGCGCTCAAAGGCGCTTTGTTGGTTGTTGCTACTCCTGGTCGTTTACTCGACTTGAGCGATAGCCGCGCCATTCGCCTAGACGATGTGAAGCAACTCGTCATCGACGAAGCGGATCGCATGCTCGACATGGGCTTTGCTGATGACCTAGAGGCAATAGATGAGCGCTGCAAGCAACGCACCCAAACCCTCATGTTCTCGGCAACATTTGCGCCCAAGGTCATGTCATTGGCAACGCAATTAACAAACGATGCAAAGCGCATTGAACTGGCGCAAGCAGGTGATGTGCACTCCAATATCGAGCAAAAAATGCATTGGGCCGACAACATGGCGCACAAGCATCGCTTGTTAGAGCACCTCTTAACCGATCCTACTTTGGATCAAGCAGTGGTTTTCGCTAGCACACAGGTCGAGAGCGAGAAGATTGCCGATACGCTGCGCGCCAACGGATACGAAGCAACTGCGCTACACGGCGCGATGCCACAAGCTGTGCGGATGCGCCGCTTGGAGTCACTGCGTAAAGGCCACACCAAGATTTTGGTTGCAACCGACGTTGCCGCACGCGGCATCGACGTGCCCCGCATTAGCCACGTGATTAACTTTGGCCTTCCAATGAAGCCAGAGGATTACACCCACCGCATCGGCCGTACTGGTCGTGCAGGCCGTAATGGTGTTGCGATTACCTTAGTAGAGCATCGCGATCGCGCCAAGATTCGGAATATCGAACGCTTTACTCAGCAAGATATCGTTGCATCCGTCATTCCCGGTCTTGAGCCACAAGCCAAGCCTAGCTTTGGTGGTGGCGGTGGACGTCCTGGCGCCCGCTCAGGTGGTCGCCCAGGCGTACGCTCAGACTCGCGCCCAGGTAATCGTTCGGTTGGCCGTTTCGAATCCCGCTCTGGCGGCGGTCATTTTGAAGCGCGATCGGGTGGAGATTCCCGCCCGGCAGCGCGTTACGATGCAAAACCAGCAGGCGGCTTTTCCGGCGATTCCCGCCCAACAGGTCGCTTTGATTCCAAGCCCGCAGGCGCACGTTCGGGCGATTCCCGCCCAACAGGTCGCTTTGATTCCAAACCCGCAGGTGCTCGCTCCGGCGATTCCCGTCCTACTGGTCCCCGTTTTGGCAAGCCCAAAGCGGCTGGTGGTCAACGGAGATCGTTTAGCGGCAACTAAGCATGATTCACCGTAATCGCCTCTGTTCCCTATGGAATCGGGTCGGTTCCGGTGAAATTCACCTTGCACCACGGCAGTGGCAACCATGGCTGAGTGATACTGGCTCCTTAACGCGTAAATTAGAGGCTGCTTTTAACAGTCGCATTGAGGTGCTGGTTTTAGCCGACCGTCTTCAAACCATTCATAGCGACGAAAGTCGCTTTTTTCATGGCCGAATCAAACGCTGCCGTGTACGCGAGGTCCTATTACTAATCGATAAACAGCCAATCGTCATCGCGCGTAGCATTATTCCGATACTCACGGCAAGCGGCAGTAATCACGCCATCCTCAAATTAGGTAAAAAGCCGCTGGGGGCTGTTTTGTTTCAGGGTCACAATCGCAATCGCAATCGGATTAAAGCCCATCGCGAGATTGCCCAACTTGATCGTCGGCACCCCTTATGGAAGGATTGTCACCGTCGCTATCCTGAAATGCCCACAGGCTCATGGGCTCGAAGAACCCTCTATCATTTAAAGGGGCATCCTTTATTGGTTAATGAGGTTTTTTTAACGATGCCTCCAACCAAGTCACCACAGCCCTAACCAAAGCGGCATCGCCAGAGTGGCACTCGAGTACGGTTGCAAAGCCAATCTCTTTTGCGCTGCTGGCGATATTGTGATGTGGGCACAGCGCGCTGACGCCCGCTACATAATCTTGGCGACCGCGCTGCTTTAAAACAGCGCCCAAATGCCGCACAGCCTCCGATGAGGTCAGAATCCAAAGGGTATTTTCCGCATCGGTATCGAGTGCCTCACCCCACAACGGGCTAGACTCGCTCAGCGGAATACGTGAATAGACTGCCATTGCCTCCACATGCGCCCCCACCGACTGCAATTGATCGGCTAGCCACTCGCGGCCACCATCACCCCGCAACAAAACCACCCGTCGACCCGCCCAGCTCGGAAAGCGACTTTGGATCACACTCCATAAACCTTCCGAATCCCACGCGGTTGGATCGCTCGGCATCCAAATCGGGGTTGGAGAATTCGCTTCTACGCCGATACCGTGGCGCTGAAGGGCCTGGAAACTGCTTTGACCTACGACCCCAATGGGGATGGGGCGCCCTGCAATCGACTGCCAATCACCGCCCAATAAGCGCATAGTGCAGTCGATGGCATTCGGGCTAACGAATACCGCTAAATCAGCAGTCTGCAATGCGGAACGAATCGCTGAGCTTGTATTCAGGTCGGATTTTGGAACGATCGTTAAGAGCGGCAAGGCAAGGATCTGTGGCCTTGGCCAATCCATCTCCCTGCGTGAAGCCCCGATGCTCGCAATCGCCGCTTGCAGCGCCTCAATTAAGGCGTTGGCTTGACCACTTGGCCGAGTTACAACCAGCGTAGCGGATCTCATAACGGTTAGGGGAGTAAAGCGCTCGCACCTTGGGAGAGCAAGTCCTGCGCAACCGATAGGCCCAGCGCTTCGGCGTCCGCAATGGTTTTAATGGAGGCTGCGCCGCTCGCCAAACAAATCTTCGAACCATCCACACTGGCCACAAACGAACGAATGCTGAGCTGGGATTCATTCCACATCGCATGCGCCGCCAGTGGCACTTCGCACGAGCCACCCAATTGCCGTGACACCATACGCTCTGCTGAAACCGCAAGCAAGGTGGGGTGGTCGTTTAACGGAGCAAGCCACGCCTTCATATCGGTTCGCTTACTGAGCGTCTCGATGCCCAATGCACCCTGACCCGCCGCAGGCGTATAAGGATCCAGCGGCAAATAGGCCTTAATGCGACTAGCCAAGCCCAAACGCTTTAAGCCCGCAGCGGCCAAAATAATCGCCTGGTATTCACCGCGATCCAATTTACCCATGCGTGTATCTAAATTGCCGCGCAAGGGCTGAATCACTAAATGGGGAAAGTGCAGACGCAAAATAGCCTCGCGCCGCAAACTGGATGTGCCGACCACCGCACCCTGAGGAAGTGCCTCTAATGATGCATAGTCGTTGGATACAAACGCATCTCGAGCATCCTCACGGCTCATCACACAGGTCAAATCGAAGCCATCGGGCATGATCATGGGCACGTCTTTTAAAGAATGCACCGCTAAATCCGCCCTGCCATCCTCTAAAGCAGCCTCAAGTTCCTTTACAAATAGCCCTTTACCGCCCACTTTAGATAGGGTGCGATCCAAAATTTGATCGCCCCGGGTCGTCATTCCAAGAATCTCGACATGGCAAGCAGGATAGAGGGTTTTTAGGCAACTTTGGAGGTGTTCAGCCTGCCACATCGCCAGACGACTCTCTCGGGAGGCAATCACCAGCCGCTCTGGGGCGGCAAGGGAGGAGGAAGAATTCAGGTGTTGGACCATAACATTTAAAATAGTGGTTACTGACACCAATATACTGCCTTTATGAGCTCCTCTAAAAATTCCCTGGCCAACAAGGCCCAAGCTTGGTCGGCGCGCTTTGCCGAACCCGTTGATGAACTGGTCCAGCGCTATACCGCCTCGATTGGCTTCGATCACCGCTTTGCGCTGGTAGACATTCAGGGTTCATTAGCCCATGCTGAGATGCTGGCAGCCAAGGGCATCATCAGCACCCAAGATCTCGCCTATATCCAAAAGGGAATGGCGCAAATTAAAGCGGAAATCGAGGCCGGTCAGTTCGAATGGCAACTCGCCTTGGAGGATGTTCACCTCAATATCGAGGCCCGCCTTACCGCCCTCGTTGGCGATGCCGGAAAGCGTCTGCATACCGGCCGCTCACGCAACGACCAGGTTGCCACCGATTTGCGTTTATGGCTTCGCAACAATATCGATGAAATTCAGATTTCCTTAACTGCATTGCGTTCCGCATTACTCCATTTAGCGCAAACGCATGCGGCAACGATCATGCCAGGCCACACCCATTTGCAAGTCGCCCAGCCCATTACTTTTGGCCACCACCTCATGGCCTATTTTGAAATGTTTAGCCGCGATGCCAGCCGCTTAGCCGACTGCCGCAAACGCATGAACCGTCTACCGCTGGGAGCGGCTGCTTTGGCGGGTACAAGCTATCCCATTGATCGCGCTATGGTGGCGCAAAAACTCGGTTTTGATGGGATTTGCAACAATTCCTTAGATGCGGTATCTGATCGGGATTTTGCGATTGAATTTTGCGCCTTTGCCGCCACCTTAATGATGCATGTCTCGCGCCTATCCGAAGAATTAATTCTGTGGCTTAGCCCCCGCTTTGGCTTTATTGATTTACCAGATCGCTTTTGTACTGGTAGCTCCATCATGCCGCAGAAAAAAAATCCCGACGTTCCTGAGCTGGCGCGCGGCAAAACTGGCCGTGTCTACGGCGACTTGATTGCCCTCTTAACGCTCATGAAAAGTCAGCCCCTCGCCTACAACAAAGACAATCAAGAAGATAAAGAACCCTTGTTTGACGCGGTAGATACCGTGCAAGACACATTGCGCATTTTTGCCGACATGATTCCGCACATTGAAGTGCAAAAAGACGTCATGCAGGCCGCCGCCGAGGAAGGTTTTGCTACCGCGACTGACTTAGCCGACTACTTGGTTAAAAAGGGGCTGGCGTTTCGGGATGCGCACGAGGCAGTAGCTCATGCAGTGAAAGCCTGCGTTGGCAGAAAATGCACCTTAACCGATTTAAGTCTTTCTGAGCTGCGTTTTGCCTGCGGTCTAGATGCGCGCCCAGATCTATTGGGTGACGATGTATTCCCCCTCTTGACCGTAACAGGTTCGGTACGCTCGCGACAACATCCTGGCGGCACTGCCCCCGAACAAGTGCTTGCCGCGGTCGCGCGGGGTCGTGCTGAGCTCGGCAACTAACACGAAGCACTGGCGGCGCCGTGATGGCATTTTGGAAGCGCATTTCCCACGGCATTGATCGCCTCAATAGCGGGCTTGGTCAGCTCGCGAGCATTTTGATTTTGCTGTCTTGCCTTATTTCCGCAGTCAATGCCGTCATGCGTTACGGCTTTGATCTCAGCGATAACTGGCCATTGGAATTGCAGTGGTATCTGTTTGCCGCGGCGGTCATGCTGGGCGCGTCGTACACCCTCAAACGCAATGAGCATGTGCGAGTCGATTTAATTTACTCTAGACTCTCGGATCGCGGGCGTATTGGGGTTGATTTATTCGGCTTCATATTCTTTTTAATGCCGGCCTGCATCCTCTTTACCTGGCTTTCGTGGACCGCGCTGTTCTACCCCTCTTTTTTAGCCCTAGAGCATTCGATTAACTCGGGCGGTTTAATCCGCTACCCCATTAAGTTTGTTGTGCCCCTCGGCTTTTTTCTGCTCTGCCTACAGGGCCTTTCGGAAATTATTAAACGGATTGCGCTTCTGCGCGGAGATTTGGTAACAGCTCCCGACGCCCTTCGCTACGAACAGCCCAAGCAATGATTCCGATTACGTGGATGCCTCCCCTGATGTTTGCGGGACTAATTGTCTTTATGCTGATCGGTTTTCCGGTGGCGTTTTCCTTGATGGCTGCCGGCCTCTTTTTCGCGGCAATCGCCATCAGCCAGGGATTTTTTGATCTCGTATTTTTGCAAGCCATTCCAGAGCGTATTTTTGGTGGCGTACTTGCAAACGATTTATTACTGGCCATTCCCTTTTTCACCTTCATGGGTGCGATTCTGGAGCGCTGCGGACTCGCAGAAGACATGCTTGATTCGATGGGTCAGTTATTTGGGCGTATTCGGGGTGGCTTAGGCTACTCGGTGATTATCGTAGGCTTTGTGCTGGGCGCCATCACCGGCACGGTTGCGGCGCAAGTGATCGCGATGGCCATGATCTCTTTGCCGATCATGATGCGCTACGGCTACAACATGCGCTATGCCACGGGCGTATTGGCGGCATCGGGAACCATTACGCAGTTAGTGCCGCCTTCTTTGGTATTAATTGTGCTTGCCGATCAACTCAAAACCCAAACGGGTAGCGCCGATGTCGGCAGCATGTATTTGGGCGCTTGGGGTCCATCCCTGATTCAAATTGGGCTTTTTGCCCTCTACACCTTCATTCTCTCGCGCCTACGACCCGATTGGCTGCCAGCAGCGCCACTGGACGAAGTGCAAATGAGCGGCTGGGTTCTGTGGAAAAAATGCCTTGCTGGCATCATTCCATCGGCTATTCTGATTTTTTTAGTATTGGGTACCATCATGCTTGGCATTGCGACCCCTACTGAGTCTGGCGCGATGGGCGCCATGGGCGCGCTCTTCTTGGCCTGGCTCCGGCGCGCCAAGATCGCGCATCTCGGCAGAAATATTAAAGAGTCTTACCAGAACACCATGCGCATTACCTCCATGGTGATTTTTATTTTGATTGGTTCAACCTGTTTCTCAGTGGTGTTTCAGGGGGTTGACGGCGGCACCTGGGTTGAAGAGTTGTTTACGCACATTCCAGGAGGCTGGATTGGCTTTTTGATTGTGGTGAATCTCTTTGTCTTTTTCTTGGCGTTCTTTTTAGACTTCTTTGAGATCGCTTTCATCGTCGTGCCCTTACTGGCACCCGTAGCGGAAAAATTATTAGCGCCTGTACTACTGGAGTCAATGGGCGGTAATCTACAGGCGGCATCGACTGCTGCACTAGTCTGGTTTGGAGTCATGCTGTGCGTGAATATGCAAACCTCATTTATGCATCCCCCGTTTGGCTTTGCGCTCTTTTACCTGCGCGGCGTTGCCTCAAAAGAGGTCAAAAGCAGCGACATTTATTGGGGGGCATTGCCCTGGGTTGGTTTACAGCTGGTGATGGTGGCGCTGGTCATGTTCTTTCCGGCGCTCGTCACCACCTTCCTCGATAAGCCTGCTCCGATTGCGGCAAGCCAAGAGTTTGATTTTGGGGGCGAACAAGAGAAAAGCATTCATGCTGATCCCGCAGGATCACCCGACCCTGACGCCCCCGTACGCTTCGAACTAGAAAAACCCAATCGATAGCTCACGGCAAGATCGGTGCAACAGATGCGGCGCTTATGTTTCTGAGCGAACGCAATCCACGTAGTATTCGCTACGCCCGCTTTGGCCGGTCTTCACTAAACCATGGATATCTGTCTCAAAACCCGGGAACTGTTCATTAAAGTCTCGCGCGAAATAAAGGTAATCCACAATCCGCTTATTAAAGCGCTCACCCGGAATGAGTAGCGGAATGCCTGGCGGATATGGGGTTACTAACATCGCTGTCACGCGTCCCTCGAGCTGATCCAATGGCACGCGATCCACTTCTTTATGCGCCATCTTCGCCCATGCGTCCGACGGCATCATGGCGGGAACCATATCGGACGTATACATTTCCGTCGTCATGCGGGCCACATCACGGGCCTTATAAAACGCATGAATCTGCTGACAGATGTCATGTAAGCCAACGCGCTCATAGCGGGGGTGTTTTGCCACAAACTCCGGTAACACTTTCCAGAGCGGCGCGTTTTTATCAAAGTGGTCTTTAAATTGCTGAAGCTCGGTAACCAAGGTATTCCAGCGCCCCTTGGTGATGCCGATTGTGAACATGATGAAGAAGGAGTACAAACCGCATTTCTCGACGATCACACCATGTTCGGCCAAGTACTTGGTCACAATGCTGGCAGGAATACCAACCTCGCCAAAGTTCCCTTCAATATCAAGCCCGGGAGTCACTACCGTCGCCTTAATTGGGTCGAGCATATTAAAGTCTTTAGCGAGATTACCAAAGTCATGCCAAGATGCTTTGGGCTCTAATATCCAGTCACTACGCTCGCCAATACCCTCTTCCGCCAAATGATCTGGGCCCCACACCTTAAACCACCAGTCGGCACCAAACTGCGCATCCACCTCACGCATTGCCCTACGGAAATCCATCGCCTCCGCAATCGACTCTTCGACTAAGGTTGTACCGCCAGGCGCTTCCATCATCGCCGCAGAAACGTCGCAAGAAGCAATAATGGCGTATTGCGGGCTCGTTGAGGTGTGCATTAAATACGCTTCATTAAAGCAATCGCGATCCAACTTATGCTCTTCTGCGTCTTGCACCAAAACCTGCGATGCTTGGGAGAGGCCAGCCAAAAGCTTGTGGGTTGATTGCGTCGCAAACATCAAGCTCTTTTTGGTACGCTTTCGGTCTGCGCCAATCGCGTGCATGTCTTTATAAAACGGGTGGAAAGCAGCGTGCGGCAACCATGCCTCGTCAAAATGCAAGGAATCCACTTTACCGTCAAGCATTGTTTTGATCATCTCGACGTTGTAAATAATGCCGTCGTACGTGCTTTGCGTCAGCGTCATCACGCGCGGTACCGCGTTTTTATCTTTAATGAAGGGGTTGGCGTCAATTTTCTTTTTGATGTTAGCCCACTCAAACTCTTCTTTTGGAATAGGGCCAATGATGCCGAGGTGATTGCGGGTAGGCATTAAGAAGATTGGAATCGCGCCCATCATCGTAATCGAGTGAATCACCGATTTATGGCAGTTCCGATCCACCAAGACGATATCGCCAGGAGCAACGGTGGAGTGCCACACAATTTTGTTTGAGGTTGATGTGCCGTTGGTCACAAAGAATAAGTGATCGGTATTGAAAATGCGCGCCGCATTGTGTTCGCTGGCGAGCACTGGGCCAGTATGGTCTAGCAGCTGCCCCAACTCCTCTACCGCGTTGCAAACGTCTGCGCGCAGCATATTTTCACCGAAGAATTGATGAAACATGCGGCCGACTGGGCTTTTCAGAAAAGCAACGCCGCCGGAGTGGCCCGGGCAGTGCCATGAATACGAACCTTCAGATGCGTAATGGGTTAAGGCGCGAAAGAAGGGGGGCGCCAAGGAATCCAAGTACACCTTCGCCTCACGAATAATGTGGCGCGCCACGAACTCGGGCGTATCTTCATTCATATGAATAAAGCCATGCAACTCACGCAAAATGTCGTTGGGCATATGGCGTGAGGTACGCGTTTCTCCGTACAAGAAGATCGGAATATCTTCATTGCGCTTGCGCACCTCAACCACAAAGGCGCGCAAATTATTCAACGCCGGTAAATCGTTGTCCTCAGTGTCGCTAATGAACTCTTCATCGTCGATCGACAAAATAAAGCACGAGGCGCGAGATGCTTGTTGCGCAAACGAGGTCAGATCGCCATAACTCGTTAAGCCGATCACTTCGATGCCCTCCCCTTCGATAGCTAATGCCAGATCGCGAATACCGGATCCGGAAATATTTTCAGAGCGAAAGTCCTCATCAATAATGATGATTGGGAAACGAAATTTCATTTGCGCCTTTAGTTGATTGCGTGGTGCAATTAGGTCTTGGGCAGGGTTACGCCCTGTTGCCCTTGGTATTTACCGCCGCGGTCTTTATACGATGTGCCGCACACTTCATCGCTCTCAAAAAAGAGTACTTGAGCACAGCCTTCGCCAGCATAAATCTTGGCTGGCAATGGCGTTGTATTCGAAAACTCGAGGGTGACATAACCCTCCCACTCGGGTTCAAACGGCGTGACATTAACGATGATGCCGCACCGCGCGTAGGTGCTTTTTCCAACGCAAATGGTGAGCACGCTGCGCGGAATCTTGAAGTACTCGACAGTACGCGCCAAGGCAAACGAGTTGGGCGGAATAATGCAAACATCACCCTTAAAGTCCACGAAGGATTTTTCGTCAAACTGCTTGGGATCAACGATCGTGCTGTTGATGTTCGTAAAGATCTTGAATTCATTCGCGCAGCGAATGTCATAGCCATAGCTCGATGTGCCGTAGCTCACAATCTTTTGTCCAGCGGCGTCTTGGCGGATTTGGCCAGGCTCGAACGGGCTAATCATGCCCTGCTCTGCCATGCGGCGTATCCAGTGGTCGGATTTAATAGTCATGGCGGAATTGTAAAACCAACCCGCCCTGAAAAACCACCTATTTACGGGTCTAAATGACTAAAAACCACGCGCTCGGGCGCGTTGTAAATCTCGAAATGCTTACCCGAACAGCGGGATAAGAGGGTTAAGTTCGTCTTGCGCGCCAGTTCCAGACCCATTTGCGTGACACCAGAACGGGTCAGCAGGAATGGAATGCCCATTTGCGCGCCCTTGATGACCATTTCGGAGGTTAATCGCCCCGTAGTGAAAAACACCAAATCGCGCCCTGCCTTATCCGCAAGCCACATCAAGCCGGAAATCGAATCCACCGCATTATGGCGACCCACATCTTCGATAAAGTGAAGGAGCTCCACCCGATCCTCGCCCTTGCGCTCAAAGACAGCGCAAGCATGCACCGACCCCGATTTTTTGTAGATGGTGTCATGTTGGCGTATCTGGTCAATCAGATCCACAATCGCGGCCTGGTGGAGAACAGGACCGTCTGGCAAGCGAATCTGCTCCATCTCCTCAATTAAGCCGCCAAACATCGTGCCCTGACCACAGCCGGTAGTGACGATGCGCTTGCTGGTGAGCTTATCGATATCGACGGTACTGCGGCGGGTTTTGACTGCCGCCGAATCGGTCTCCCAGTCAACCTGAATGCTCTCAATATCATCGGGCGATTCCACCAGACGCTGATTGCGCAGGTAGCCCAATACCAGGGCTTCTGGAGCGCTGCCCAGGGTCATCAAGGTGACCACTTCACGCTTGTCCAGATAGATGGTTAAGGACCGCTCACCCGGCACGTGTACCGTCTTTTGACGGCCAACTTCATCGATGATCTGGACTTCGTGCACCAGAGGTACCGAGGCATTGGACATCGCGATACGGGGATTTGCAGCCATTGACACATTCCTTTGCAGTTTTTTATTGCTTTAAAACGGTATTCACTTTAACCGCAGACTAAAATTAGCGCTGTACCAGCATAATCCCTTATTACAACCGTATTTATTCTTTGACCTGAATTACCACCGAAACCCATCCGTATGAGCAGCTCCCCCCGTCGCCTTCTTGTCACATCCGCCCTGCCTTACGCCAACGGGCAGATTCATATCGGCCACTTGGTGGAGTATGTCCAAACCGATATTTGGGTGCGCTTTCAGCGGATGCGGGGTCATGAAGTGCATTACATGGGCGCCGACGATACCCACGGCACGCCCATCATGCTGCGCGCCGAAAAAGAGGGTTTGAGCCCCAAAGAGCTGATCGCCAAGGTATGGGCCGAGCACAAGCGCGACTTTGATGCCTTCCTAATTTCCTTCGATCACTACTACACCACCGACAGCCCTGAGAATGAAAAACTCGCGGGCGATATTTACCTCAAATTACGCGATGCGGGCCTGATTGAAAAGCGCGCGATCGAGCAAGCCTATGACCCCGTAAAAGAGATGTTCTTGCCAGACCGTTTTATTAAAGGCAAGTGCCCCAAATGCAAAGCGGCTGATCAATACGGCGACTCCTGTGAAAAATGCGGCGCCACCTATGCGCCCACCGATTTGATTGACCCCTTCTCAGTGGTCAGCGGTGCCACACCCATTCGTAAGGTGTCGGATCACTACTTCTTCAAATTATCCGATCCACGCTGCGAAACCTTCTTGCGCGACTGGACTCAGGTTAAGACGCCTTTGCAACCCGAAGCGCGCAACAAAATGAAAGAATGGGTGGGGCAGCCTGGCGAGAGCAAATTAGGCGACTGGGATATCTCGCGCGACGCGCCCTACTTTGGTTTTGAAATACCGGATGCCCCGGGTAAATATTTTTACGTGTGGCTCGATGCGCCGATCGGCTACTACGCCAGCTTTTTAAAGTATTGCATTGATCGTGGCCTTGATTTTAATGAGTGGGTTAAGCCGGATACCACTACCGAGCAATACCATTTCATTGGCAAAGATATTCTGTATTTTCATACGCTGTTTTGGCCTGCCACCCTGCACTTCTCCGGCTACCGCACTCCAACGAATGTCTTTGCGCACGGCTTCTTAACGGTCGACGGCGAAAAGATGAGCAAGTCGCGCGGTACGCTAATTTCCGCTAACAGCGTGATCGAATCCGGCTTTAATCCAGAGTGGTTCCGGTATTACTTTGCGACCAAGCTGAACGACAGCATGGAAGACCTTGATCTCAACCTCAGCGACTTTGTGGCGCGCGTGAATAGCGACCTGATCGGAAAGTACATCAATATCGCTAGCCGTAGTGCGGGCTTTTTAGTCAAACGCTTTGGCGGTGTTGTGGCTGATGATGCGATGAGCCACCCATTGCTTATTAGCATTCGAGCAGCCAGCGAGAAAATTGCCGCGCTCTACGAAGGTCGTGAGTACGCCAAGGCCCTTCGCTCCATCATGGAACTGGCCGACCAAGTCAATGCCTTCGTTGATGAAAACAAGCCCTGGGATATCGCCAAGGACCCCGAGCGCACCGCCGATCTGCAGACTGTTTGCAGCATCACCTTAGAAGCCTTCCGGGGGCTTAGCCTATACCTTAAGCCAGTTATTCCCCATGTGGCCGCTGGCGTTGAGCGCTTCTTGGCACTCCCTCCAATGGCTTGGGGCGATATCAACGCCCCCTTATCGAGCGCAAATGCCATCCAGCCTTACGTCCACCTGATGAGCCGAGTAGAGCCCACCCAAATCGATGCCTTATTGGCGGCTAATCTCTAAAAATACAGCGCCAGCACAAATCTAGCTCAGGCATGCCAAAATCGTTAATAATGATGGGTGCCCAAGCTCATGGGATTTTTTTAAGTTATTGAATTTATTGAGAATTTTTATGGTTATGCGTAAGTATCAGTCGGATATCACTTTGTTTCTTGAAAAACTCAAGGCGGCCAAACCCGATGTAGAACAAGGTCAGCAAGCAGGTCGCGCCTTGCTTTGGGATAAAGAACCGATCAGCCCCGAAGAACAGCGTCGCCAAAAAGCGGCCAAACTCAAACAGCGGGCCTACGTCTATTCCAATGAATGACCCCTTAGTCCAGCCGATCTCGGACTTGCTCGACAGCACGCCCTCCGTGACGGACGGCATGTCCGAGGCGTTTGCCAAACTCTATGGCGAGCCCCTCTTTAAGCTCCCGACTGACCTTTATATTCCGCCAGATGCCTTAGAGGTTTTTTTAGAAGCCTTTGAAGGCCCACTTGATTTATTGCTCTACCTGATTCGTAAACAGAATTTCAATGTACTTGATATTCCTATGGCGCAGGTAACCGCTCAATACCTCACCTACATCGATCAAATTCGTCATCACAACCTAGAGCTTGCCGCAGAGTATTTGCTGATGGCAGCCATGCTAATTGAAATTAAATCGCGCATGCTACTGCCCATGAAAAAGGCAGACAGTGAAGAAGAGGTTGAAGATCCGCGCGCCGAACTGGTTCGTCGCCTTTTGGAATACGAGCGCATGAAGCTGGCTGCGCAAGAGTTGGATCACATTCCGCAACATGGCCGCGACTTTCAGATCGCCCATGGCTTTGTAGATACCACCGTCGCGGTTACCTGGCCTGAAGTCAATTTAGACGATTTGCAAATGGCTTGGCGCGATGTCCTTCACCGCGCGAAATTAAATCAACACCACACCATTACCCGCGAAACCTTGTCGGTACGGGATTTTATGACCCGCATTTTGCGTCGCCTGCAAAGCACGCGTTTTGTCGAATTCAGCGAACTATTTGAAGATGCGATCGCCTCAGGCAATGGCGTGCCCGTTGTCATTGTTAACTTTATTGCGATGCTGGAGCTATCCAGAGAGGCCTTGGTCGAGATTACGCAAGCAGAACCCTACGCGCCGATCTATGTGCGTCTTGCCTACACGCCGAGCGCATGAAAATCATTAGCGACATTAATGAACTGCGCGATCACTTGCGCGGTCAAAATCGTGCCTCGTTTGTGCCCACCATGGGCAATCTGCATGAGGGTCACCTATCCCTAATGCGTCTTGCGCGCCAACACGGCGATCCAGTGGTTGCCAGTATTTTCGTCAACCGCCTGCAGTTTGGTCCCAACGAGGACTTTGACAGCTATCCACGCACCATGCAGGCGGATATTGATAAGCTGGAGAAAGAAGGGGTTTACATTCTTTTCGCGCCTAGTGAAAACGATTTATATCCACAGCCCCAAGAGTACCGCGTAGACCCACCCCAGCAGTTAGGCGACATCCTGGAAGGGGAATTTAGACCCGGCTTCTTTAAAGGCGTTTGTACTGTCGTTCTCAAGCTCTTTTCTTGCGTGCAACCCCGCGTTGCGGTGTTTGGCAAAAAAGATTATCAGCAGCTCATGATCATTCGCCAAATGGCCAGTCAATTTGCCTTGCCCGTTGATATCGTTCCGGCAGAAACAGTGCGCGCTGAAGATGGCTTAGCCCTGTCTTCGCGCAACAGCTACCTTTCCACCGAGGAGCGCGCGGAAGCGCCGGTACTCCAAAAGCAATTAGCGACTATTCGCCAACAGGTTTTGGATTTGAAGGTCTGCAACCCGCAAACCTTAGTCGAGATTGAAAATCGCGCGATCACAGAGCTGACTGGACGTGGCTGGAAACCTGATTACATCGCCATTCGACAGCAACGCAATCTAGCAAAACCTAGTCAGGTGGATTTGGATGCTAAGCAACCACTGGTGATTGTGACTGCGGCAAAGCTGGGCAAAACGCGACTGATCGATAACCTCGAAATCTAAAGTCGCACCGGCCCTCACTTTTTTTGATTCAAATGCTGAAGAATTGGTCGACTTGCAATTCAAGGTTTTTGGCTAATTCCGCGCCGCTGACCTTGCCTGCCGGACCCTTGGCCTTGAGAACCTCGATTTGACCGCCGTGGCAGGCGACAAAGAACGACTCTGGGCCAATTGCAGTAATTTGCCCAGGCTTACCTTTGACTGCGCCATAAGTGGCTACAACGTGTTTTTTCACATCGTAAATTTGCACTTTTTGCTCACCCAGCATGGTCCATGCTCCTGGCGCGGGATTGCAGGCACGGATCAGATTATGAATCTGCGTAATGTGCGTTGACCAATGAATGCGCGCCGCATTTTGATCAAACCAGCCCTCATAGTTTGCGAGGGCTTCGTCTTGAACCACTTCCTGATGCTTGCCGGCCGCCACCAGATCAGCAGCCTCTAGAAGCGCCTGCACCCCCAGCGGGAAGAGGTGATCGAAATAGACCGTGCCCAGCGTGTCATTCTCACCAATAGCAACTTCTTTTTGCAAAATCACAGCGCCTTCATCCAGACCATCTGATGGGCGGAAGATAGTCAGGCCGGTTTTTTGCTCGCCCAAGGCAATTGCCCAGTTAATCGCACTGGGACCGCGGTATTTAGGCAGGAGGGAGGGGTGATATTGGATCGTGCCCAAGCGCGGAATGTTCGCAAGCTCTTGCGGTACAAACTGCAACACATAAGCCATCACGCAGATATCTGCGCCACTATCCCGCATCGCCTGAGCGGCTTCAGGACCCTTGAGCGAGGCAAACTGTAAAGGCACGAGGCCTTTAGCCAGCGTCGCCTCTTTGAGAATCTCCGGCTTGGTTGCCTTGGGATTATCGGGCGGACAAAAGACAGCGACTACTTCGTCGCCGCGCGCCAAGAAAGCCTCTAATGCCGCTTTACCAAAATCTTGGCTGCCAATCAGGGCGACTCGCACTTAAATGACTTTCCGATGGCGTAAGTCAATCAACTCATCAATATTAAATCCGAGCTCTTGAAGAATCTCATCTGTATGCTCACCTAGCAATGGTGAACGCGTGACTTCAGTTGTGCTGTCCGACAACTTGATGGGATTGCCCACTGTCAAATACTTACCACGAATGGGGTGATCGACTTCAACAATCGTACCCGTTGCACGCAGAGCGGGTTCTTCGGCGATTTCTTTCATCGACAAAATGGGGCCGCATGGCACATCATATTTATTCAGGATGTCCATCACCTCAAACTTGGTTTTGGTCATAGTCCACTTTTCGATCTCGCCAAAGATGTGCATGAGCCGCGGTAAACGCGCCATGGGGGAGGAATAGTCATGATCGGTAATCCACTCTTCTTTACCAATAACCTTGCAGATCGCTTCCCAAACCGCAGCTTGAACGACCACATAGATATAGGAGTTGGGATCATTTTCCCAGCCCTTGCATTTCAAGATCCAACCTGGCTGACCGCCACCCGAAGCATTACCTGCGCGCGGAACCGAATCACCAAAGTGGCCATTCGGAAACTGCGGATACTCTTGCATCATGCCATTACGCTCTAGGCGTTGCTGATCACGCAACTTCACGCGGCATAAATTCAATACCGCATCTTGCATTGCTGCTTGAACACGCTGACCGCGACCCGAGTGGGTACGCTGAAACAACGCAGTCACAATACCCAAAGCGAGGTGTAATCCTGTTCCACTATCACCAATTTGCGCGCCGGTAACCATGGGAGGGCCATCATCAAAACCGGTAGTGGATGCAGAGCCGCCAGCGCATTGCGCTACGTTCTCATACACTTTGCAATCCTCATATGGACCGGGACCAAAGCCTTTGATCGATGCCATGATCATGCGAGGATTTAGATGCTGAATATGCTCCCATGTAAACCCCATGCGATCCAATGCGCCTGGTGCGAAATTTTCAACGAGCACATCGCACTCTTTAATCAAGCGCTCAAGAATGTCTTTACCTTCGGGAGTTTTCGTATTGACTGTGATCGAACGCTTATTGTGATTAAGCATCGTGAAATACAAACTATCCGCATCGGGAATATCGCGCAACTGACCGCGCGTCGCATCCCCCTCACCAGAGCGCTCCACCTTAATTACATCAGCGCCAAACCATGCCAACAACTGCGTGCAGGTCGGGCCAGATTGAACGTGTGTGAAATCAAGAACCTTTACTCCTTCAAGTGCTTTTGCCATTACCGTAGTCCTAATAAGAATTGAAATTTTGAATTACTCAAATTCTACCAGTCGGCATATGCTGCATTGCCCTCTTTTACCTTATTGAACCTAGGCTCCTAGCGCCAGCCAAGGTCTACTTTGGCGCTCCTGGATTAGCGGCGCTCTCAAGCTCTGAAAGTCGATTTCGCAATGCGCGATCCGTGTGAAAACGTTCTGTTTCATCACGAATCGTAGCCGCCACCCCGGTAGCGCGATGTGCCTCATCAAAGAGCATGGTTACCGTGAAGGCAATCGAGAGGGTTCTACCGTCCTTGTGCAGCGCGGGCACTTTTAAGAGCTGCGTTCCATAGCGGGTTGTGCCCGTTTCCATCGATTTTTCATAGCCCTCCCAATGCCGATGTCGAAAGCGCTCAGGCGTAATGAGATCCAAACGCTTGCCTAGGGCCTCCGCCTCGGTATATCCGAATATACGCTCTGCCGCCTTATTCCATAGCACGATATCCCCTTGCGCATCCGAGACAATCACTGCATCACCCATGCCATGGACCAACTGCTTGTAATCGATTGCATCCTTCATGCGCTCTCCTGAATAAAAAAGGCACTCACAAGGAGCGCCTTAAAGGGTCAAACTAAATTATTGTTATTAAACTGCTTTTGCCGCATGCAACTTGGCAATATCATCTTTTCCGTAGCCAAGGTCAGCCAACACTTCATCAGTGTGCTCACCTAAAACTGGGGATGGCTTCACTTCGACCTTCAAGTCCGAGAACTTAATTGGGCTACCAATTGTCAAGTACTTACCGCGCACTTTGTGGTCGACTTCAACAATCGAACCGCTCGCACGTAAGTCAGGAGACTCAGCCAGTTCCTTCATCGAGAGTACTGGAGCGCAAGGAATATCAAACTTACGCAAGATATCGACTGCTTCGTACTTGGTCTTGTCTTTGAGCCAATCTTCAATGGTTGCGAAGATGTCAAAAATCTTGTCTTGACGCGCTTGTGCAGTCATGTAAGCAGGGTCGGTTGCCCACTCTGGACGACCTAAAGCCTTGGTAATTGGCTCCCAAGCGTGACCTTGGATGGTGAAGTAAATGTAAGCGTTTGGATCGGTTTCCCAACCTTTACACTTCAAAACCCAGCCTGGCTGACCGCCGCCACCGGCATTGCCGCCGCGGGGCACAACATCCGAGAATGTGCCATGGGGATACTGTGGGTACTCTTCCAAGTAACCAACGCGATCCAAACGTTGCTGGTCGCGCAATTTAACGCGGCACAAGTTCAATACAGCGTCTTGCATCGAGCAAGCAACCTTCTGACCACGGCCAGTCTTCTCGCGGTGCATCAGCGCTGTCAAAATACCAATCGCCAAGTGCATACCGGTATTGCTATCGCCCAAAGCGGCAGCAGATACGGTAGGAGGACCATCCCAGAAACCAGTTGTGGAAGCGGCACCGCCAGCACACTGAGCCACGTTCTCATACACTTTTAAATCTTCGTATGAGTGGCCATCGCTAAAGCCTTTTACCGATGCCATGATCATGCGTGGGTTGAGTTCCATGATGCGTTCCCATGAGAAACCCATGCGATCCAAAGCGCCTGGACCGAAGTTCTCAACCATGACGTCGGAAACCTTAATCAACTTCTCCAATACTTCTTTGCCTTCTGCGGTCTTAGTATCCAATGTCAACGAACGCTTGTTGCCGTTGAGCATGGTGAAATATAAAGCGTCTGCATCAGGAATATCGCGCAACTGACTACGGGTTACATCGCCAGAACCAGGACGTTCTACTTTGATCACGTCCGCGCCGTACCATGCCAACAACTGGGTACATGCAGGGCCTGCTTGTACGTGTGTGAAATCGATGATGCGGATTCCGTCTAATGGCTTGCTCATATTAAATCTCCTTAGGGTTGCTTACTACTTAACTCTACAAAATTACTTCTTTGTCGCAGTACTTGCTGGGTTGAGATTCGTCAGGCGACCACTTTCGGTACCTGCTGTTTCGTCAATGACAGCATTGATTAGTGCTGGCTTGCCTGCGGCTATTGCCTCAGTCAACGCCTTCTCTAATTCCTGTGGGGTGGTGACGTTGTAACCGATTCCACCAAACGCTTCCATCATCTTGTCATAGCGAGCGTTTTTCACGAATACGGTAGGAGCAACATCAGCACCACCGGTTGGGTTTACGTCAGTACCGCGGTAAACACCATTGTTATTGAAAATCACGGTGGTGATTGGCAGGTTGTAACGGCAAATGGTTTCGAGTTCCATACCGCTAAAACCAAACGCGCTATCGCCCTCAACTGCGACAACTGGCAAGCCGCTGGTTACTGCTGCACCAATGGAATAACCCATACCAATACCCATAATGCCCCATGTACCCGAGTCAAAACGCTTGCGTGGTTTGTACATATCCACGATGGAGCGGCAATAGTCGAGTGTATTTGCGCCTTCGTTAACCAGGTTAACGTCTGGGTTTTTCTTGATGACATCACGAATCACACGCAAGGCGCCATGGAAGTTCATTGGCGATGCTTCTTTGGCAAGTGTTTCTGCCATCTTCGCCATGTTCTTATCTTTCTTCTCATTGATGGCGCCAATCCACTCTGCGCTTGGCTTAGGTACCGATGCGATACCTTTCAAGAGTTCGCCTACGCATGAACCAATATCACCAATCAATGGAGCGTCGATTTGAACGTTGCTATCGACTTCGTTTGCCTGAATATCGATTTGAATAAATTGCTTACGCTCTTTACCCCATGTCTTACCTTTACCGTGGGCAAGCAACCAGTTCAAGCGGGCGCCGACCAAGAGCACTGCGTCGGCTTCAGCCAATACAAAAGAACGTGCCGCAGCAGCGGACTGTGGGTGATTGTCTGGCAACAAGCCTTTAGCCATCGACATTGGCAAGTAAGGAATGCCGGATTTTTCGATCAGCGCACGAATGTCCGCGTCGGCTTGAGCATAGGCAGCGCCTTTACCCAAGAGAATTAAGGGACGCTTAGCGCCTTTGAGTACGTTGAGCGCGCGCTCAACTGCATCAGCAGCTGGAATCTGGCGTGGAACAGGGTCGATGACTTTGAAAATCGACTTCTTGGCTTCTGCTACTGACAGAGTCTGGGAGAGCAGTTGTGCTGGTAGATCCAAATACACACCGCCTGGACGACCAGAAACGGCTGCGCGAATAGCGCGTGCGATACCAATGCCGATATCTTCAGCATGGTTAATACGGTATGCGGCTTTAGCGTATGGCTTAGCTGCGTTGAGCTGATCCATCTCTTCGTAATCACCCTGCTGCAAGTCAACGATCTCGCGCTCACTCGATCCGCTGATCAGAATCATTGGGAAGCAGTTCACTGTCGCGTTTGCCAAAGCGGTCAAACCATTCAAAAAGCCTGGAGCGGATACGGTCATGCAAATACCTGGCTTTTGAGTCATGTAACCAGCGATCGCGGCTGCGTTACCGGCATGCTGCTCATGGCGGAAACCGATGAAGCGCATTCCTTCTGCTTGAGCTAAACGGCACAAGTCCGTAATCGGAATACCTACGAGACCATAAATGGTGTCGATGTCGTTTGCCTTTAAGGCGTCGATAACAAGGTGGAATCCGTCTGTTAATTCTTGGTTTTGATTTTCGTTTGTCATAAAAGTATTCTTGGTTTGATTGCTTCAGTCCACAGATGCAGAACAAGGCAATTTAGCTAGTGCTATTTGTCTCCGATTAAAAGTACTCCTAAAACAAAGTGAAAAATACAAACTCCGTTTAGGTTGGTATGCATCTTAGGCTTGGGGGTACAGATCATCATTGACTTGCGTCAATTTCCCCTAAAAACCAATAAAAACCGAGGGTTAGAGCCTGTCAGGGACAGACTCAAAACCCCACAAAATTTAGACAAATAGGTCTTTATGCTTTGTTTTAAGGCGACTTAAGGTCTCAGGCGATAAATTCAAATAGGCCGCTAGTTCTTTTTTGGGCAAAAGACCAAACAAACTCTCGTATTTACGCAAAAAGCGCTCAACCCGCCCTGGAGCATCGAGCATATGGAGCGTGATGGTATGCGCCATGATTTCACTCATCAGGCGCATGACCTCAAACTCAAAGCTTTCTTTGAGCGGGGTGTGCTGCTCTAAAAACTCCGTCCATTTTTTCATTGGCATCCGAGCAACCCTGGCCTTGGTGACACAGGCAATGCTGTAAGGGGCAGATTTTTTCAGTCGCCACGCCGCGTAACTGGTCTCAATATCTTTTTCAATCGAGAACCGTAGGATCATTTCTTTGGCATCTGAACTGGAGACAATCCGCTTCAAAATGCCGTCCAGCACAAAGTACTGCTCCATCTGGTGGTCACCTTGATGCAGCAATATCTCTGATTTTTTTAAGTCCGCAATCTCTAAATGGCGCTCTAGCTCAGACATGCTTTCTGGTCCAAGGCTTTTTAAAACCACGTTTTGGCTGAGTTGCAAACGAATCAGATTTTTCTCGGGATGTTTTTCTAATACAGTCATAAATCCTTGTTCCTAAGACTACTATTGTAGGCTCTTTAAGTAGAAACCCCGACAATTTGATTAATTAAATAAGGTAATATCAATCCGTCGTGGTGCTTTGTTGCAATGCAATAAAGTTAAACGGGAAACACTATCAAAACGTGTGCTGCCCCCGCAACGGTAAGCAAATGTGTCTGGTTGCAAAAGACACGGAGAACTTGGAAATAGCCACTGTGCGCGTCAATCGCATGGGAAGGTCAAGTTTTTGAATTTGCCAGCCCGGATACCGGCCAAGACAGGTGGAATTTTGCGGACGGGGATCCTTCGCGCGCCAGTAGAAGCGTTTGCGTGGATCCCATGCGCCGCACATATTGACGTTCTGGAAGCTCGCCCAATGAATTCTGTTCGACTCGGCTAACGGGGAAGTTGGCTTGGTCATTCGACGGCAGAAGGTTCATCATGAAACAGCAGTTCAGCATCAGACAGTGCGCATCCGCACTGAGTCTTACTCTTTTAACAACAGCAACCCCTTGGCAATTCGCGCTTGCGCAAACGCCCAAGGTATCGGTTTCTAATACGGCCGACCCACTCAATCCAATCATTGTCACCGCTACACGTACACCAACCAAAGCAAGCGATGTATTAGCGGACAACATCTACATTGGCCCTGAAGAAATTGCGCAAGCAGGACAAACTAGTCTCGTGGAGTTATTACAACGGCAACGGGGTGTTGAGATTACTGGTGCTACAGGTAGCGGCGGCAGTGGCACAAGTGTTTTTTTAAGAGGGACAAGCAATCAACAAACTTTGCTCCTAATTGATGGTGTACGCGTTGAGGCTGGTTTTTTAGGTGGCCCCTCATGGTCTGCCATTCCTTTAGCAATCATTGATCACATTGAAATTATTTTTGGTCCGCAAAGCAGCTTGTATGGCTCAGACGCTATTGGTGGAGTTATTCAAATCTTTACAAAAACAGGTGACGGGCCATTTCAAGCAACCGCATCATCAGGCTATGGAACCTACGGAACCACTATTAGTGAAGCTGGTATTTTTGGCAGGGGTGGAAAAGATAATCAAGTGAAGTACTCTATCAGCGCCACTCAAGAGGTTTCGTCAGGATTTAACCTGATCGCCAACAATATGCCGTTTCGCTCGGGCTATAACACTAGTCAAAATATGGGGTACACAAAAGATGGCGGCACTGGAAAGATTAGTTATGAATTTAGTAAAAACCAAGAGCTTGGGGTGCAATTTTTTGCTAGTCGATTAAAGTCACAGGCCTCAGCAAATCAAACCAGCCTTGCAGAGTCAATTGGTAGCGTTAGTAGTTTTTCAGTTTTCTCTAAGAATCAGATCACGGACATTTGGAAAAGTTATCTACAAGCCTCTCAGTCATATGACTCTGGTCAAAACCTCTACTACAACTCCTTGTATAACACCAAGCAAAATATTTATACATGGCAAAACGACATTCAAATTGGGCAAGATGTACTTCAGCTATTGGCTGAACGAAGAACGCAAAATGTTTACTCCGATGCGGTAAATTTCAATACCTCCTATCAACAGGAGCAGTTTTCGCAAACTCGAAATACCAACTCTCTCGCAGGTCTATATCAACTAAATCGAGGACCTCATTTAGCCAATCTGTCATTTAGAAATGACAACATTACGGGATACGGATCTCAAAATACAGGGGGAATTTCTTATGGGTACTTCTTCACAAAACAGCTCAGGATGAATGTGAATTACGGAACCGGCTTTCGAGCTCCAACATTCAACGATCTTTACTATCCAGGCTACGGCAACGCTAATATTCAAGCGGAAAAAAGTAAAAATACCGAAGCCGGCATTCACTATGAGTCCCGCACATACGACGCCCGGCTGGTTGCTTACAGCAATACGATTACGAATTTAATTCAATCGTCCGGCAGCATTACAACACAATGCGCCCCAGGGAGCTACGGCTTTTCTGGATGCGCAACCAATGTTGGCGCTGCAAAAATAACAGGGCTATCGATTGGTGGCGCTCTAAGAACAGGCAATTTCAGTTTTAGGGGTTCCTTCGATCAGCAAAATCCGGTGAATGAAACTTCAGGTGAAGTTTTGGCTAAGCGAGCCAAACAATTTGGTAATGCCGGCATTGAATATCAAAAAGGATTAATTAAGGCTGGGGCTGAAGGGAATTTTGTGGGTAGGCGCTATGACAGCTATCCCGCCAATGCACCAATGGGTGGATATGCACTCTTCAATCTCTACGGTGATTATCAGCTAATGCGAGATTTATCTTTATTCGCTCGCTGGAATAACGTCTTCAACAAAGATTATCAATTAAGCTATGGCTACAACACGCCCGGATCGAATGTCTTTGTTGGCCTTCGTTACGCCATGAAATAAACCCCGTATATGAATCGCACACAACTACCAAAAAATAAGCGCCTCAAAATCGCTTCAATGCTGTGTATTGTTGTGTACTTTTCTGTATTCAGTATCGAGGCGTTTGCAAGCATCTTAGTCAAAGACGATCGCGGTGTTGAGCTTCGTTTAAATGCGCCCGCGCAGCGCGTCATTAGTATGCTGCCCTCCCTCACTGAGTCGGTTTGCGCTCTAGGCAAGTGTTCTGTCTTGGTTGGGGTGGACCGCTTTTCAAATTGGCCTAAAGCCCTTGATCGCCTGCCTCGCCTTGGCGGCATTGCCGATGCCAATCTCGAAGGGATTGTTCGGCTTAAACCCGATCTGGTCTTATTAGAAAAGTCTTCGCCCATCATTTTGCGTCTGCAAGCCTTAGGTATTCCAGTAATGGCATTTGATGTGCAATCGATAGCCGATGTACAGCGCTCCTTGCGGAAACTGGATACAGTCTTGGGCTCTACTGAGTCGGGCGCAGTATGGGATCGGATTCAGCTTGACATTGCGCGCGCCAGCCGCAACCTGACGCCATCGCAAAAAGGCATTCAAGTGTATTTTGAAGTCAATCCCGCGCCCTTTGCGGCCGGTAAGACTTCGTTTATCGGTGAGTTGCTAGAGCGCCTTGGTGTACAAAACATCGTTACTGAAAAGATGGGGGCCTTTCCAAAAATCAATCCTGAGTTCGTGGTGCAATCAAAGCCCGCTTTAATCATGACGTCCGAAAGCTCTGCCGCGCAGTTAGCGCAGCGTCCGGGCTGGAAATCCATTCCAGCAATTAAAGATGGCCGGGTATGTTTATTCAACGCATCGGATGCGGATGTATTGGTGCGCCCCGGTCCACGGGTTGGCGAGGCAGCCTCTATCATCGGACAATGCATTGCACGCACCATACCAAAGTGATTACCTAGTCATGCACCCCTCCTTTGCACCCAAAATCAGTTTGCTATTGGTCATTAGCATTGGCTTATTAGGGATTGGCGCGGCCGTAGGTAGCGGTGGCTTGAGCTGGAATCTCGACTCGGGTGTTTTACAGAACACCATCGTGCTCGATATTCGTCTGCCTCGCTCAACTGGGGCATGGCTGGCTGGCGCGCTCTTGGGTCTGGCCGGCGCAATTGCGCAAGGTGTATTTCGTAACCCGCTAGCCGATCCGTATTTACTGGGAAGCGCCTCTGGAGCGCTGATGGGTGTAGCGCTGATCTTAGGCTTTGCGCACCTCGCGCCCGACTCTTGGATTGAGCTGATCGGCCTTAACGGCAGCGCATTTGTGGGGGCGCTTCTGGGAGTGTTGGCAGCGCTCATACTGGCTGGCGGCTATCGCAGCTCGTTGCGACTACTGCTCTCTGGTGTCGTGATTAGCGTCATTCTAGGAGCGGGGAATGCGCTCTTCACCTTTGTGCGCCCCGATCTCTATCAGCGCTTGCAGGCCTTTATGCTAGGCAACACCAGTCTTTTGGACTGGCAAGGCGTTTACATCCTGCTTCTGGTTTGGTTTATTTGTATTGCGCTCACCTTATTAATGAGTGCAGCGCTTGATGCTTTAAGTCTGGGCGAGAACACCGCCAAAACCGTTGGCCTGCCGATTGACCAAATGCGCCTCGGACTAATTGGTATTCTGGCCATTGCTACGGGCTGCGCTGTCGCGCAAACCGGCTTAATCGCCTTTGTTGGTTTGGCTGCGCCACACTTGGTTCGGCGACTTGCCAATGGCCATCAGCGGATGCATTTAATCCTATCCAGCCTTGCCGGCGGCATTTTGCTACTGTCATCTGATCTGCTTGCGCGTAGTGCACTCGCACCCCTGGAACTGCCCGTCGGCATCATTACCGCTGTCGTTGGCGGCATTTACCTACTGGTGCTACTGCGCCGTCAGTCAGTGGGGGCTAGCGGATGAACGCAATCCAGACGCGCCAGCTTTCGGTATTCAGAAACGCTAAACCCATGTTGAGTGATCTCGATTTGGATTTTCCAAGCGGCAAATGGACCAGTGTTGTTGGCCCTAACGGCGCCGGCAAATCTACACTCCTTCACGCTTTAGCGGGCCTTCTACCTTATACCGGGTCAGTAACAATGGGTGACTTAGAACTCTCCCTTGTCTCGTTGAGAAACCGCGCCCGCCGTATTGCATGGCTTGAACAAAGCAGTGCCGCGCCCGAAGGCTTGGATTTTGGTCCTCGCGTATACGATATCGTGATGCTGGGTCGCCTACCCCATCAAAGCTGGCTTCACCTACCCAGTGAGGGCGATCATGCAATGCTTGAGCACGTCATGCGCCAAACCGATGTTTGGGACTTGCGCAATCGTTTTTTTAGCCAACTCTCAGGAGGGGAGCGCCAACGCGTTCTTTTAGCTCGGCTACTGGCCGTCGATGCCGAGGTCCTTCTAATGGACGAGCCGCTTGCCAACTTAGACCCGCCACATCAGTCGGACTGGCTAGAGTGGCAAAAAAGACTTGTTTCCCATGGCAAAACCACTATTACGGTCTTGCATGAGATTCAGTTTGCCTTAGAAGCCGAGCACCTGATTCTGTTGCGTGAAGGTCGCCTCTTTTATCAAGGCGGAAGTGATGATCCACTCACCCACAAGGCTTTAATTGATCTATTTGATGGACGCATTCATCTGCAAAAACTCGGTAATCACTGGGTTACGCTGCCTCGGTAAAAATCAGGGTATCAAGGACCTCAATTGACCGGCAATCAGAGGCTACAATGTATCAATGCATGATTCATCCGACTCTACAACCGCTTCTTTAGACGGCATTCACCAATTGCTTGCGCGCCTACAAGAAAAGCTCGGCGTTGCCATCAAAACGGCGGATGCCCTGCGGCAAGATCGGGTTCGACTTGAGGCCAAGATTGAAGACGCCCAAAGTCGTATTCAGCATATTCTGAGCCGCCTGCCGGAACAAAACGATACGCGCCAGCTCAATTTGCTCGGCGCAAGCGATCCAGCACCCACCAATCCGGACGATGACCATGAGCCAACAACGCATTGAGGTCACTCTTGCCGGCCAAAAAATTACTCTGGCCACAACCACTGAGCACGAACCCCTGTTGCGCGAGGCCTGCGCTATGGTAGATGAGCAAATTCAGCTTGCTATCGCCGGAGGCAATCGCAGCATTGAGCGGGCCACCATGATGGCCGCCCTGAAGTTGGCGGGCGATTTAATTTCAAGTCAGCGCATGGCGGCCGAGGCCGCTGTAGCGCCATCAACTGAGACTGCCGCAATTGCAGCCGAGGAACTCGTACGCCTTGATGGCGAACTGAGAAACCTCGAAGAGCAAGTCGATGCGTTGATGCAAACCCTTTCCCTGCCTGGCTCGCCAAGGCCAATAGATCTTTGAACCGATGCGCAAGCATACGGAGCGATCTTTGCAATGTGGGCGTGAGCGTTTCGCAACCGCACAGTGGCAGCCTCGAGCTGTTCACTCCCTGCGCTGCTTAGTGCACCCGAAGCATGGCGGCCGCTCCACCTTGAACCCGAGGGTTCAGGATAAGGGCCTAGCGGCTAAGGCGGGGAATTCATTTTGGAATTAATCGACATCCTGATTCTGATCTCCTGTGGCGCAGTATCCGGAGTGCTTGCCGGTATGCTCGGTATCGGAGGAGGCATGATTCTCGTGCCTTTCATGATCATTGTGTTCAATCACCAGCAATTTGATCAAGGCATCATTGTTCACATGGCGATTGCCACCGGCATGGCCACCATCTTATTTACTTCGCTATCCGCCATCCGCGCCCACCACAAACACGGTACCATTGACTGGAAACTGGTTCTGGCACTCACGCCAGGCATCATTGCGGGCGGACTGGTTGGCGGCAGTGAATTATTCGACGCCTTCCCTACGAGCTGGCTCTCTTTGTTTTTCGCGCTCTTTATCGTCTACACCTCGATTCAGATGTTTATTAATAAGAAGCCCAAGCCTGGACGTCAATTACCCGGCAAAGTAGGTCTTTTTTCCTTTGGCACATTTGTTGGCGCCCTCTCCAGTCTGCTTGGCGCTGGCGGCGCATTTGTCACGGTGCCATTTATGATCTGGTGCAATGTCACACCCCATGTGGCCATGGCATCCGCATCAGGATTGGGGTTCCCGATTGCGGTTGCCGCCACCATCGGCTACGTATTTGGTAGCTGGAACCATCCCGGCTTACCCCCGGGTTCACTGGGCTATATCTACTTACCCGCAGTCGCCTGCATTGTTGTGGCAAGCGTATTTACTGCGCCGTTAGGCGCTAAGCTAGCGCGCAACATGAACACCGCCAATCTCAAGCGAGTATTCGGAGTAATGCTATTTTTCCTTGCGGCTTTCATGTTTAACGAAAGCCGCAAGGCGTTTGGGTTTTAATTCCTACCGAATTATTTTGGAGTGTATTGCTGGCGCAGGATGTTTTTCTGTACCTTGCCCATCGCGTTGCGCGGCAAGTCGGCAACAATCTCAATTCGCTTTGGCACTTTAAAGTTGGCGATTTGCCCTTTGAGCGCATCAATCATGGCTTGCGAGTCGAGTTTTGCGCCCGGTTTAGCAACCACGACCGCCATCACTGCTTCGCCAAAATCTGGATGGGGCACCCCAATCACCGCGCTTTCGTCTACGCCCGCCATGTCATCAATAAAGCTTTCAATCTCTTTGGGGTAGACGTTGTATCCACCCGAAATAATTAAGTCTTTACTGCGCCCAACAATGCACAAGTAGTTATCCGGTACCTTAGCGCCATTTGCTATGCCGCCAAAGCGGCCCACATCACCGGTTTTAAACCAGCCATCGGCAGTAAATTCTTCAGCCGTTTTTTCTGGCATGCGCCAGTACCCCTTAAATACATTAGGGCCCTTAACCTGAATACTACCAATCTCATCCACGCTGCACGGTTTATTGTTTTCATTTACCACACGCACCTTCACGCCCGTGAGCGGCACGCCTACCGAGCCACCCACTCGCGCGCCTTTATATGGATTGGAGACTAACATCACAGTCTCGCTCATGCCATAACGCTCCAAAATAGTTTGGCCCGTCACTTCCTTGAAGGTATTAAACGTCTCTGTTAGTAGTGGCGCTGATCCCGAGACAAACAAACGCATATTGCGGCATACGTCTTTAGTAAAGTTTTGATCAGCTAAGAGGCGTACATAGAATGTCGGCACACCCATCATGACGGTTGATCGAGGCATATGCTGAATCAGCGCCGCGGTGTCGAGGCGTGGCAACCAAATCATTTTGCTGCCGTTAATCAAAGCGCCATGGGCCGCCACAAATAAACCGTGAACATGGAATATTGGTAAAGCATGCAATAGCACATCGCCTTTTTGCCAGCCCCAGAATTTCTGCAAAACCAATGCGTTGCTACCCAAGTTTTTGTGGGTCAGCATTGCACCCTTACTGCGTCCCGTTGTACCCGAGGTATACAAAATCGCTGCGAGGTCGTCGTCATCGCGAGCGACTGTTTTAAATTGATCACTCTGCACGGCTGAGCGCTCCAACAGGGTTCCGGTGCGGTTCTCATCCAAGGTAAAGACGTGGTTCGTCCCCGACTTGAATGCGATTTTAGAAACCCAGGCGAAATTTTTGCTACTACAAACCATCACTGCTGGCTCGGCATTCTGAATAAAATATTCGATTTCAGCGGCTTGATAGGCGGTATTGAGAGGCAAATACACATAGCCAGCGCGAATTGTGGCTAGGTATAAAAAGAGCGCCTCGGGGGATTTTTCAACTTGAACCGCAACCCGCGATCCCGCTGGAATTTTTAAACCCTTCAGGAGGTTTGCCATCATGGCGGTAGCGCGCTCTAGATCACTCCAAGAGTAATAGAGGCCATCATGCGTCTCCAGGGCGCAGGCCTGGCGATCTTTGGGAAACCCTTTTTCCAGCACTGAATACAAATTCATGAAAACCTCGAAGCGAACGAATTAATCAAGACAACCCTTTACCGAAGGCGGTTAGCCCTCATCAGTAATGGCATATTTTACGATCTACTGAGCATTAAAAGCCTAAACACTCATTAATTTGCCGACCGCACGCGAATACATGATTTCACCATTGACAAAGCGCTCATGGTTTTCCTCCACGCTGGACAGGTCATACAGGTAGTTCACCATAATGCCGGCAGACTGGCGCAAACCCTTGCGCGAGAGGTCGCCCGCCCAGTTAATCAGGTGCAATTTAGCGCCATTGCCCAAATGGAACTTGGCTACAGGGTTACCTTCGCGTCCGGTTGAGGCGAGCCCAAGGTAAATTGCGGTTAAACACAAAAGGGCCTCTTTTTCTTTTTCTGGCGCATCGTCAGGATGCCAGCCGCTACTCAGGCGCTCAGCCCAGGAACGCTTATCCAGACCCAATGTCGCCAGGGCTTGATCTCGCCTCGCTTTTAATGCAGGCTTGAGGCGGTCTAGCGGCACGCCATCCCCTAAGTGTGCTCCTGCTGCAATCCATTCCATCAAGCCCGGAATCGGCGACAGAGTGATGAAGGTTTTGAGACTGGGAAACTCCTCGTGTAACTGCTCGGCCACCCGCTTAATCAGGAAGTTACCCATCGATACGCCGCGTAAACCCGGTTCGCAGTTACTGATGGAATAAAACACTGCTACCTTATATTGTTGGGCTTGCGTCACGGTCTCCGCTTTTTTGTCCACGAGGGGCGCAATCGCCAGCGGCACTTCCGGCAATAGCGCCACTTCGACGAAGATCAAGGGCTCATTGGGCAATTGCGGATGAAAAAAAGCGAAGCAACGACGGTCTGGCTGCAAGCGGCGACGTAAATCATCCCAGCCGTCAATGGCGTGCACCGCCTCATGCTGGATTAATTTTTCCAATACTTCAGCAGGCGACTTCCAATCCACTCGGTGCATTTTCAAAAAACCAGGATTAAACCAGGATGAAAGCAGGTGGCGCATATCAAAATCCACTGCCGCTAACTCTGGTTTTTTATCCAGCAACTGCAAGAGATCCCGACGCATCTCGACCACCGCGGCAGTGCCATTGCGACCGCGATTTAAGCGGCGCATAAATTCCTGGCGAGGCGATTCCGAAACCTTTTGCAAGCGAATGTAGTTGCGCGCATTGGCCTCTGCCGCAAAGGCCTGCGATGCCGCCATGACATCAGCCGGATTGGGGCTCAGCTTTTCAATCAGGGCCGTAAAAAATTTAATGTGCTGGTCTTTACTCAATTTGCGGTAGTGCTCGATTACATCATCGGCCATGCTGACCGCATTAGACTCGCCACGCTCGGAAGTTAGGCGCTGAACCGCGCTCAATGCTTTGGATAAATGGCGGGTTTTGGTGATGAGCTCGAGCATGAATGGTCTTTCTGATGACGGAAGTTCAATATGAAATCGTGTTTTGCCTAGCATAGGAAGAAAAAGCCTCTTTTATCTAAAAAAGAGGGCTTTTAAATCCAATAAAATGTTTTTTTACGATGTTAACTACAGATGATACTAAAAAAGATATTTTTAGAAGCAGTTAACGTGTATTTCCGCCTTGGCTACGACTCATTAAATAAATACCGAATAAAATCATAGGCATAGAGAGCCACTGACCCATCGAAAGACCTAAACCCAGTAAGCCTAAAAACGCATCAGGCTCGCGCGCGAACTCCACTAAAAAGCGGCAGAGCCCATAACCGAGCAAAAAGAGGCCCGAAACCTGCCCTAATTTTCGGGGTTTTTGCGCATAGAGCCACAAAACTACCCCGAGCAGCACCCCCTCAAGGAGCAATTGGTAGATTTGCGACGGGTGGCGCGGAATGGCATCAACCAGCGGAAAGACCATCGCCCAAGGCAAATCCGTCGGTCTGCCCCACAATTCCCCGTTCAAAAAGTTACCGAGGCGACCAAAAGCAAGCCCAAATGGCACAAGCGGCGCGACTAAATCGCTTACCATCCAAAAGGAGGCCTGCTTGCGACGCGCAAACCAAACCATGGCTGCAATCACGCCCAATAAACCACCATGAAAGGACATGCCGCCCTCCCATACTTTCAAAATACTCAACGGGTTCGATAGGTAGTACTCCGGCATGTAAAACAGGGAGTAGCCTAGACGACCGCCTAAAACAACGCCCAGCACACCTGCAAATAAGAGGTCTTCTAAATCCTTGGTCGTCCACCCCAAGGCAACATACTGCGGACGCCGAATGTAAATGCGCCCCAACAGTATGAATTGGGCAAAGGCAAGTAAATACATCAAGCCATACCAATGGATACCAAAGGATCCAATTTGAATTGCTACCGGATCAATTTGCGGATGAATCAACATGGAGGTGTAGTGCCTTTAACTTTTGGCTTGATCGAAATTGTGCAATTCATGACCCAAATCGCGATACGCTTTATAGCGCTCACGCCCGGCTAGGCGCTCGGCTTCATCCACGGTGACCACTTCAACAATCCGGGGGAAGCGCGCAGCTAGCGCGGCAACATCGTTTGGCATTCGCGTACCCAAATGAATCAGCACATCCGCATGCGGCAGGCTGACCAAGGCCGGCGCCGAAAAATCATCAGCGAGCACAATCGGGGTTTCCGGCGCCGCCTCATGATCCACAAAACAATGTGGCAAGAAATCCGTTTTACTAAAAGCCCAAAGCAATGCATCTAAGCGTTTTAGATCCGTCTTTTCGCCAACCATCACAATATTGCGCACCGGCTCGCCTTCGGGTGTAGCGCTCCAAATCTTGCGACTCAGGCGACATGCGTACTCAAGCTTATCGCCCACATTACTATGAAAATCAATGCGCGCCATCGCAGTGACTACTGCGCCAACAGGAAGTTAACTAAAAGTGGTACTGGCCTGCCCGTGGATCCTTTGGCAGCGCCGCCTTTCCATGCGGTACCCGCGATATCCAAATGCGCCCATTTGTATTTTTCTGTGAAGCGTTTCAGAAAGCATGCTGCCGTTACGCTACCCGCGGGGCGACCGCCGATATTGGCCACGTCCGCGAAATTGGATTTCAACTGCTCTTGATACGCAGCGTCCAGCGGCATACGCCAGACGGTATCCAATGAATCGTGGCCAGCCTCGGTTAAAGCATCCACTAAACCAGCATCATCCGAGAACATGCCGCTATGGACGGCGCCCAAGGCGATGACGCAGGCTCCCGTTAAGGTGGCGATGTCAATTACCGCCTTCGGCTTAAAGCGTTCAACGTAGGTAAGCGCATCACACAAAATCAAACGCCCTTCCGCGTCGGTGTTCAGAATCTCGATTGTTTGGCCCGACATACTCTTCACAATATCGCCCGGTCTTGTAGCGCGGCCGGATGGCATATTCTCGCAAGTGGGGATCACGCCAATCACATTCTGTTTCAACCCAAGTAAGTCGCAAGAGAGCATGGTGCCCATCACCGACGCTGCTCCGCACATGTCGTACTTCATCTCATCCATCGCCTCGCCAGGCTTTAGGGAAATCCCGCCCGTATCAAAGGTAATGCCTTTACCAACGAATACCATTGGCGACTCGCTGGCCTTGCCACCGCTATGGCGAATGATGATGAACTGCGGCGGCGCCTCTGAGCCTTGCGCTACCGACAAAAATGAGCCCATGCCCAAGGCTTCCATTTGCTTGCGCGTCAGTAACTCCACTTTAAGTTTGGTTTGCTTAACGAGACCCTGCGCTGTTTTAGCCAAGTAGCTTGGGGTACAGACATTGGGTGGCAAATTGCCCAAATCCTTTGCCAAATTCATACCCTCAACCAAGGCGGCGCCTTGCTGAACCGCCAGCTGCACGGCTTTCGAACTGCTTTTTACGGTGGCAAAGACCAATTGATGGAATGGATCGGCCAGGTCTTTAACCTTGAATTTCATGGCAGGCTGACGAACACCAAATCGGTAGGTCTGCTCTCCAGCCAATTGCGCCGCCAAGCGCACTTGCTTGAGCAACATGTCGGCATCGGCGTGCCGAGCAAAACTGGGTACAAACCACAGTGCGGAGTGCATCGCGCCGCCACTCAGCGCCTTAAAGGCGACCTTGGCTATCTTTGCGAAACTGGTCAAAGCCAAGTTATCTTTTACTCCTAAATCACCCAAACCGACTAGTAGCACCCGCTTTACTTTGACCCCCTTTTTTTGCCACGCGTCGTCAGCGCGTAACAAGCAAATGCTGGCTTCTTTGCCATCCAAATCGCCCGCGGCCTTCGCGCGCGCAATAGCGCCATTTAAGAGCGCATCCAACTCAACCAAGGGGCTGCCTAAGGTCTTTTTTCCGAGCTCGTTTTTGGTGTAACCCAAAATCAAGCAATCGCTAGTTTGGGACGCCAAAGAGGATAAAGCCAGCTTGATGTGCTGTGCGGAGGCAAAATCGGTTTCAGGAAGAATTTTCGTGCTAAATTGAATTTGCATAGGAATGAGAGAATAAGTGGTTTTTTCCATTATCCTCCGAGCGTAAACTTTCTTTGTATTTGCAGCCGAATTCCCCTATTAAACCCCCTCTTTTTTAAGAACAAAGTCGCATTTAGACCATGATTTTTGAGCAAGCCCTTCGTCGCGAACTGAGTTTTACCACTGGAGGCGTATTTCTGGTGCTCGTGACCATCATGATCACCACTTTAGTGATTCGCATCTTAGGCTTTGCCGCCAACGGGGTGGTCAATCCGGAAGACGCGCTGGTTCTCATTGCGCTAGCCACTTTGGGATACATGGCTGTTTTACTAACCGTATCCCTGTTTGTCGCAGTTTTAATTGTGTTGGTACGCTGGTACAAAGACTCGGAAATGATTGTGTGGTTTGCCAGCGGCCTGAGTATTGTTAGCTTGATTCCGCCGATCTTGCGATTTGCCACCCCTCTGATCATCATCATCGCCCTTCTTGCCTTAATCGTATGGCCTTGGGCGAATCGAGAATCCACTCTCATTAGCCAACGCTTTCAGCAGCGCGACGATGTATCGATGGTCACAGCCGGGCAATTTCGAGAGTCCGCCAAAGCTGAACGGGTATTTTTTATTGAGGAGCTTGATGTTGACAATAGCGAAGTCAAGAATATTTTCGTCGCGGATTCGCGCAATCAGCGCCTAAGTATTGTCGTAGCCGCCACTGGGTTTATTGAAAATACTCCCGCTGGTGAAAAAAACATCATCCTCAAGAATGGTCGCCGCTATGAAGGTCAACCGACCCAGCCCGACTTTCGGATTCTAGAATTTGACGAATACGAGACCAAACTCCGCAGCAAAGAAATTACCGAGCCGGCCGTACGCGACCGCGAACGCACCGTCATGGAACTCATCAAAGACCCGACTCGACCGCACCTAGGCGAGCTCCTTTGGCGTCTTGGTTTACCGCTCATGGCCTTAGGCCTGGTATTTATCGCCATTCCACTGGCGTACGTTAACCCGCGCCTAGGAAACTACACGGCGATGTTTTACGCCGTCCTCATATACTTAATCTACAGTAACTTACTTAATTTAGCGCAGAACTTTGTTTCACAAGGCCGACTAGATTTTTTTGTTGCGATCTGGCCAATTCATGTGATCGCCTTACTCATTGCGACCGTGCTGATACGCAACCGAATCAATCCCTCACTCAAATGGTGGAAGCGGCAACTGCCCGCCTTCCTCACGCGCTAATGCATTTTCTATTTCCACTTATTTACGAGCGCTACCTAGCCAAGCAGATTTATGCTGCATTTGGTTTTATTTTATTTGCGCTCGTTGCGCTCTTCTTGTTCTTTGACATTTTGAGCGAGCTGGGCTCGGTGAATCAGCAGTACACACTCTTAATTGCACTTGGTCACGTATTACTTAAAGCGCCTAGCCGAATTGTCGAGATCATTCCAATTGCCGGCTTAATTGGAAGCATTTACGTGTTTGCAATGTTAGCCAGCCAATCTGAATTCACGATCTTCCGAATTGCGGGACTTGATATCCGCCGCGGCCTCATTACCTTGGGCAAGATTTCACTACCGATTGTGGTGCTCACTTTAATCATGAGCGAATGGCTAGGCCCCTATGCAGAATCGGTTTCAGATCGCATGCGCATGAAAGCCTTGGGCTCGAGCTTTTCCGCACAGTTCCGCTCGGGCGTGTGGGTCAAAGACCAATTACGCGATGCGGACGGCACAGGCCCTATTCGACCGGGCGTACGTTACATCAATGTGGGACGCATTGAGCGTGATCAGCAGGTGCGCAATATTCGCATGTATGAGTTTGACGATGCCTATCGCCTCTTATCGATTCGCAATGCTGAATCAGGTCGTTTTGATGAATCGGGGTCATGGGAACTCAATGATGTAGTTGAGACACGCTTCAAAGAAGTCAAACCCAAGAATCCGCTGGACCCTGTTTACACCGCTAGCACAACCCAAAAATCGTCCATGACGGTGGCCTCCGAAGTGACGCCACAAATTTTAGGGGTACTCTTAATCAACCCTGAGCGGATGTCGATTTATAGCCTGGGCCGGTTCATCAATCACCTGACGGAAAACAAACAAGATATCCAGCGGCATGCGATCGCATTTTGGAAAAAGGTCATTTACCCCTTTATTATTTTCGTCATGCTCGCCCTTGCGCTGCCTTTTGCTTACATCAAAGTACGCGCTGGCGGCGTGGGCATTCGGGTATTTGGCGGCATCATGCTAGGCATGAGCTTTCAGCTCTTTAACTCGCTCTTCTCGAATGTGGGCTTACTAGGCGCCTGGCCCGCCTTTTTGACTGCATTAACCCCGCCCTTGGTCTATTTCCTGCTGGCGATTGCTGGACTCAAATGGGTTTCGCGATCCTAAATACCTAAAACTAATTTAGAATTTAGCTCCTATATCGCTAATGATATATAAGGACTTTATTCATGAATCTGCACCAATTCC
>JAUYRJ010000069.1 GCA_030696845.1 Polynucleobacter sp.
TACCCCCATTATTCCAAGGGATGAGCCAACCGTACTGGCCATTCTTGCCTACACTCTCTTTATTATCTTAGGCAGCTTTCGTTACATGACTTACATTGGCTTTCGAATTACTTGGGTGGATGATTTAAATTCAAGTAAGAACGTATTAAATCAACCGCTTGTCAAAGCAATACAGGAGAAAAACCAGTTTTTGCAAGGCCTAATTGCCTCAAACCGATTTATTGGAATTAGTGCGCTTGCCAGTTCTCTCGCCCATCAACTGAGTCAGCCCTTGACCACGATTGCGATCTTGGCTGAAACCGCTCGCAGGGATTTGCCTCCATCACCCCATAACGCTCAAACCTTAGCTTCATTAGATAAAATTAATACGCAATCCAATCAACTGTCAGGCTTAGTTCAAAATTTGAGGCAGTTATTCAGGTCTAAGCCTGAAAAGCTCAAGTCGATCAATCTACAAAAGGTTTGCAATGAAGTTCTCGAAATCATCGAGCCGACCTTGCAATCTAAGTTAATCACCCTCACCCAACATTATGAATTTAATCCCATTATTTTTGGTGACAGCGTTCAATTGCAACAAGTACTCATTAATCTCTTTAATAATGCGATTGAATCCATCGATGCTAGCAATCCAACCGTTCGCGAAATCGTCATAACAATTAAAGTCAATAGTGGATATGCAAGCCTCACGGTGAGCGACAGTGGTGCGGGCATTGACCCAAATGCATTTTCATCTTTATTTGAACTCTATAAAACAAGCAAACCCGATGGAATTGGGGTCGGCCTTTGGTTGAGCAAAACAATTATGGAGCGGCAGAACGGCAAAATTAATGCATTCAATCATGCGCGTGGTGGCGCTTGTTTTGAGATTCAGATTCCGCTAAGCGAAACAGGAAGCACATAAGATGCGATCACGGGTCATACTGGTTGAAGACGATGCCGCCCTCAGAGAGAGCCTATCGAACTGGCTTGCAAGAGAGTACCTTGTTGTTTCATTTAACTCCGCCGAGGCATTTCTGCGGTCCTTAAATGACTATGGCTTTAAAGATGAAATCAAGACCTGTATTCTGCTGGATTTTCAAATGCCCGGCATGAACGGGGTCGAATTGCAAAACCGATTAAGGGAAATGCACATCGCCTATCCCATCATTTTCACCAGCGGCAATGCGCAGCAGGCGGACATTATTGACGCCTGGCGTGGTGGAGCGGTCGATTTCTTACTAAAGCCCTTTACAGGAGCCAAGGTGAGTGAAGTACTTCAGATCCTGTTTGAGAAGTCCAGCGCAATACCACTGGCCAACCTATCGGCAAATAATCATGCGACATTGATGCCGATTAGCCAACGTGAAGCACAAGTCTTACTGCTTTTAGGTCAAGGATACCGACAGCATGAAATTGCCAACATGCTTAATGTCACCCTTCGCACAATTAAATGGCATCGAGCCAGTATTAAAAATAAGCTTGGTTTAAATACATTAGTCGAGATTGCAAGGTATTGCGATCAGCATCATTCGCTGATTAAAAAATTAGTAGACACTTCTTCTGTCTAATAAATCAAAGAACTAATCAATTTATTAATGAAAGGCCTTATGTTTATCAAGGTGATTCATTAGCTGATGAGCCATTCCAATTGCGATAGCGGTAGCCCCAGCAAACGCGAATAAGCCGGAAAAGGCGATTAATGAAGGAATCAAGCGCCAACCAAACGGAAGATCTACTGTGAAATTACCCACGGAGGTAAAGAAGCTAAAGGTTAACAAGGTTGCCTTCTGCCAATCTACTACAACCTCAAATAAATTGAGTGCCACAACCCACACCGTGAGAGAAAAAGACATACCAACGACCAGCAACATAGTATATGCAGCGTATCGCATTACTTCAATGTGCCTGCCAAGGTAGCGCGACTTTTGAAGGCGGTTTTGGTACAGCATCGCAATCGACGCAAAAACATAAACATTCAAAGTCATCGCGATAAACATGACACCGAGCCCAAAAAGCGACTCCCTTACCAATAACTCGGAACTAGCTAAAGCGACACTCATAACATTTCCAATCAAAGTATTAAAAAGGCAATCTCTATGGAATAGATCCAGCAATTTCCTTGCTTACTTTTGCAAAAGCGCGACTTTGAGCCGCAACAAGCGACTCGATTTGAGAATCCGTGACGGGCTCGCGTACCACAGAGCGGCCCATCATCAATTTTGGCTTACTCGCGCCCGTATTCATAAACCGTGGTTTAGAGGCCATTGCTGCGGGTCGTATGGTCCAGAGAACATCGACCAAGACACTATCGCCCAATTTGCTATCTATATTCTGCACATCGACCACTATCTGGTAATCATAATTAGACTGGGTACTTTGCGAAAAACTCCAGACATTCGAAGTGGCTAGATCACGCGCTAAATTGGCTACGATTGCATTAGCAATATTCCCTTTGAGAGAGCCCGCCCATCGATGATATTCTTGCAATGCCACCTCATTGGCGCTAACTTGCACAACCAATTGCGGTCGATCGATTAATTCAGGCAAACTTACCGGGCCAACCATAATGCGAGTTTTATTTGTATTTGACTCTGCAGGTATCGGCGGAGCGCTTAATGTGTAATACGTCGATTTAGGTGAACTACCGCAGCCAGAAACAAGAAGCCCAAGCAAGGCGATTGATAAGAACGATTTCATTATTTCGATTCCCCTGTTGGTTTACCAAACAGCACGGATTGAGGCTGTTGATCCAGCATATCGGTTAGTGTTTTGATTGATCCGGCTGCTTTACTGATTTCACGTAGCGAATCCCGTATATCGGTCTGCAATGCAGAATCATTCGCAGTCATTGCGCTTATATTTTTTAAAGTTTGGCTCAGCTCAGGGCCAATTTCTTTATCGATTTGCTTAACCAATCGATCGGTATTTTTAATTAAGCTCGCCAACGTTTGTTCAAAACTATCAAATTCACTTGGAACGGCTTGCATCACAAGTGGCGTTTTCGAAATATCAAATTGATATTTAGGCGCATCGGGAAAGAAATCGATCCCAATATACTGTTGGCCCGTTAACAAACTGCCGTTGCGTAACTGGGCACGCAAGCCCTTGTCAATAAACTTTTTAATGCGCTGTAGTTGCTCCTTTCTATCTTTTGGAAACGGAACAATTTTGCCTGTTACCAGAGAACGTGCTTGAACCCGCTCTGGATAAATAAATAACTCTACAGGCTGCACAATTTCGTACGTCTTGGGGTCAATGGCCATACCAATACTGACCACTTCACCAATATTGACCCCACGAAACTCCACCGGAGCGCCGACTGACAATCCGCGTACCGATTGTTTAAAGTCAACGACATAGCGTTCAGCAACCGAATCGGGTTGCCGCATTGCCAATGTGCGCGTTTGGAAGAGTGGGAATACGCTGTCCGCTTGCGCGCGATTATTGACTGAACTATCGCTATGCTTGGTGTTCCCATCTGTATTTGGAGCAAGATTCAATTTCACCAAGGAATCATGATTAGTTTGAGGCGTTTCGAATGCGATGCCACCCGCAATCACGGATACTAAGGATTCCGTTTGCAATTGAATGCCGGTTGCGCCAACCGTCAAATCGATACCGCTGGCATTCCAAAAACGCGTATTGGTAGTCACATACTGATCGTATGGCGCATGAATAAATACCCTCATTGAGATATCTTTGCCATTTTTATCCAGGTCATACGCTATGACCTCCCCCACGGTTAAGCGCCTAAAGAATACTTGAGTGCCGACATCGTGTGAACCCAGGGTGGGCGCTTTCAATATGAATTCACGCCCTGGAACTCCAGCAGTTAAGATAGGCGGGACTTCCAATGCAACAAATTGATCTTGCTTTACTGAAGATTCACCCAATTCAGCCGCAATAAAGGGTCCGCTCAACAAAGTACTTAAGCCAGAAACCCCGCTACTGGTAATGCGCGGACGCACCACCCAAAACCGCGTGCCTTCTTTTGCGAAGTCAGTCGCGTCTTTTCCGAGCTGTACTGTTGCGATTACCTCCTGGTGATTCTCCGATAGGATGACCGTTTTAACGAGACCAATATTGACGCCTTTGTATTGGACTACTGTCTTACCAGCCTCTAGCCCATCACCCGATTTAAACGAGATACTAATGGTTGGCCCACGATCAACCACTGCTTTGTACGCTAAATTTAAACCCACCACTATCGCAATAATAGGGATGATCCAAATCAGCTGCGGTGCCCAGCGTTTTTTTGACTTTGATACCACCGTAGGTAAATCAGAGAGTTCATTTGCTGGAGAAGGCTTAGGCATTTAATTCCTCATTTTTTCATTATTATTCGTTCGATCGGCGGCATCCCAAATTAGACGGGGATCAAAACTACGTGCAGCAAAAATAGTCAGAACTACTACTGTAGCGAATGCAATAGCGCCTAAGCCGGCGCGTATTGACATCATATTGCCAAACTGCACTAAGGCAGTTAGCATGGTTGCCACATAAACATCGATCATCGACCAGCGACCAATTGCCTCCACTATGCGATATAGCTTGGCACGGAAGCGCGGCTTCCATGTGGATCGACGCTGCACTGAAATCAGCAGGAAAGTAAGTGAAAACAATTTTGCAAACGGAATCACAATACTGGCACAGAATAAAATCAGAGCCAGAACCTGAGAATTAGACGTCCATAAGAAAACAACCCCGCTAAAAATAGTATCGCGCTCCGTTCCAAATAAAGAGCCAGTCGCCATTACAGGCATTAAATTAGCAGGAATGATGAGTACATAAGCGGCTATGACTAAAGCCCACGTACGGTTGATGCTATTTGACTTACGAAACTCCATTGAAGAGCCGCAGCGCATGCATTTCAAAGGGCCCTCTCTAGATGAGGCATGCTGAGCCAAACCGCAGGCTTCACACCCGATGATTTGCTGGGCAAGTCCGGTACTCATGCAGCTACCTGAAGCGGTTTAATCATTTCTACCCGCCTCCAGAATTCATGGGGATCGTACCTGGCTGCGGCAGCCGTTACTGTGATCATTAACAGTGCAAATGCAATCAATCCAACATCCGGAGCGACTGACGCAAATGCATTTAATTTGGTTACCGTTACGAGTAAGCCCAACATAAAGACTTCAATCATGGCCCATGGTCTCACCAGATGCGATAACCTAAAGACCATCGCCATACCGTAGGGTAATTTACCGAAACTGAGCGGCAGTAATAAATAGATCAAGGATCCAATGAGTAAGGCGGGCATGATGAATGTCGTAGTAAATACTAATATCGCAATGCTAGGTATACCATCTCGAATTAAGCGATCGGCGGCGCCAATCAAGGTGGTTGAATTCGTTAGCCCATCCGAGCTAATGGTCACAATGGGAAAGCCATTGGCAATCAAAAAAAGGATGGCGGCGGTGATGGCAAATACTAAACTGTGCTCTAGACCTCGAGTTTCAAAGCGATATAAAACGGTGCCACAGCGACCACAAAGCGCCTTATCTCCGTCCTGTAGGTCGGATTCTTGCTGTATCAAGTCGCACTGATTACAGATGATAATGGGATTCATAAGCACTGAAATTACGCGGCATGTTTATTTAAATAATCGCAATCGGTTTTAATCTACTATTTTTATAGTACAACGGCTTGGTTAGTTTAACGGTAAGTTATTCTGCTTGGCATTACTAAAGTCAAAAGCCACCCGAAGGTGGCTTTTTTACACAAAAATATCGGCGATCACTTGTCAAACTTCACTGTTACACCACTGGTGCTGAGATTTAACTGAAGGCCTTCAGAAGTGCTGGTCAAACGCATAATGACCCCATTTTCGTTTTTCAAAATAGTGCCGCCCACTCCACCGCCCAAGGTAATGCTGCTCTCCAACTTCGTGAAGGTTCCTTGAAATTTAGCGAGTTCCTTCAGGTCATATACCTCGCCAACGGCGGATAATTTCGAGACACCCACGTTTGCACCCAAACTAATTCCGCTAATTTTAAAAGGGTGCTTCTTGCCTTCATAAGTCAGAACACCACCACCCGTGCTGCCACCAATAATGAGCGCAAATTGGGTTTCATTAATGCTAACTGTGCCCGATGGTTTTTTGGGGGGATCTGCTGCCAGCGCATTAAAACTGAGCATTGAAATTGGAAGCATCAAACCTAATACAACTTTTCTTAAATAAGACATAAAAAAAACTCCTGAGTTTGGACTAAAGAGGCGAACTAGTCCGGTTATAAAAAACAGTTCAAAAATAGCTCTGTTGCATCGGTTCTGGCAAATAGATTACTGTCCTTGAAATAAACATACTTTATTTTTCAATGGATGTGGCTTTACTTGCGTTATCCGGCAGACTGGCCGATGTATTGTTGACCTATCAAAATCATTCGTTACATGGGAAAGGGTACGGCACACGCACTGCAAAACCGAACCGATATTGGCGACCCTATTGCGGCACTTTCGCTGATAATGACCATTATTAATGATAACTAGTAATTACACCATTTATATTAGCTCTAAAGCTAATATCCATTAAAACGGGGTTTTTATACGAAATGAACCCACTTTACACATTGCCACTACTAGATAGTCTATTGGAAAATAGCCATTATTCTTAGTATTAACCCGCTCGAAAGAAAACCATGCTGACTGAAGAAAAAAAACAACTCATTGAGGCGGAAGAGCGCTATCGACACGAAATTTCATCCAAAATCAAAGAGGATATTGGCGCCATTAAAGAAGAAGTAGAAAAAATAGAGCACAACATTTGGGCCAAGGTAAATGAGCTGCTGAACAGCAATGTGGGCATGTGGTTTTTATCGACGGTTTTGGTTACTGGTGGTGCTGGCGCTTATCAAGCAACACAGCACCACTACGAGGTGAAATTACGAAACCATACGCAGGTGATTACCCACCAATTTGAAATTAGTAACCGCATTCAGAACATGAAGTATTTTTTGCGCAAAGCTACCACGTGCGGCGAAGCTGAGCTTGCATTAAAAAGTGTTTTCCAAAGCAAAACGCCGGTCAGCCCAGATATTGAAAAATTGAGCCTGCTGGTTATCTACTTTAATTTTTATCAACTGACGGACCAACCCAAAAAAGAAACCTTAGAAATAGTAAGGCAGCTAGAAGATGAGGAATACCTGCTTCAACAAGAGAAGCCCAGCACCCCATTTCCTGAAGCGACTAGAACACGCTTGTTAAATTTATTAGATAAACTAGAGCGCATTCAAGTAAGTGAGGCTAATCAGCACCGCTAGCACTGCGGCAAATCTACTACTTTGGTAATGAAGCCGTAATACCGAGGTAACCACCAAAACCTTTTGCGCTGGTTGGTGTTGTGGTGACCATGTAAGTGGGTCCCACTTGCAAAGACAATGCGTAACCAAATACATTAACTGTTTTTCCACCACTGAAGGTCAGTTGATTGGTAGCGCTTTGAGGCGAGTAGTTATACACAATTTGACTGGATAAATTAAATGTCCACGCATCATCCGTTGTGTAAGAGATAGTTGGCTGAACATTTAAGATATTGGCGGTTCCGCCCGAGGTATTGCTTCCTACCCCCCACGAATTAAACATTGCCCCACCAATAACCCAATTACCTGGCGTATAGAACACGCCCGCAGATACTCCCATACCCGTTTGTTTTGGGCCATTATTTATATTGGAAGCGGGAGTCTGTATATAAGGTCCGATTCCAGCATACCAATCACCCACCAACACGGGAGCAAAAAATGTCGCCAATTGAAGGGGCTGCACTTGATTGGTTAACTGCGGATCGTTGGCATTGCGATTGTAGGTAAACATGGGGTTTACTATGAGCTGCATGCTAGAAGTCAATTCAATCGGAATAATCGGTGCCACATAATATTCACCTTGCTGCACCGAATTATTGGCGCCCAAATTTTGGTTGTAGTTATACGTTATCGGCACCTGAATTTGAGGGTACAAGGGATTTTGCATATTCTTTGCCGCTTTTGCCGTCGAACTCATGGTGCTACCTTTTGATTGCGCAAAGGCAAACGAATGCAATCCGATGAGCATTAAGGCGAGGTATGTAAGGCGGGATGGCATGTAATGGTTTAGGGGCAGATTCAATACAAAGGATTTCCGATCGGAATTGAATAATGCATACACTGCGCTAATCGTATTGGCATGCGCACAGCACAGTGTATACGATCTCGTGAGTAGATAAAACAGGGCTGTAGGGGTTGCTCAAGTGATGCGGGTACTCTGAATGCGGCTGTTTAAATTGAAGTATCCCTACACCAAAATAAATAAGCCACCCGAGGGTGGCTTATATGAAATCCACTCAATGCGCTTTATTTGCCAATCAAATCCAAGAACTGGACATGATCATTAATGTTGCTCACGAACGTAGTCGGATCGTATGCCATATTGCCTGTTTTAGTAAACAAGAACATATAGGCTTTAACGCCCGTAAAATTGCCCGCATTATCTTTGGCGTTAACATCGCACACCACTAACCAACCAAAATTAGCGGGTTTATCCGTATTCTGCCTTGCCCATGCCTTACGGGGAGGGGCGCATATTTTTTGCGCTTCATCGGGTTTATTGATGTTCGCTTTTAAGTACGCATTTACCTCTTTATCAATCTCAGCTTGCTTGGGCTGAGGTGGAAATTGCGCCTGCTGAATCTCGAGCGGCGTAACGGGAACGGTACACGCCACCAATCCCAACATGGCGATAAGACTTAATAACTTCATTTTCATCATTTTCTTCCCTATTAAAAACGTTTTGACACCATCATGCGCATTGCATAACAGGAGTGCTGCCTACTACTGAAATGCCACATTCACACTTCCACTAACCATGCATTACTACATTAAAAATTAAAGGTCAGATTCAGTTGCGGCCCCTTGAGGTTTGCCTTCATCTCCGATCCTTCGCCCCGTAAATCAGCATATAGGGCACGGTAAACCAAGGAAACATCAAATGAGTTCGTAATAGCCTTACCCACTCCCAACATCGCCTGCCATGTCAAACTGGTAGTGCCGCCACCACCGCCCGCATCCGCATAGAAAGGGACATACCAAGTCGAGTCTGCCAAACGGTAGCGCCCTTTAAAGCCGGCAATCGGATCGATCGTATTAAATGTGGTGCTGGCATTGACACTGGTCGCACGATCATTCAGGCTTAGGGAAGCTGTTGCAAAAGCGGCGCGCACACCCAGCAGAACATCCATATTCAGGTCCTTGGTATCCACTACCGTATACAAGGCAGAACCTGTGAGGACCGTGGCTTGCAAGGTGATCTTATCCGCAACCCTGGCGCTTCCCGTAGAGTCGGTTGCATTAAATGAGCCCGTATTTTGCAGGGTCGCAAAGAACATATCGGTCATTACCCCCCATTTGCCTTTATGTATCTCCGAGGCACCCATCACTCCTGACTTAAGGTTGCTTAACACCTGACCCATGGAGAAATCCGCACTACTTACGGGCCCGTTATTGTTTTTTACCGTTGTCATGAGTCCAGGCCCCCATACATATGGAGTGATGGATGAACGCCACTCATTGGTGACCTTTGGGATTGGACTTATTTCAGACTCAGCGCTCGCTGAACCCAGAAAAAAAACTAAAGCGGATGCAAATGCTATTTTTTGAACTTTAAACATGGTTTTGAACCTATAGAGTGAGGCCGACAGAAGGCCCAATTACCAGCTATTTCAATGCTTAATACATTCTTTGGCAATTAGCCTAAAGGCTAATGCATTCATGGTAAACCCTAGTTTTATTGGTGAATATGCACGGTTTCGTAGACACCTATACTCCTTAAGCCGATCCAAAAGCAAAGGGCTCTGCAGGCATGAACTGACTTGCAGCATTTCCTGCATAGTATTTACCTCCGGCAATCGCCAACTTCTTCACTGGCGCTCCTTTTGAAAAATCCATATCCTTTAATTCCACCCAAAACGTATTCGGTGTGGTGGCGGAATCAAAGTAATAGACCATATTCTGATGATCGGTGACCGTCCGCCAAATAGAAGATGAGATATTGGGCTTATCCGGCGTAGTGATTCCCAGCGGAACACCAATACTTCTCATGACTCCCATAACGGATGCCACTGCCTGATATTGCAATTTCTGTTCTGGCACGGCAGAAATGTAATTCTTATCAATGGATTTCGGAATGATGCCAATAAAATAAGAGGTTCTAATAAACCGATCGGCAGCGCTGATCGTGCCTGGTAAGAAAACATTACCCCCAATGCTCTTCCAATATTCATTGATAGCCAACTGCTGATCAAAGATGGGTGAATTTGTCATCACTTGGTATTGCTTGCCATGATGAATGGTTAAATTTCCATCGACGTATTCAAAAATTGCCGAGTCGCCACTGGAATCAGAAAGCGATAAGTGCAAACTGGCTGCACGGCCATTAGGCAAAATAGGCGATTTAATCCTAAAAGGCTCAGCTTGAAGGCTTGTTACCGCTTCCGCAACTGTTGCGTAGTTATCCAATGCATACTGCAACCACATGGTGATTGAAATGGGGGCCTTGCCATTTAGGCTGCCGTAATTCGATTCCGCTAAGTACAATAAATTTCCGCACAAACTCTTTTCATTGATTCCATCTGCTGAGCCAATGTTGTAGCCCGAGGTAACGACGCTTCCATATTTCGAAGTCCACTCCAAAGAGCCCGTACCGCATGACCCGTTACGAGCCATACCAGCCGGAAATACCCACAGATCACTATGCATATCCTCGCCCCAGTCCATGGAGCGGCCAGTAAGCACTAAATTATTATCTCCAACATACAAAGCCCGTGTACACATAAAAGTCTCCTATATCAGGTTGATGCTTTATAAAATTACAAATTAAATGAGCGGCACAGTTTGAAATTACTTACCTAAAATCGCTTGATGCATTTGCAGCGCAAACCCTCTAAGTCACCTAAAAAAATTTGCGCACCGATAGTTAAGGGCTGAAAGAAAATAAGCGCATCAGCATCTAGTTGTATTTTTTCCGGATAAACGCTACGGACCTGAAGCTTTTCCATAACAAAATTAAAGAGGCTTAAATTATTCATATCAAATCTTACTTTGATTATTATTTATTGATCTTGCATTAATTCAATTTCATAGCCATCTGGATCCCGCACAAAAGCTATTTTTCGATCTGCATAAGAAGGTGTAAATGGCCTTAGTACAACGGAAGCGCCACTATTAATCGCTCTATCAAACGCTTTAACAACATCATTGGTACCAATGCAAATATGCTTATAACCAACGCCCATATCAAGCGGTTTAGCATCCCAATTATAGGTAAGCTCCAGTGTCGTGGTAGTTTCGATATCCCCATAACCGATGAATAGCAATGAGAGTCTCAAATCATCTGCATCAACACGCTCTAATAATCGCATCCCGAACGCATCACTATAAAATTTGACTGTCCGCTCGACATTCGTAATGATGTAATTAGTATGTTTAATCCTGAAATTCAACTCATTATTTTGGTTTGTATCTGGCATTACTTCTTATTCCTTATTCAAGCGATATGGAGCTTAAACAAATCTTTTTTTATGATTTGGAAAATTACCTATTGATGGATAGGCATCAATTTATTCAAATCAAGCGCAAAACCACTAATACCACCCAAGAAAATTTGCACTCCAATAGCCAGCAAGATAAATGCAAAAAGACGCATTAATACATTGGTTCCATTGACACCAAACAATCGCTGAATTCCAGATGACTCACGATAAATAAAGTAAATAGAGAGCGACAGCGCAAAAAGCGCCAATAAAGTTCCTACTATTGCAGGCAAGTCATCGGCGAGGTTAAACCCTTTTTCGCTTTGATGCCCAGCCACTAAAGCTATTGCAGTAGCAATAGAACCAGGTCCAACCGTTAGCGGCATGGTTAGTGGGAAAAAGGCGCTACTTTCCGCTGTTTCATCCGTAATGCCTATCGATCCGCTAGCGCTCTTATCCGATCCGCTTTTCTGATTGAGAAGTTTCCAGCCCATCGCTATCACTACCGCTCCGCCAGCCAGCTTGAGTGCCGGCAGGGATATTCCAAAAAACAATAATAGTTGCGGGCCGATCAACATGGAGGCTAGCAGCATGAAAAAGCAATTAATACTTACACTTCTCGCTAATTTATTACGCACCTCCTCCGTGCATCCTTGAACCATATTCAGAAAGATGGGCCCGTCTCCCAATGGATTAATCACAGGAAACAGGGCCGCAAATACGGCTATAAAACTAGCAAGGGTTATGGATAACATGAGTTCCTCAAAAGCATCTTTTACTTATCAAATAATCCTGACTCCACAATCGGTCTCATATAGGCCTGATTCGGTCCTATGTCAGTATTGGTGCTGAAATAAGCAATGACCAAATCTTTACCTGGAGAAACGTAAAGGCCTTGGCTCATATAACCTAACTTCATCATGTCACCATCAGGAAAAACAGCATCCCACTGACGATTATTACTGATGACGTAGTCACCCAAATTTGCCATAAAGCGCGGTCCGTCATATCCACTCATGAAGGCCTCGTGGCTTGGAAGCTCTTTTTGTATGCGATGAAGGGCCGCATCGGAAACAACTTGCTTATCAGAAATCTTTTTCCAGCTTGGCGTATAAAGCATGCCAAAGTGCATCAGATCACGCAGGCGGCTCGAAAGGAATCCATGACCAAGCTCTAGGGAGTCCGCGCATGAAAGATTGATCTGGATATCGTTTTCCAGTGACATGTGCGAGAAAATCTGTTCATCTGCCACATCCGAAAACCGTTTGCCAGTCACTTCTTCAATAAGGATGACAAGCGACTGTGTAATCACTGAGCTGTAATCAAACTGTGTACCGGGCTCGCATATTTTTGCCGCAGTCTTCATGATGGTACGTGTCGTCTCGACCTTGTTGGTGATCGGATCTGGAGAGCCGAACTCGGAGTGATAGAGGCGCGCCATGACGGAGTGAGGATCATGCCGTGTGACATCATTCTCGCCGACATTCAGGCCCGAAGCCATATTCATCAGATCAATAATTTTGATGTGCTCCCACGCTGTGCCGCAAAAATCTGGGACGTACTCACCGTAAGTCATGTTCTGATCAAGCTTTCCTGCATCGATCAGATGTTCGATCAGCAGGGCGGTAACGGGCTTTGCTGTTGACGCCCAGAGATGACTGTCCGTTGGCTTCATGCCGGGATAGCGCTCAAAAACAACTTTGCCTTTATGAGAAATAGCGATAGCCTGAATGTAACTTTGTGGGTTTATGAGGTAATCATCTAGCGACAACTTTCCTAAAACGGTTTGCGCTTCGATCTCTCCAATCGCTGGAATGGGTTCGCTGGGTAGTGGAGCGTAGACCTTACTAGGTGACACGATCGCGGTATGCATCATCAAGGCCATACGCGTATTGGCAAACAATGCAAGGTCACCACCCGATAACATCGTTTGGTAGTCGTAGTTGTCAAAAAATGCCTGATATTCCGCATTCGAATATCCGGCTAGTACTTTCGTTACGGGCTGACGACTAGCTGTAGCGTTCTGATCTATGGTGATAGCTCCCAAAAAATAATAATTTCTTGGAATAATGCCCCCATTCATACAATTAGTGTATTAGCTATAAAGCTAATAATAATTACCCTAATATGCGGTCTATTCATTAAAAAACCGCTTTATTTTGTCTGAAAAAGAAGGATTTTTTCGGGGGCGGATTATTTTCCAGATTGATATGCCTATAAAAATTAGCATAATCCCCTCAAACTGGATTTAAATTCCGGCAATAGTTATTAGCTATACAGCTAATGGTTATCGTTTTAACAGTTATTTATTCTATTTACAGTAATAACGATTAAAAAGGTTGATCATGAAAACTAAAAAATTATTTAATGTAGTGGTTGCATCCTGCCTACTGGCCTATTCCATCGCAAATACATACGCATGTACAGTACTAGCGATTACAGATAAAAACGGAAACGTTTATCAAGGTAGGGCAAACGAGTTTCCATACCAACAGCCTGATTCCTTGACCTACTGGCCAGCAGGCACCCGGATTGAGTCGGTTGCACCCGATAACAAGCAGGGTATGACTTTTAATACCAAGTATGGAATCCTCACCACCACCTTAAAAGGCATGACCCCGAATGCCAAGCAAGAGACAGTTCATGAGGGCGCCAATGACCAGGGTATGTCGATCACTGCTAATTTCTACACATTAAATTCTGAAACCACAATCACTGTGCCCGCTTCGCAAGCCCTGTCTGTGGTTGATTTTCCGACCTGGGCATTAGGAAACTTCCAAAATGTGGAGCAACTCAAGCGAGCATTACAGAATAAAGAGGCGGAAGTTTGGCTGCCCCGCATTGCAGCATACGGAAATATGATCACTCCAGTTCATTATGCGATTTATGACAAATCAGGCGGCTCCGTGGTTGTCGAGTGGAATGGTGGAAAAACCCAAATTTATGACAATAAGATAGGCGTAATGACAAATGAGCCTCCATTCCCATGGCATGTCGAGAATATGAATAACTTCGCATACCTGAGTAATGTCGACAAAAACACAGGTAAGTTCAATAAACTCAATGTAACCGCTTATGATTCTGGCGGCGCATTAGCCTCATTACCATCTACCAATACCTCGGTGGGACGGTTTGTTAAGGCCGCTTATTATGCAAACTTTGCGGAAAAGGCATCGACACCAGATCAAGCTCTATTTACCTTGAGTCATGTGATGAATAACTTTGATAGACCCAAGGGCATTACAGTCGATAACCCCAATGCTGCTAATGCCGCTATGGGGGCTGCAGGAAGAACTTCAGAGTCAACCTACTTTACCGTGCTCAAAGATTTATCACGCAACTTATATTTAATGCGCACAATCAACGCGCTCAATTACACCCAATTTGACTTAAATAAGCTAAAAGAAGTGAAACAAACTAAGGTGGTGTCATTCAAGGATCTGAACGCGAATACCAGCCTCAATGGCGATCAGCTTTTCTTAAGATAATGTAATTGATTCAATAGCAGTTCAAACGCCTCCAGATGGAGGCGTTTTTTTGGGCGCTTACAAGCGATAAACCCAAATATAAGCCGCTATCAAGCGGCTTATAGGATCACTGAATACGCTTACTTGTAGAACAGGTTAAATGCATCGGCGCCTGCTTTATCAACATCGTAGGTTGAGACCGATTTAATCTGTTTAACGCCCTTGAGCTTGTTCATATCGATCATGGACCAATTCAATGCATTAATGCTGCGGACGTAATACAGGTTACGAGAAAGATCGGCCATGACAGTCCACTCAGTCACTTCGCTTGATGTGCTCTTGCTACGCACACCATCGCCAGTGCCGCCAGATCCATCCACTGTTAAATCATGAGGACGATCAAAGTTATTCATGAGATGCCCTAAAGTAATAATGGCCTCATCTGGTGTCTTGGCTTTGCGTACGTAGTTCACGAAAAAAGCTGCTTTAACAAAACGACCTTGCGATGTCTGAGCAGAAGGAAGCGCAGTCAATGCAATGCCTGCATCTTGAGTCGCTAATTTTAGTTTTCCGAGCTGACCAGTATTCTTATCCACGTTCGTGAAGGTGTAGTTACTTAAATTCTGAAGATGCCATGGAAACTCAGGTCCATTGGTCATCACACCCACTGGGTTGTCATACACATTCACTTTACCGTTCGTAAATTCAATCGCAATAGCGGCGCCTTTTTTGTCGTGAACGGCGTAGTGTTGCGGTAGCGGTGAATTTGGATCTAAGAACTTCGAAACAGGTACCCAAAATTCGGTATTACCACTCGCCATCGCCGCTTTCACCTCGGCTACAGTTTTAAAATTACCCAGGATCCAAGCACCAAGATCATTGACTGCCAAAACCTTAGCATTGTCATTGCCTACTGTTGGCGAAGTGGTGCCATTAAGCCAGTTCATGGAAAAGCTCAGACCTTGATCATTGGCTCCTTCCGCAAAAGACACTTGCTTCGCGCCTGCAATAACTGCTGCACTCATACCCAATATCGCGAATTTGGTATCAAACGTTAAACCTTGCGCTCCACTTGGAGTGGCAGAGATTACTTTTGTTCCAGCAGGAAAATACGTTAGATTTGTGGGCACCCTGGCGCTGTATTCCATGGTGCGGCCATGGTATCCATTCCCATTTGCGTCCGTATAAACCAATGCCGTACAAGCAATGCTGTTACTTATTGAGGACGCGGCAAGGCAAGCAGCCAAAAATGCTTTAAATATATTTTTTGAACTCAAGATTCACTCCTATTTAGTTTTACGGCAAGATTTTTGATGGTAAAAAGAATTGCGCCTAATTTATATTCACTCTACAGCTAACATGGAAAACCCTAGATTATTTCCATTGACTGTGAATTGCCCTAGATATCTGAGGTTGTGGCCAAACGAGCTTGCTTGTGCAAACCATAAAATTTTTTGATAGTTACTTAGCGTTACAGCATCATTCTTAAGTGGCCCACCCCCTAAACTGGTGGGCATCAAAATAAATTCATGTTGTTTAGATCCAATTTGCTGAAGAGGCCGCCGAGTATGTCTGCCTAGCGTTGGGAGACGATTCATTACGATATGGCTAACTTTGATATGGAATCTTCTCGGGTGCAGGGCCTAGAAAATCCATTTGGTTCCAAAAGATTAAGGGACGTGATTGATAAAGGTGTAAACCATGTGTCCGGTACGTATCTTGAGGTTGCTGGTGGACCCACCGGGACTTGAACCTGGGACCAAAGGAGTCCAGTTTGTGTAATTTTCATTACACCCTGGACTATGCCTTCACCATATGCTTACGCACTTAGGCGGGTGCCGTCTAATCTCTACACCTTCAACAGCACACAAGACCTTTAGCAATATCACCGCCCTGCTGAGTGCTGTTTGTCGGTCCCACGCGAATTTCTGCGTTTTAAGCGTGGCTTGTTACAGCTGCGCCGTCGGCTTCAGGAAGAAATCAATTGCCAACGCAACCACTGGCGGCTCGATGTGGTGCGGGCCCCTGAATTCCAAGGAGGTTACGTCATAACCTGCTGCCTTCAGTTTGGCTACGTGAGGACGCGCACTAGTTTCAATTGGCAGCTGCTCGTCTTCTAAACCATGGGCGATGAAGATGCGGGGTGTGCCATTTTGCTGAAGGACTGACATAAAGCCTGCAGAAAAAGCGATCACGTGGCTAACGACGTCGCCATTGGTCACGCCTGCTGACAGCGCATAGCTGCCTCCGTCCGAAAACCCAGCAAATCCCAAGTGGGATGGATTGATAGAAAAACGTGACGCCACTTCGCGTAATGCTTTGTCCAGCCGCTCTAGGTCTGGGCCGTTACCACCCACGACCAAGTCCCAAGTCGGAAACTGAGACTGCGGCAGCAGAAGCAAAAAGCCATGCTGACACGCATGGTCGATCAAGAATGGCAGCACTTTGTCGGCGCTGCCACCGGCGCCATGAAACATCACGAGCAGAGCGACTGGAACTCCAGGCCGCAGACCGTCCGGCACGATCAATACAGCATCGCGTTCGCTAGCAATACCCAGGTTGTGACGACCAGCAGGTAAGGCTTGCTTGTCGGGTACAGTTCCGGATCGAAAACTGAGGCGGCCCAACACCGAATCTCCCAGGATAGACGTGTCAAACGTTGCCATCTTAGACGGGCTTACCGATGCTGCGGAAAGCCGCGCACTGAGCAAAGGCTTCCTCGCTGAGCAATAAATTCCTACCCTTGCAAAACTTGAGCGTCAGCTTGAGTAACTCCTTGATATCGCGGCCGCTGGCAGCTGCGTAGGTTATTGTCAAGCGCTCAACTAGGTCATCGGGCAGTTCAGTGTTGAACTGCTGCGCTAACGATTTCCACAGTTGTTTCGCTTGCACTTGTGTCGGTGTCTCGAACTGGATGATGGCGATGCAGCGCGACAAGACGGCGTCATCAATGTCGGCTACACGGTTGGTGGTCATGAACAGCAAGCCGTTGAAGTACTCGAGGGTACGCAGAAACTCAGCCACGATGGCGTTGTGCTGCAGATCGTTGTCGCGGCGGCGAATGTAGACGTCGGCCTCGTCGAGCAACAGCACCGAATCCCAACGCGCCGCGCGCCGCAGGATTTTCGAAAGATTGGCTTCCACTGAGCTTGCAGTCACGCCGAGTTGACCAGAATGTACGCGGTATAGTGGTTTCTCGACGACCTCGGCATAGACCTCTGCTGTCAGCGTCTTGCCTAGGCCAGGCTCGCCTTTGCACAGGATGGTTGTACCGCCCGACTTACCCTCGACAATGTCCTCCATTAGGAAGTTACGATCAGCGGTCAAGATATCAATCAGGTCGCGATGAGCATGCGGCAGAACCAGCTTGTCACGCAATTCTGGCTTGTAACGATACGCCTGAACATTTTGCACATGCGCCCATATGCTGCTGTGGTAATCCAGGTGAAATAGGTGTAGATAGCAATGCTGGGGAATCCGTTCAAAACCCTCGCTGATACCGCTTCCGCGCCAGAAGGTTGCATCGGCGGTGGTGTCAAAGTGGCGCTCCAGCAGCTCTTCGTCATTGACGCAGCGGGCCGTTGTGCCTGCCTGCAGCCGCATGCATTCGAGTTGAGGACGAGGCCCTTCGCTAGACATCCAGACAGCGCCAGAAACAGTAAACTGCGCACCAAACTTCGGCTGCATCTGCATGAAACGCTTTAAGTGTGTCTCGTATTCGTTTTTGAATTCCGCACATTCTTTGAAGTAACCATAACCCGTCATCAATTCAGGAATCGTGCAATCCAGAATATCTTCGGCATAAAAGGTGATGCTGTAGGTCATGCCAGTACGCCTTAGCCTCGGATCGGTAACCGGCCCCCGTTCTGCGGCCTGCAAGGTATTAGCCAGTAGACCGATGATGACGTAAGCTGCACTATCGACAGGCTGCACATAGCGCATGGAATGAACCAGCCAGGGCAGCAACACACCATCCTTGCCGAGCTTATAGAGCCAGCCATCGATCAGGTCACGCGACAACCAAGCGATCAGACCGGGGATCAGATGCTCCAAGCTGGGGATTTTTCGGGCAGCCGGTGCGGCGTGGATATTGTCCAGCGCCAACATTTGGAACATCAGCTCACGCTCATTGGCCGAACGGCACAGGCCGTAGAGTGTATTAAGTGAGGCGGCGTCGAAAAGGTGACTGGGCACCACACGTTTACCTCGGGAACGGCCGTACTCGCTCAGCCGCTTAGCAAGCAGTGAATCTTCATTGACCGTTCCAAGTAGCGCATTGGCCAGGGTTTCTGGTATTTCGAATTCCATGTGTTCTTTTTACTCTTTTTAATAAATCATAGAAAGCTAGGTCTGAAACATACTTGACTGCAGTCAATGCGAGCCAAAATAGGGTCCATTTGGGGGTGGTGTTCGCCCGAACCGGCCAAATCAAGCAGTTGAAAGCGCGGAAATACAAGGATGCCAATAGTAATATTACGCATAGGTTTAACACACTACACAGCAAGCTAATTAAGTGCCATGACTGGATTAAATGATGTCCACATATGAAAATAGTGTGCCTTATTTACATTCTAATATGACTTAAATTGTCTGAACAGTAAAAAAATAGACACAAATGGTTAGCTCATAAGACAACCGTTACTTAAATTAACGCTCAAAAGACAAAACCCCCACCATTGCTGATGAGGGTTTGCTTTTCTGGTGGGCCCACCAGGACTTGAACCTGGGACCAAAGGATTATGAGTCCTCTGCTCTAACCAACTGAGCTATGGGCCCGTTAGTCTTTATATCAATCTTCCTCGAGGAAGGTTTTGAGTTTGTCGCTGCGGCTTGGATGGCGCATCTTCCTTAAGGCCTTGGCTTCAATTTGACGAATACGTTCACGCGTCACATCGAATTGCTTACCAACTTCCTCAAGAGTATGGTCTGTACTCATCTCCACGCCAAAACGCATGCGCAACACTTTTGCTTCGCGTGGCGTTAGAGAATCCAGAACATCCTTCACTACATCGCGCATCGAATCGTGCAAGGCGGCTTCAGCTGGAGCTAAAGTATTGCCATCTTCAATGAAATCACCCAAATGCGAGTCTTCATCATCACCAATTGGAGTCTCCATTGAAATTGGCTCTTTGGCGATTTTCATGATCTTGCGAATCTTGTCCTCTGGTATCTCCATCTTCAGGGCAAGCGTCGCCGCATCTGGCTCGTGCCCGGTCTCTTGCAGGATCTGACGGCTGATGCGGTTCATCTTATTGATGGTCTCAATCATGTGCACCGGAATACGAATCGTGCGGGCTTGATCTGCGATCGAACGCGTAATCGCCTGACGAATCCACCACGTCGCATAAGTGGAGAACTTATAGCCACGACGGTATTCAAATTTATCCACCGCCTTCATGAGACCAATATTGCCCTCTTGAATCAGATCCAAGAATTGAAGGCCGCGATTAGTGTACTTTTTAGCAATCGAGATAACCAAACGCAAGTTCGCTACAGTCATCTCACGCTTCGCTTCACGAGCGCGTTTCTCGCCCGCAATCATTTGCTTATTGACTTCTTTTAGCTCAGGCAGCGGCAGAACAACGCGAGTCTGAATATCGATCAGTTTCTGTTGTAGCTCCTGAATAGCAGGGACATTCCGCTCCAGCAACGCGCTGTACGGCTTGTTTTCTTTCAGGAGATTTGCCGTCCACTTTAAGTTCATGGACATTTTGGGGAAATCCTTGAGGACTTCGCCGCGGGGCACGCCAACCTTATCCACTAATAAACTCACGATGCCACGCTCTAATTTCCACACTTGGTCTACTTGTGAGCGCATGGTGTCACACAACTTCTCAACGCTCTTCGCAGTTAAACGGAAACCGAGCAACTCATTACGAATCGCCTCTTGCGCCTTGATGTAGGCAGGGCAGTTATACCCATCGCGATCATAGGCACGGCGCATTTTGTCAGCCTGAGCGCGGATGATGGCGAATTTCTCGAGCGAGATTTGCTTGAGTTCTTCGAGCTGCTTTGCGCTAGCGGTACTTGAACCACCGCCACCGCCGCCACTGTCTTCCTCGCCGGCATCCTCATCGCCTTCGCTCGCCTCTAAATCCTCTTCGGGCTCATCCGGACCCAGCTGAATGTCTTCGGCATTTGGGTCAACCAAACCATCGACGAACTGATCAATCTCCATTTCGCCAGTAACGATTTTGTCAGCATTATCAATAATTTCGGCAATGGTCACTGGGCAGGCCGATAAAGCCATCACCATATCTTTAAGGCCAGCCTCGATCTTTTTAGCAATAACGATCTCGCCTTCACGAGTCAGTAGATCGACAGTACCCATTTCGCGCATATACATCCGCACGGGGTCGGTTGTGCGGCCAAACTCCGAATCCACGGTGGAAAGAGCGGCTTCAGCCTCTTCCTCAGCCTCTTCTTCAGAAGTACCCGTAATGCCATTCTCATTCAAGAGGAGTGTTTCTGCGTCTGGTGCCTGTTCGTAAACGGTAATACCGATATCGTTGAGCAAACCAATTAAGGTCTCTAGCGCATCCGCATCCGATAACTCATCGGACATCACATCATTCATTTCGCCGTGCGTTAAATAGCCTTTTGACTTACCCATTTTGATGAGGGTCTTCAGGCGTGCGCGACGTAACTCTTGCTGCTCTTCTGATCCGAGCTGCTGAGCGGCAAACTCTTTTAAGAGCGCCTTTTCTTTTGCCTTACGATCACGCGCTTTTTGACGGTCGGTGCGATTATCCTCGCCCGACTCGGCGGCTGCGGCGTCTGCTTTTACTTTGCGGCCCTTGCCTTTTTTGCCTTCGTCGGCATCACCCTCTAGATCAACTTCAGGCAACTCTTCTTCGGCGTTTGCTTCGACCTTTGTCTTGGCTTTTGCTTTCGCTTTTTCCTCTACCGGCGATTCAACTGACTTGCTTTTTTTGACCGGAAGCTCTTTTTCTGCCTTTGCTGGCTTCTGCGCTTTTACTGGCGCTTCTTTTTTGACTGGCTTTGCTGGCACTTTTGCTGCCGGTTTTACGAGTTTGCTTACTGGCTTTGCGGTTGCTTTCACAGGCTTAGTTGCTGCTTTGGTTGCCGGCTTTTTTGCTGCTGCCTTAGGGGCTGGTTTGGCTGTTTTGCTTACAGGCTTTGCTGCGGCCTTCGGGGCTGGCTTTTTGGCTGCAGCCTTTGCTGCTGGTTTGGCTGCTGCTTTAGCAGCTGTTTTAGCTTTGCTTGGCGCTGGTTTTTTAGCGACTGCTTTACCCTTTGCGGTTGCAAGCGCTTTCTTCGGTGCGGATTTAGCGGCGGGCTTGGATTTTGCAGTCACAGCACCCTTTTTGGCTACAGGTTTGGCTTTTTTTGCTGCAGGTGTATTTTTCACGGGTTTGCTTGTCTTCTTGGTCTTGGTGCTTGGCATATGTTAGCGCTCACTTACATTATTGATTACAATATCAACGGATTCAGAACTTTGCCTAATCCTCCCGCCGGAAATAGCTCAAAACAATGGCGCAAGTGGCTGAATTAAATCAATTTTTTTCTCTGGAGAGAGGATTATAGTCGATTCAGTATTTTCTGACTTCAGAAAAGGAAAAAAACTAGCCCAAGAAAGCGATTGTTAGGCGGGCAAGGCAATTCATTTCTAGGCAAATTTCAGGCGCTCGCCCAGCTCGCGATACCGCGCCCGGTCCGCATCAGTCGCAGTGCCACTTGAAATGCGCTCGGTAATCTCAGTCATTTCCGTCTTTAACTGGATTAGCTCGAGTTTTTTGAGTGCGCCCTCCAAGTCGGCTGCCGCGCCTGCTGCATCCAAATCGGAACTCATGACTCGCTTGCGCAAAATGTCATACATGGGAGCAAATTCACTTCTCGAGAGCTGCTCCTGAAAGAGAGCAAACGATCCAGACCCAACCGTGGCCTCACTGTCACTAGGTGATGACTCCATCCGGTCGCATTCTTTTAATAAATCGGCCATCAGCGCCAATGCATTGGCTGAACGCAACTCTGCCGCCTTTAGCGCGAGCGCGCGACGCTCTGCATTCAATTGCTTACCCAAGTGCGGAAATTGAATCAAGACTCGCAACATCTGCTCGGCTAAATCCATTGGCGCATTGGGTGGTGGAATATAGGGTGCCGCGGTCTTTTTAGAATAGCCGCCCTTACCGGGCTGCCAGGCATTATTTTGAGTACGGGTAGTGGCATTGCCTTTTGATACCGCGCCCGCCTGGGGGAAGCTGCCTCTTGCGGGACCGAGTGCTACTGCGGGCGCAATAGATAAACCACAAAATGCCTCTAGCTCAGGGGCTGTGGATGCGGTCCGAATCGCAAGCTCACGCACCATCTGCGAACGCAGGGCAATCGGTGGCATCGATAAAAATAAGGGTTTTGCGGCGTGGTGCGTTTGAGCGCGTCCCTCTGGCGTAGTGAGATCATGACCGTCACTGGCAATCTTAAAAAAGAAGCTGGAAATCGACATCGCTTCTTTAATCACTTTTTCAAACGCGGGCCCGCCATAGGTCCGCACATAACTATCCGGATCGTGTTCGGTCGGCAAAAATAAGAAACGGATTTCTTTATCGTCTGACATTAAGGGCAGGCAAGCCTCTAGGGCCCGTTGCGCAGCGCGCTGACCCGCGGCATCGCCATCAAATGAAAAGACAATCCGATCCGTTTGGCGCAGCAATAGGCGGATGTGATTCGCAGTACAGGCGGTGCCTAAAGTGGCAACCGCATTGGGAAAACCCAGCTGCGCTAAGGCGACAACATCCATATAGCCTTCACAAACCAAGACGTACTCTTGAGCGCGTATTGCCTGGCGTGCCTCAAACAAACCATAAAGCGTATTGCCCTTAGAAAATAAAGGGGTCTCCGGTGAGTTAAGGTACTTCGGCTCGCCTTGATCCAGTATGCGACCACCAAAGCCAATAACTTGACCTTTGTGGTTACGAATCGGAAACATAATCCGATCTCGAAAGCGATCGTAACGCCGTGCGGTTTGGGTGGACTCGCTTGGCTCACTCTGAATTAACAGTCCCCCTTCGAGCAAGGGCTTTGCAGTCGCATCATCCGTATAACTGCCAAACACCGCCTCTAAACCCTGCCAGCCATCCGGTGCGTATCCCAAAGAATAGCGTTTTGCGATTTCACCCGTGAGGCCGCGGTTTTTCAAGTACTCAATTGCGCGTGGCGCCCCTTTAAGCTGGGCTTTATACCAATCTGCCGCAAGCCCCATCACCTCACTCAAGGCCATAGCCTGCTGCTGCCGCGCGACATCCTGACTGGTGCGCTCTTCTCGCGGAACGCTTAGACCCGCAGAGCGAGCAAGCTCCTCAATGGTTTCAACATAGCCCAGCCCAGCATATTCCATCAAAAAACCGATGGCCGAGCCATGCGCGCCACAGCCAAAGCAGTGATAAAACTGCTTAGTTGGCGAAACGGAAAATGAAGGGGATTTCTCTTGATGAAATGGGCAGAGCCCTTGGTAATTTGCACCAGCCTTTTTTAATTTAACGTGCTGCCCAACCACATCAACGATGTCAACCCGATTGAGAAGATCGGCAATGAAGGATTGAGGGATCATGCCCATAGCACGCAAGTCAGCAGTTTATTGAGCGAGCGCGGCCTTGACCAAGCCCGACACTGCCGCCATGTCGGCCTTGCCAGCTAGCTTTGACTTCAAAGCGCCAATTACCTTACCCATATCTTGGGGGCCTGTTGCGCCCAGTTCGGCAATCGTACTAGCAACCGTTGCAGCTACCTCCGCCTCGGATAATTGAGCCGGTAGATACGCCTGCAAAATCGCCATCTCGGCCGCCTCGATCGCCACCAAATCCGCGCGGCCTGCCTTATCAAACTGACTAATGGAGTCCTTACGCTGCTTAATCAGCTTCTCCACAATCGCAATGATGCCGGCGTCATCAACCACCACCCGCTCATCCACTTCACGCTGCTTGATTGCTGCCAGCAAAAGGCGAATGGCGCCGAGGCGCTCGGCCTCTTTGGCACGCATGGCGTTTTTCATATCTTCGGTAATTTGGTCTTTGAGGCTCATCGTATTTCCTTGAAATTTTTTTATATCAATTCAGGTCAATGCAAAAAACAAAAACCCGCTGCGCATTACCGTCAGCGGGCTGAGTAGCGACTCGTTTAATGGAGCGCCTGTTTGGGGTTGCCCTTTTAGTACAGCTTCTTAGGCAACATTTGGCTACGAATGCGCTTGTAGTGGCGCTTGGCAGCAGCCGCTTTCTTGCGCTTACGCTCAGCCGTTGGCTTCTCATAGAACTCGCGGGCACGCAAGTCGGTCAGGAGGCCGTTTTTTTCAATGGTGCGCTTGAAACGGCGTAATGCCACTTCAAAAGGCTCGTTTTCGCGGAGGCGGACTGTAGTCATGCTGGTTTAACTCGTATATGCTCGAATGATCGAAATTAACTGAATCACGGATTCTAGCACGGCTAAACGAAAAATGATTGTTTTAGGTATAGAAACTTCTTGCGACGAGACTGGTATTGCGGTTTACGACACCACAGCCTGGGAAACGGGCAGGCCCGCCAGCGATGGCGTATTGGGGCAAGCCCTACACTCCCAGATCGCCATGCACCGCGATTACGGGGGCGTTGTGCCAGAACTGGCCTCTAGGGACCATATTCGGCGGGTTTTACCCCTGCTAGACGAGGCTTTGGCGCAGGCGAAGACCCCCCTCCAAGCGATCGATGCTGTTGCGTACACCCAAGGGCCGGGATTGGCTGGCGCGCTGCTGGTTGGAACCGCCTTTGGGCGATCCCTTGCCTTAGCCCTCAATAAACCCTCGATTGGGGTTCACCACCTTGAGGGACACCTCTTATCCCCTCTTTTGGGTGAATCTGCCCCCGAATTCCCCTTTATCGCTTTATTGGTTTCGGGCGGTCACACCCAATTAATGCAAGTCGAGGGGATTGGCAAATACCAGCTACTGGGCGAGACCGTAGACGATGCCGCTGGCGAGGCTTTTGATAAAACAGCCAAGCTTCTGGGGTTGGACTACCCCGGCGGAGCAGCTGTTTCTCTGCTTGCGGAATCAGGGGCTCCCGGTCGCTTTGAGCTCCCAAAGCCGATGCTGCATTCGGGGGATTTGGATTTTTCTTTTTCAGGCCTCAAAACCGCCGTTCTGAACCAAGTCAACCGCTTTGCGCCCAAAGACTCCGCCGAAACAGGGCAGTTCCACGCCGATCTCGCAAGGGCGTTTGTTGACTCGCTGGTGACTGTGCTTGTTGAAAAATCGGCAAAAGCGATTGCTCAGACCGGTAGCCGCCATTTGGTGTTAGCGGGCGGTGTTGGGGCAAACAAACAACTGCGGGCAGCACTCAATCAACGCGCCCAGATTGATGGATTTACAGTGCATTACCCACCACTGCATTTGTGTACCGATAACGGGGTCATGATTGCCTTCGCAGGGGCGCTGCGTTTGTTAGCGGGTCATCGGGATGAGCCCACCCCTGCATTTGACGTTAAGCCCCGTTGGGACTTAACGGCTGCATAAGCCAATTAATCCAGGGTAATCCGAGCGTAGGCGCTGTGATTGTGGATTGACTCGAAATTTTCCGCTTCCACAGTCAAGGCCAAAATGCGGGAGTCTTGCTTTAATCGGCCAGCAACATCACGCACTAGATCTTCGACAAACTTCGGATTGTCGTAAGCGCGTTCAGTTACCCACTTCTCATCCGGCCGTTTGAGTAAACCCCACAGCTCACTGGATGCCTCACTTTCAGCCGCAGAGACCAGCTCTTCGACCGTCATGGTTGTGGCGGAATCCAGCTCAACCGACATCGTCACGTGCGAGCGTTGATTATGGGCGCCGTAATCGGAAATCTCTTTCGAGCATGGGCATAGACTCATTACCGGAACTACGGCCTGGAGGGTCAAAGCAACATCAATTTGACCATCTTCATTTTGAATGGCAGTTGCCGACCATGTAACGTCGTAGTCCATCAAACTTTCAACCCCAGAAACCGGCGCGGCTTTTTTAACAAAGTGGGTGTAGGTGAACTCAATACACCCCTCTGTTGCTTCTAGCAAAGGCAACATCTTGCGCGACATCGATACCAAAAGAGCCCCGTCCATTTCAGCAGCTTGCTCTTGCAGAAGAGCAATAAAACGCGACATGTGCGTACCCTTAACATGCTCTGGCAATGCCACATCCATAGCAAAGGTGCCCACCGTAGGAAAGGAACCCTGGCTAGTGCGAATGGTTAGCGGATGACGCAAACCCCGAATACCCACTTGCTCAATGGGCAAGGCGCGATCATCGCGCTTGGACTGCACATCGGGCATCGACTGGGGTTTTAAAAATGCGGTATTGATATCGTTCATCTCCGTATTTTCAGGCAAAACCAACTTATTTGCCTAATTTGGCTCAATTCTCCGGGTTGATTTCCGGAAAGCGCGTTGTAATGGCGGTTTTGATCCCTTCCGCGTCCAAACCGCATTTAGCCATCAAGAGACTATAGTCGCCGTGCTCAATAAATGCATCTGGCAGACCCAGCTGTAAAACAGGGGTATTTATCCCCAGTTGTGCAAGCGCCTCTAAGCAGGCGCTTCCGGCCCCACCTTGAATAGAGCCATCTTCCAAGGTAACAAAACAGTCGTGCGTTTGCGCAAGCGTTTTTAATAAATCGACATCCAAGGGTTTCACAAAACGCATATTTACCACTGTTGCATTCAGCGCCTCGCCCACATCCAACGCGGGATACAACAAGGTGCCAAATGCCAATATGGCAAGGCGCCGGCCGGCCGGCGCGGTGGATTGGCGACGCACCTCCGCTTTCCCAAGCGGCAAGCTACGCAATTCCGGCGACGGCTTGGTTCCCACTCCCGAACCGCGTGGGTAGCGCACAGCACTGGGATGCGGCTGACGGTAGGCTGTGGTTAATAAATCACGGCATTCGGATTCATCGGCAGGCGTCATGAGCAGCATATTCGGAATGCAGCGTAAAAATGGAATGTCATATGCGCCTGCATGCGTCGCCCCATCCGCGCCCACCAAGCCGGCACGATCCAGCGCAAAAACAACCGGTAAATCCTGAATCGCCACATCATGAATCAACTGGTCATACGCGCGCTGTAAGAATGTCGAATAAATTGCCACTACGGGTTTCATGCCTTCGCACGCCATACCCGCGGCAAAAGTAACTGCGTGTTGCTCAGCAATCCCCACGTCGTAATACCGATCCGGAAAACGCTTTTCAAACTCAACGAGGCCAGAACCCTCGCGCATTGCGGGCGTGATGCCAATAAGTAAGGGATCGGCGTGCGCCATATCGCATAACCATTCACCAAATACCTGTGTAAAGGTTTGCTTTCCACTTGCGCTGGCTTTAATGCCTTCTTGTGGATTGAATTTACCGGGTCCGTGATACAGCACCGGATCTTCTTCGGCCAGCATATAGCCCTGACCTTTGCGGGTCACCACATGCAAAAATTGGGGGCCGCCGCCCTCTATCGCCAAACGACGAACGTTTTGCAGCATCGGCAACAACGCATCGAGGTCATGTCCATCGATTGGGCCAAAATAATTAAAACCAAATTCTTGAAAAATAGTCGACGGAGAGACCATACCTTTCGCATGATCTTCTAAGCGCTTTGCAAACTCACGCAGGGGTGGTGCTATCGACAGCACGCTATCAATCCCCTTTTTTGTCGCAGAGTAGATATTGCCGCTCAGCAAACGCGCTAGGTAGCGATTGAGCGCCCCCACCGCTGGGGAAATCGACATATCGTTGTCATTCAAAATCACGATTAAAGGCAAATCGTCATAAACACCGGCATTATTCATTGCTTCAAATGGCATGCCGGCACTCATTGCGCCATCCCCAATGATCGCAACCGCAACGCGTTGCTCACCCTTCGTTTGGGCAGCTCTAGCCATTCCCATAGCCGCTGAAATACTAGTAGATGAATGCCCCGTGCCGAAGGTGTCGTATTCACTTTCAGCGCGCCGCGGAAAACCAGACAGACCGTTAAATTGCCGTAATGTGCTCATACGCTCACGGCGACCGGTCAAAATTTTATGCGGGTAACTTTGATGGCCCACATCCCAAACAATCCGATCGTGCGGCGTATCGAATACATAGTGCAGCGCAATCGATAATTCCACCGTACCCAAATTAGACGACAGGTGTCCGCCCGTCTTCGAAACCGAATCAATCACAAATTGACGCAACTCATCGGCGAGTGCCGGTAGCGCTTCTCGCTCAAGCTTGCGTAAATCAGCGGGATCGTTAATGGATTCGAGAGTCATGGTATTCAATTGTGTTCAGCAAAGGGCAAATACAGCGGGGTTGTGTGCTCATCGCGGCGCTCGTTAATTCTTGCGCTCAACGACCAATTTTGCGAGGGCTCGCAGTGCATCAGCCTCAGGGCCAAAACACGCAAGACTCGCCAAGGCCTCTGCCTGCAATTCCTTTGCTTGTTTTTGGGCATAGTCTAAACCCATCAAGGTAACGTAAGTGGGTTTGTCATCCGCAGCATCTTTGCCTGCGGTCTTGCCTAAGGTTTGGCTATCCGCGGTCGCATCCAGAACATCATCAACCACCTGAAAGGCAAGGCCTAAGGCAGTGGAATACTGGGTTAAATGGGTCATCTTGGCGGAGTCTAGTTGCGCTGCAATGCCGCCAAGCCGAACAGCGCAGGTCAATAAAGCGCCGGTTTTCATGGCATGCATTTGCTTTAAGACGGTCAAATCCAATTTGCGGCCCACGCTTTCTAAATCGATTGCCTGACCGCCCGCCATGCCCCGTGAGCCCGAGGCACCTGCTAACTCGCCGATCATCTGCAGGCGCATCTCTGCCGGCCCTTGAGCTTCTGCCAAGACTGCAAACGCTTTGGTTTGCAATGCGTCGCCCACCAAGAGCGCGGTTGCTTCATCAAAGGCCTTATGGACCGTTGGCCGTCCACGGCGCAAATCATCATCATCCATGCAGGGGAGATCGTCATGAACCAGTGAGTAGGCGTGGATCATTTCAATTGCTGCGGCAGCCGCATTCAGCATTGCTGGATCGGAGTTGCCCAATTCACCTGCCGCGAACACCAATAACGGACGAATGCGCTTCCCGCCGCCTTGTGCCGCATAGCGCATCGCCTCATGCAAGCGCTGAGGCACAACTTGCGCCGAATCCAGCGCGCCCTCCAAAGCGTTTTCGGCGCGCCCTGAGCCCTGTTGCAGCCATGATTCAAAATGAAAAGTCATCGTATTTAAGCCTCAAAAACCCGTACCTGTTGCTCAACCTGAGCCAATACCCCCTGGCAATGCTTCAGCAAGGCTGCGCCCCGTTGATACGCAAGCAAGGTCTCTTCCAGGGAAAACGTACCGGCTTCCATATCCAAAATGAGCTTTTCTAACTCCTTAACCGCATCCTCGTAGCGCAGGGCTGGGTCGACTTGCGCCCCTTCGCTGGCGGAGGCTTTTTCGGATTTTTTTGCTGGCATGAAACGCGTTTCCCCATAAAAAGGCCATCACATTGAAGCCTACCGGGATAAATCATGCCTGATTTTCCACAAAGGCTGAGGCTACATATTAAAGCGAGATACGACAATCGATGGGTATAATCCCTTCCTTCCTTTCCAATATCGATACTTCGATGGTTGGATTGGTTGTTCCGCTTAGCTTCGGCTGACGTTTTCGGGGGTGGGGAGAATGACTAATCTGGCTACCGCGCAGCAGCTTGCGCCGTCCAATCTTCAGTTGCCGGTTTCGGCATACTTCGACGTTGACTTGTATCAACGCGAAATGGAACTGCTTTTTAAGCAGGGGCCAGGCTATGTTGGTCATGAGCTCATGGTTCCCGAGCAAGGTTCTTATCGCACCCTGAGCGCGGAAAACGAAGGTCGCCTATTGGTTCGCAATCAACATGGCATTGAACTCCTCTCCAACGTGTGCCGCCATCGTCAAGCGCTCATGCTCAATGGCTCTGGTCAGATTGACAACATCGTTTGCCCACTGCACCGCTGGACCTACGACCTGGAAGGTCAACTATTAGGCGCGCCGCATTTTGGTGATAAGCCTTGCCTTAACCTCGGTAAATCGCCCTTACAAAATTGGCAAGGATTACTATTTGAAGGTCCGCGCGATGTGCGCAAAGACCTCGGTAATCTCGGTGTCGCGAGCGATCTGGATTTCACGGGCTACCAATTGGATCACGTCGAAGTACATGAGTGCAATTACAACTGGAAAACCTTTATCGAGGTTTACCTAGAGGACTACCATGTCGTGCCGTTTCATCCAGGCCTTGGCAAGTTCGTTTCTTGCGAAGATCTCCGCTGGGAATTCGGCGACTGGCATAGCGTGCAAACCGTAGGCATCCATAAAAACTTATCCTCTCCTGGCTCTCCGGTTTACCGCGACTGGCACGAGGCAGTGTTACGCCACCATGGCAACACCATGCCCCGCCATGGCGCAATCTGGCTGACGTACTACCCCAATGTCATGGTGGAATGGTACCCAGGCGTTCTATGTATTTCCACGCTCCACCCTTTGGGACCTAACAAAACCCGCAACATTGTGGAATTTTATTACCCCGAAGAAATCGCCCTGTTTGAGCGCGAGTTTGTGGAGGCTGAGCGGGCTGCTTACATGGAAACCTGCATCGAGGATGATGAAATCGCCGAGCGCATGGATGCGGGTCGCGCCGCCTTACTGGCACGTGGCGTTAATGAGGTTGGTCCATACCAAAGCCCCATGGAAGATGGCATGCAGCACTTTCATGAATGGTATCGACGCGTCATGCAGTTTTAAGCACGCATTCAGCAAGGATTTATTGGGTGTTTTTTTAAACCCATCGCTGTAGACTGAAGTTTTTCTTGTCCACTGCCCCACTGGAGCTTGCGCCATGCATCCACTCATTACCCCGAATCAATTAGAAGAACTCATCAATACGGGTGCGGATATCTTGATCTGCGACTGCCGTTTTGATTTGGGCAACCCCCATGCTGGGCGCGATGCCTACAACACCGGCCATATTCCAGGCGCCATTTACGTCGATCTCGATCGCGATTTATCGGCTGAAAAAACCGGTCAAAATGGACGCCACCCCCTTCCAAGCCCGTCAGCATGGGCGCAAACAAAACAACGTCTTGGAATCGATTCCGGGGTGCATGTGATTGCATACGATGCGCATGGCTCGGTCTACGCCAGCCGCCTGTGGTGGATGCTCAAAGCCAGCGGCCACGACCAAGTGCAGGTGCTTGATGGTGGTCTAAACGCCTGGAATGGCTCTATTGGAACCGTGCCGCGAGAAGTGCTGCCCCTAAAAACAACCCCACCAGTACAGCCCTGGAGTGGCTTGGTCACAGTGGATGCCATCGAAGCCTGCGTAGCTGCTGGTCGGCAAGCAGCGCAATGCATCGTCGATGCGCGCGCCGAAGATCGCTATCGTGGTGAAAATGAAACTCTTGATCCAGTTGGTGGTCACATCCCAGGATCCCTTAATCGCTTCTTTAAATACAATCTGAGCTCAGGCCAATTTAAATCACCGGATGCCTTGCGCATAGAATTCATGGATTTGCTTGGTAATACCGCCGCATCAAATGTGATTCACCAATGCGGATCCGGCGTTACCGCATGCCACAACCTATTGGCGATGGAAGTTGCCGGCTTGCCAGGCTCTTTGCTTTACGCGGGTAGCTGGAGCGAATGGTGCGCCGATCCGCGGCGTCCCATTGCTCAGTAAGCGTTTACTACCCTGGGGCGACTCTTTTAATGCGCCTTCGATAGCAATACGATTAAACCAATGCCGCAGGCAATCAGCACAATCTGCCGCAAAGACTCGCGCCAGTGCGGTCTGCGGTGCATTTGTGGAATTAAATCGCTGACCGCGATGTAAATAAAACCGCTCGATGCAATCACCAATAAATACGGCATGGCGGCATTGGCACTTTCTAAGAAAAAATACCCAAGCACACCGCCTAATACGGATAAAGCGCCGCTAATTAAGTTGTAGAGCAGCGCCCGAGCGCGCGTAAAGCCCGCGTTGAGTAACACAATAAAATCACCGATTTCTTGTGGAATCTCGTGGGCGACAATCGCAATCGCGGTAAATACGCCCACCTCAAAATCCACCATAAAGGCGGCGGCAATCAAAATACCATCGACAAAATTATGCAGGCCATCGCCAATCAAAATCATCCAGCCACTTTGACCTGCTTCTTCCGCATCATGCCCATGGTGATGATCATGCCCGTCGCCCTCGTGATGATGGCTATGGCGTAGTAATGCGATTTTTTCTAGGAAGAAAAATCCCAAGAGACCCGCCAGTAGAACCCCAAATAGAACATGAGGCTCACTGCCAGTCATTTCAAAGGCTTCGGGCAATGAGTGAAGCAAAGCCGTAGCCAATAAAATACCTACCGAAATACTGACCATTCTGTCCACTAGCTTCGCCAAAATACTCAGCGATAAGCTGGCGGCAATCAGAACGCTAGATACCCCTGCGGTGAGCGTAACCAGAATGATCCACTGCAGAGTGGTCATACCACTCCATTCTGTTTAAACCAGGCAAGGCATTTTGCCCATCCATCGGCTGCAGGTCCGGCACGATAGGTTTCACGATAGTCTGCATGGAAGGCGTGGGGCGCATCCGGATACACCTCAAATCGCGATGCTTTTGCAGCTGGGTTCGTGGCCGCTGCGGCCGCAAGGGCTTGTCGCATTTTCTCAACCGTCTCTAGTGAAATGCCCGTATCAGCAGCGCCGTACAAGCCCAGTACCGGGGCTTTAAGGTCTGCGGCAATATCCACTGGGTGCAACGGATTGCCAGGCGTTTTTTCTCCGACCAAGCGGCCATACCATGCAACACCAGCACGCACTTGCGGCATGGTGGCAGATAACCAAGTGATGCGGCCACCCCAACAAAAGCCGGTTACGCCAACCCGTTTCACATCACCACCGTTGGCACCTGCCCACGCAATTGCGGCGCGGACATCGCCCAACACTTGCGCATCCGATGTTTTAGAAACGATATTGCTAAAAATCTCCGCAACCGTGCCATAGGTATTGGGGTCGCCAGCACGCGTAAAGAACTCGGGTGCAATAGCAAGATAGCCCAACTTGGCAAAACGACGCGTCACGTCGGCGATGTACTCATGCACACCAAAGATTTCACTGGCCACAATCACGATGGGCAGCGGTCCCTTCGCCTTATCTGGGCGAGATACATAGGCAGGCATCTGAATATCGCCCGACGGAATCGAAATTTCGCCCGCTTTTAAGCCGGCAAAATCCGTTTTAATTGCCTGCGCCATCACGGGCTGCGATGCGGCCACAAAACCAACACCAAGACCTGTTGCAGTCGCTGCAGACGCCTTGATGAATTCCCTTCTATTTGTGCTCATTGCAATCTCCTTTTTCAGTTTGATTAATGCGCTTCTTCCCAATTATCACCGACACCGATGCTCACGACCAAAGGCACTTTCAGCGTGGCTACCGAACACATGAGGCCGGGCAAGGCTTTTTGAACGTATTCGAGCTCATCTTGCGGCACATCGAAGACCAATTCATCATGCACCTGCAGCAACATGCGCGTTTTGAGTTTTTCTGCCTCAAGCCAGTCTTGTACGGCCACCATCGCTAATTTAATCAAGTCGGCTGCAGTCCCCTGCATCGGGGCGTTAATCGCGGCGCGCTCAGCACCCTGCCGCCTAGGTCCGTTAACCCCCTTAATCTCAGGGAGCCAAAGACGCCTGCCAAAAACGGTTTCAACGTAACCCTGCTCTCGCGCCTTCAGCTTGGTTTCTTCCATGTACTGCGCCACACTGGGATAACGCTCGAAATACGTCGCGATGTATTTTTGTGCCGCTGCACGTTCAATTCCTAAATTACCCGCTAGACCATAGGCGCTCATACCGTAAATCAAACCAAAATTAATCACCTTGGCATAGCGACGCTGCTCTGAAGTCACCTGCTCAAGGGGTACGCCAAAAATCTCAGCCGCAGTCGCTTGATGAATATCTTTACCCGCCGCGAATGCGGTTAATAAATTTTCATCCTCGGCAATGTGCGCCATGATGCGCAGCTCGATCTGTGAATAGTCGGCCGAAAGTAATTTACAACCCTCGGCAGGAACGAAGGCTTCCCGAATACGCCGCCCCTCTTCGGTTCGGACGGGAATGTTTTGGATATTGGGCTCGCTTGAAGCCAAGCGCCCAGTCACCGCAACCGCTTGTGAAAAATTAGTATGCACTCGGCCAGTTTTGGGATTGACCATTCGCGGTAATTTTTCAATATAGGTTGACATGAGTTTAGCCAAGCCTCGGTAATCCAAAATCTTCGCTGGCAAAGGAAAATCTTCGGCCAATTTTTGCAACACCTCTTCATCGGTCGATGGCGCGCCCGATGGCGTCTTTTTAATTACCGGCAATTGCAATTGACCAAATAAGATCTCGGCGATTTGTTTGGGGGACTGAATATTGAATGGCTGCCCGGCAAGCGCATGAATTTCACCCTCTAAAGCCAAGAGCCTTTTGCCCACCTCTTGTCCTTGCGCCGTCAATCGCGCGGAATCAATTCGAATACCATTACGCTCCATAACTCCGAGCACCCGCATTGCCGGCATTTCAATTTTTTCGTAGACATACCGCAAGCCCGAACTGCTTTCAATTTGCGGCCATAAGAAATGATGTAAACGCAAGGTAATGTCCGCGTCTTCCGCTGCATAATGGCAGGCGGTTTTCAGGTCAACCTGATCAAAGCCAATTTGATGCACCCCTTTGCCACAGACCTCTTCATAACGAATTGTCTTTACGCCCAAGTGGCGCTCGGCAAGGCTATCCATATTGTGGGCAAGGTGCGACTCGAGTACATACGATTCCAATAAAGTATCGTGCTCTACTCCGCTCAGGGTGATGCCGTAATTGGCGAAAATATGGCTGTCGTACTTTAGGTTTTGACCTACTTTATGACGCTTAGGATCCTCTAGCCAAGGGCGCAATTGCTCCAAAACCCAAGCGCGATCCAGTTGTGTCTCACCTGTACGATGGGCTACCGGGATGTAGCATGCCTCCCCTTCCGCCACACTCAATGAAATACCAACCAGTTCCGCCACCAACGCATCCAGGCCAGTTGTCTCGGTATCAATACAGACCAATTCAGCGGTGGCGATTTTAGATTGCCATTTTTTGAATTCAGATTCATCCACCACGCAGGCATAGCGACGTTCAATGGCATTTTGCTCGGCAGCATCTTTAGCGGGGGAAGTGGGCGCCAGAGCAATAGGGGATGTTGGTTTGGCTGTTTGCGGCGCCACGACCTCGCTTTGATTCCCCACCAAGTCAAATGCAGGCGCCTGACTTAGTGTGGATTCGGATTCTGGGGTCGCACTCCCTTCACTCAGGCGCTTTTCAACATCACGTAACCAAGTCTTGAAGGCGAAGCGTTCAAAGAACTCTCTGAGCAGAACTAAGTTTTCCGGTTTGGCATGCAAATCGTCTAAACCCGGAATGTGACCATTAAGATCACAATCCAGCTTTACCGTAAGCAGTTCACGAGCACGCAACAACCACGGCAGGCTAGCGCGTAGGTTATCGCCCACCACGCCTTTAATCTCATCGGCATGTGCCATCACTGAATCCAGATCACCGTATTCGGCAAGCCATTTATTGGCGGTCTTCGGACCCGCCTTGGGTACGCCAGGAACGTTATCCACGGTATCCCCAATAATCGTAAGGTAATCCACGATGCGCTCGGGTGGTACGCCAAATTTGGCAATAACCCCGTCAATATCCAAGCGCTCATCGGTCATTGTATTAATGAGGGTGACCGATGGGTTCACTAACTGAGCCAGGTCTTTGTCGCCGGTCGAGATAATGGTTTCCCAGCCAGCCTCAGTTGCCTGCTTGGCTAGAGTACCGATAACATCGTCCGCCTCTACCCCCGGCACAACCAATACTGGCCAGCCCAAAGCCTTTACCAGCTCATGAATCGGCTCGATTTGGGCAACCAAGTCCTCCGGCATCGAGCTGCGATTTGCCTTGTATTCGGGGTACATTTCATCCCGAAAGGTCTTGCCCTTGGCATCAAACACACAGGCCAAATGATCGGCTTGGATCTCGGACCGCGCCCGCCGCATCATATTGACCATGCCATAAACCGCCCCTGTGGGCTCCCCAGCGGCATTTCGGAGGTCTGGCATGCCATGAAAGGCCCGATATAGGTAGCTGGAACCGTCTACTAACAAGAGTCTATGTTTCGTCATACCGCAATCGTACAATCTAGTTACCTACTTGTTGCTTTTTCCCGGTGCCCAAGCCCGAGAAGGATGCTGAGTTAACCTAAAACCAAGATCTCATATGCGCCAAACCCTGTTCCTTTTAAGCCCCTTACTCGTTTCCAGCCTCTTGACGGCAATCAGCCCTGCCATGGCGCAAAGCGGAAACTCCCAAGCCCTGAGCGCAGAAGAATTAAAGCGCATCAATAATCAGCCGATTGCCGCGCCGGTTGGCAATCCCGGCAACTTGGGTACATCCGATAGTCGCAAGCCCACCTTTGAGTACACCGACCCTAGCGGTACCCAGGTTCGCGAATACCGCGATGCTAATGCGCCCACCGAAGTGCAAGTAAAGGGCCCTCTCGGTACCTATGAAATGGCGCCGCCCACTTCGGTTATGCCTGGACCGACCAATAAGCCCGATGAGAACCTGATTAGCGTACCCAGCATTAGCATTCCGTTTTAAGGACAACCCAGTATGGCGGTATTCACACCCATTGAGCTGAGCGATATCGCCCATTGGATTTCCACGGATTTTGCGATCGGAAAAGCAAAAGCCATTCGCGGCATTCAGGGGGGCATTGAAAACTCCAATTTTTTTCTGGATACCGAGATGGGGGGCTCCCCCCAAGAATATGTTCTCACCATTTTTGAGCGCTTGAGCGCCGCCCAATTGCCTTACTACCTCGAGTTGATGCGCCACTTAGCCAATCAAGGCATTCCCGTTCCTAAGCCGATTGCAAATCATGCGGGAACGATTTTGTTTGATCTCAAATCAAAGCCTGCTGCCATCGTCAGCAAATTGCCTGGCGTATCGCGCATGGAGCCCAATTCACAGCAATGCGCTATGGTCGGCAGCATGCTCGCCAAAATGCATTTGGCAGGGTCTAGCTTTGCTGGAGACCAGCCCAATTTGCGAAGCTTACCGTGGTGGCGCGAGACCGCCCCCAAGATCTTGCCGCACTTATCGGCTGAGCAAAGTGCGCTCTTAAACGATGAGTTGCATTTCCAAGAGGTCTTTTTTGCCTCCACGCAATACCAAAACCTCCCAGCAGGCGCAAGCCATTGCGATCTGTTCCGCGATAACGTCCTGTTTGAAGGAGAGGGTTCGCAAGAGCGGCTTGGCGGTTTCTTTGATTTCTATTTTGCCGGCACCGATAAGTGGCTGTTTGATCTTGCTGTGACCATCAATGATTGGTGCTTGGCCAAAGACGGTGGGCTTGATGCCGATCGAACGCAAGCGCTTGTTACGGCATATCAATCTGTTAGACCATTAACCGCCGATGAGCTCCAAGGGGGTTCGGCCATGCTGCGCGCCGCGGCTCTGCGATTTTGGATCTCCCGCTTATGGGACTTTTATCTACCCCGCGATGCGCAAATGCTAACACCCCACGATCCCAAGCACTTTGAGCGCATCCTGCTCCATCGGCGCAAGCCCGCGACCACTTCCGTATTTTTTGGATCACATCCATAAAGAATTCCTATGAAACTCAATCTCGTTAGTCACCGCGATGCAATCAAGTGGATACGCCAAGGATTTTGGCTGTTTAAGCAAAACCCATTGGGGTTTTTGATGTTGGTCTTCATGTATGTGTTCTTTGCGCAGCTAGCGATCCTCATTCCAGTGATTGGTGTGTTCATCGTGCTTCTCATTACACCAGCGCTATCCATTGGCTTTATGACCGCCTGCAGACAAGCGATTCAAAAAGAGCGCATCCTACCAACCGTCTACTTGGCGGCATTTAAACTGCCCTCCACTATGGCGCGTAAGCGGGTTTTGCAATTGGGATTGATATATACCGCGTGCATTTTGATGTTGAGTTTCTTGGCGAGCCTCATGGTGGATTTTGAAGCGCTCCTTCCTCTTGTAACCAGCGACCAACCCCCAAGCGCGGAAGCCATGCAGCAGCTATACAAGATGATCTTTGTTGGTGGGGCGCTATATATTCCGGTAGCCATGCTGATGTGGTTTTCACCACTCTTGGTGGCATGGGCCGATATGCCTCTAATGCAGGCGATTTTTTCCAGCTGGATGGCCTGCTGGTCAAACCGCGCAGCCTTTGCGTATTACATCTTTATTTGGAGTACGGCTCTGGTTGCGTTGCCGATGCTCATTGGATCAGGCCTTGATGCGGTCGGTCTTGGCAGCATCGCATCGTATGTTGTGGCACCGCTCTCGATGGCTGGGCTGACGGTGATGCACTGCTCTTTCTTTGCTACCTGGAAAGGCTGCTTTACCGATAACAATATTGAGCAGCTCCCGAGCTAAACGCCGGATCCCTTAAGCATCAATTGCAGTTAACTTCGCAATACTGAGTTGCAACCATTTCACGCCGTGGCGCTTGAAATTGACTTGAGCGCGCGCCTCAGCATCTAGCCCCTCTAAGCCCACCACTCGCCCTTCGCCGAACTTAGTGTGAAATACCTGCTGACCAATCGTGAATGGATAGCCTGAACGCGGGGGCGCAGCCATACGCTTGACCGTTTCAGTCGCTTTATTGCGACTACCAAGGCGTGGCGCTTGCGCATCAAAAAAATCGTTTGTCTCGCTATCGCGCTGTCGGGTATAGCCGCCACTTTGCCAGCTCGATCCAGAATTGCGAGTACCGCCCCAGCGCGCATCTTTTGCTTTGGGGGTTAACCACTTCAAGGAGTCCGCAGGCAGCTCTTCCAAAAAGCGAGAAGGCATGTTGTAACGGACCTGCCCATGCAACATGCGCGATTGGGTGTGCGACAGATACAAACGCTCTTTTGCGCGGGTAATCGCGACATACATTAAGCGGCGCTCTTCCTCAAGACCATTCGGTTCATTCACGCTGTTCTCGTGCGGGAACAAACCTTCCTCAAGACCCGTAATGAATACCGCAGTGAACTCCAGCCCCTTAGCGGAGTGAACCGTCATCAGCTGAATCGCATCTTGCCCAGCTTGCGCTTGATTGTCGCCCGCCTCGAGTGAAGCATGGGATAAAAACCCTGCCAAGGGAGAGATCTCCACAGTGCCCGGGTCATTTTCGCCAGGAAGTAAGGCAGCCTCGGCATTTTGCCCGTACCCTTCTTCCGCGATAAACGCGGTCGCGGCATTGACTAATTCTTGTAAGTTTTCGACGCGGTCTTGACCCTCGCGCTCGGTCAAATAATGCTGAATCAAGCCACTGTTCTGAATCACAAACTCCACGGTTTCCGGCAAGGTATTGTGGCGAGTGGCTTCGCGCATGTGGTCAACCAAGCGGACAAACCCGCCTAGGGCGGCGCCTGCCTTTCCCTCAAGACTGGATGCGGCCAAATAGAGCGAGCATTGCTGCTGGCGTGCGGCATCTTGCAATGCCTCGATGGAACGCGCGCCAATTCCTCGGGTCGGAAAATTAACAACGCGTGAGAAGGAAGTGTCGTCATTGGGATTTTCCAACAAACGCAGGTAGGCTAGTGCATGCTTAATTTCAGCACGCTCAAAAAAGCGCAAGCCCCCATAAACGCGATACGGCATGCCTGCAGAAAATAATCCATGCTCAATGATGCGGGATTGGGCATTACTTCGATAAAGCAATGCAATATCGCTGCGGCGTAAACCGCCATTCACGAGCGCCTTGATTTCATCGATCAACCAAGCGGCTTCCATGCCATCACTAGCAGCCTCATATATTCGAACTGGCTCACCATGGCCTGCATCGGTACGTAGATTTTTACCAAGGCGTCCGGTGTTATTCGCGATTAAGTGATTCGCGGTATCCAGAATATGGCCATGCGAGCGGTAGTTTTGCTCCAGCTTCACCATAATCGGGTGAAATTGATTTTCATACAGGCGCATATTGGCAACATCCGCGCCGCGGAAGGCGTAAATGCTTTGATCGTCATCGCCCACCGCAAAAACTGCGCTAGCGGATTCCTTCGAACGCCCCCCATCATGACCGGACAATAGTTTGAGCCATGCATACTGCAAGGCGTTCGTATCCTGAAACTCATCGATCAAAATATGCCGAAAGCGCTCTTGATAATGCGTGCGAATCGCCTCGTTGTGCTTCAATAACTCGTAGCTGCGCAAGAGTAGTTCGGCAAAATCCACAACGCCCTCGCGCTGGCATTGCTGATCATAGGCCTCGTATAACTGCGCCATGCGCGCCTGGAAATCATCGCCCGTTTCCAAATCCCGAGCGCGCATACCGCGCTCCTTCGCATGCGCAATGAAATACTGCAGTTGCTTTGGTGGGTATTTCTCATCATCCACCTTTAGGCCTTTTAACAGTCGCTTAATGGCGGATAGCTGATCTTGGGTATCCAAAATTTGAAAGGTGGAAGGCAGTCCTGCATCGCGGTGGTGCGCGCGTAATAAGCGATTACAAAGACCATGGAAAGTGCCAATCCACATGCCCCGGGTATTAATGGGCAACATGGCGCCAAGGCGCATCAACATCTCTTTTGCCGCTTTATTGGTAAACGTCACCGCCAGCACGCCAATCGGCGAAACCTGACCTGTCTGAATAAGCCAAGCGATTCGGGTGGTCAAAACACGGGTTTTACCGCTTCCAGCACCCGCTAGGATCAATGCAGACTGGGCATGCCCATTTTGCGCAACAGGCAACAGCGTCACTGCCTCGCGCTGTTCGGGGTTTAGGTTCGCGAGTAGGTCTGAATACATTACGCCAATTATAATTTGTCTCTTATGTCAATCACCCCAAATCCCTCTGAATCGCATCCAGCCCAGCCCAAGGAAGATTCTTCTTCCGTGTCCGAGCTAGCCAAATCCTATGAACCCGCCCCAATTGAAGCGTTTTGGGGTCCGGAATGGGAGCGTCGCGGCATCGCCAGCGCAACACTCGATGACGATAAGGGCGACTTTAGTATTCAGTTGCCGCCGCCGAATGTCACCGGTACGCTCCACATGGGGCACGCATTTAACCAAACCATCATGGATGGGCTTGTGCGTCACGCACGCATGTCGGGAAAAAATACCCTATGGGTTCCCGGAACCGATCATGCCGGCATTGCCACCCAAATTGTTGTTGAACGTCAACTCGATGCTCAAAAGGTATCGCGTCATGACTTGGGGCGGGATGCTTTTTTAGACAAGGTGTGGGAATGGAAGGAAAGTTCTGGCTCCACCATTACCCGGCAAATCCGCCGCTTAGGCGCCTCGATTGATTGGAGTCGCGAGTATTTCACGATGGATGACAAAATGTCAGCCTCTGTGGTGGAAGTCTTTGTGCGATTGCATGAACAAGGCCTCATCTACCGCGGCAAACGCCTCGTGAACTGGGATCCGCAACTGGGTACCGCGGTTTCGGATCTAGAGGTGGTGAGTGAAGAAGAGGATGGCAGCTTGTGGCATATCCGCTACCCCTTAAGCGATGGCTCTGGCTCCTTGGTGGTGGCAACGACCAGACCCGAAACCCTGCTGGGTGACGTTGCCGTGATGGTCAACCCCAATGATGAGCGCTATCGCCACCTCATTGGTAAATCCGTCAATTTGCCGCTATGCAATCGTACCTTACCCATCATCGCCGATGATTACGTTGATTTGGAATTTGGAACGGGTGTCGTAAAAGTAACGCCAGCGCATGACTTTAATGATTACGCCGTTGGTCAACGCCATCAATTGCCCCTGATTAATATTCTGACGCTCGATGCCAAGATCAATGAGAATGCGCCCAGCGCTTACCAAGGTCTTGATCGGTTTGAGGCACGCAAGCGCGTGATTGCAGACTTAGAGTCTGGCGGCTTTTTAGAAAAAGTGCAGCCTCACAAATTAATGGTCCCACGGGGCGATCGCACGCAAGTCATTATTGAACCCATGCTGACCGACCAATGGTTTGTGGCGGTATCCAAACCCAGCCCAGATAATGCGTACAAGCCAGGCTCATCCATTGCCGGCGCAGCCCTCGAAGCGGTTACCAGTGGCGACATTAAGTTGGTTCCAGAGAACTGGTTAAGCACCTACAGCCAATGGCTAGAAAATATTCAAGACTGGTGCATCTCGCGCCAGCTCTGGTGGGGTCATCAAATTCCCGCATGGTATGGCGATGATGGGCAAATTTTCGTAGCGCGATCCGAAGCCGATGCCAAAGCAAAGGCACTCGCTGCGGGATACACCGGCCCACTCACGCGCGACCAAGACGTACTCGACACTTGGTTTAGCTCTGCCCTGGTTCCCTTTAGTTCCTTAGGCTGGCCAAACCAAACCCCAGAGCTCAAACACTTCCTACCCTCCTCTGTTCTAGTTACTGGCTTTGACATTATCTTTTTCTGGGTAGCGCGCATGGTGATGATGACCTGCCATTTCACGGGTAAGGTGCCCTTTCATACTGTGTACGTTCACGGCCTCGTGCGTGATGCCGAAGGTCAAAAGATGAGTAAGTCCAAAGGTAATACCTTGGACCCCATCGACCTCATTGACGGCATCACCCTGGATGCCTTGCTCAGTAAACGCACCATCGGCCTCATGAATCCCAAACAGGCCGAAAGCATCACCAAAAAAACCCGTAAAGAGTTCCCCGAAGGCATACCCGCATTTGGTACGGATGCCTTGCGTTTTACGTTTGCATCGCTCGCCTCCCTCGGGCGCAATATTAACTTTGATCAAAAGCGCTGCGAAGGCTATCGCAACTTTTGCAATAAGTTGTGGAATGCAACGCGTTTTGTACTGATGAACTGCCCGGGATCGGACGAAGATAACGGCTTTACTCCGTGTAACGAGCAGTGCGGTCCAGAGGGCCATCTCGAGTTCTCGGCCGCCGATCGCTGGATTGTGTCTGCCCTGCAGCGCACCGAGCTGGAGGTTGAGAAAGGCTTTGCACAATACCGCTTTGACAATATTGCCAACGCCATTTATCAATTTACTTGGGATGAGTACTGCGACTGGTATTTGGAGCTCGCTAAAGTACAACTGCAAACCGGCACTCCCGCACAGCAGCGCGCAACCCGCCGCACATTGCTGCGCGTACTTGAAACGATTTTGCGATTGGCACACCCATTAATTCCATTTATCACAGAAACCCTTTGGCAAACCGTAGGTCCCAAGAGCGGCAAAGTATTAGCCGATCAGCCCAGTCAATCGATTGCATTGCAACCCTACCCGGTGGCCCAACCAACCAAGCTCGATGAGCAAAGCGAAGCTTGGGTCAGCCAGGTGAAAGCGATTGTGGATGCGTGCCGTAATTTGCGCGGTGAGATGCAGATCTCTCCGGCTCAAAAAGTCCCGCTGTGGATTTATGGTCCGGAAGCATTTTTAGTCAAAGCCAGCCCTTATTTGCAAGCTCTGGCTAAGCTCGCTGAAGTCAAAATCTATTCCGATGAAGCCAGCTTAGAGCGGGATGCACCCGGGGCGCCGATGGCTCTAGTTGGCGAACTCAAGCTCCTGCTGAAAATCGAGGTAGACCTTGGTGCGGAAAAGATTCGTCTGAGCAAAGAAATTGATCGCCTTGCCAATGAAATCAATAAAGCCCGTAGCAAGCTGGATAACGAGAGCTTTGTAGCAAGAGCTCCCGCAGAGGTGGTTGCGCAAGAAAAATTGCGGCTATCTGGATTTGAGCAAAACCATGAAAAACTGCTGGCGCAACTGGATCGCCTTGGTAAAAACGAGCCTGCTTGATATAGGCGCACTAGAATCTCCCTACTCTACTGTTTAATTGGATTTACTGATGACCTCAAGCTCTATCAAACCCGTTACTAAGGCAGTCTTTCCGGTTGCTGGTCTCGGTACGCGATTTTTGCCCGCAACGAAAGCCAGCCCCAAGGAAATGCTGAACGTGGTGGATAAACCACTCATTCAATATGCAGTGGAAGAGGCGATTGCAGCCGGTATTACTGAAATGATTTTTGTCACGGGTCGCAGCAAACGCGCCATTGAAGATCACTTTGATAAAGCGTATGAGCTGGAAGCTGAACTAGAGGCCAAAAATAAGCAAGCCCTCCTCGAGATTGTTCGCAGCATTAAACCCAGTCATGTCGATTGCGTATACGTCAGACAACCCGAAGCCCTTGGTTTGGGTCATGCCGTACTGTGCGCTGAAAAATTGGTGCGCGATGAGCCGTTTGCGATTATTTTGGCGGACGACTTACTTGACGGCCAGCCCCCCGTGCTAGAGCAAATGCTTCAGGTGCACAAAGCGCAACTCGGCTCGGTCATTGCCGTTGAAAAAATTGATCCCGCTAAAAGCAGTTCCTATGGCATTGTGGCTGGATCCGAAGTCGCCGATGGCATTTATCGACTGGCAAACATTGTCGAAAAGCCCCAACCCAAAGATGCGCCATCGAACCTTGCCGTAGTAGGGCGCTATGTTTTGTCCTCATCTATTTTTAGCCATATTCGTAATATTAAGCCTGGAGCGGGCGGGGAGATTCAATTAACCGATGCCATCGCTTCTTTACTTAAAGAAGAGCCGGTTTTTGCGTATGAATACGCGGGTGTACGCTATGACTGCGGCAGCAAACTGGGCTACATGAAGGCCTCCATCGAGTTTGCATTGCGCCACCCTGAAGTAGGCCCCGAGTTTACGGCCTACTTAAAAAGCCGGTCACTCGATTAAACCGTTTATCTGCGCTTGAGATAAAAAATAAAGGTGTCGCCCTCGTTGGCGGTGGCAATCAACTCATTTCCAGTTTGTTTTGCAAACACAGGAAAGTCATGAACAGCGCCCGAGTCGGTGGCCTTCACCATCAAAATCTGTCCAGACTCCATCTCGGCTAACGCCTTCTTGGTGCGCAGAATCGGCAATGGGCAGTTCATGCCAATCGCATCGACCTCGCGATTGACTTCCGGAATGATGACTTCACTCATGGCTTACTCCCTCGTTCGTCTAGTGTTTGATTGCCTGGACAACCCAGTCTTTCACTCCTGCTAAAGCGCTTGAGAGCGCTGCCGGATTGGTGCCGCCAGCCATGGCCATTTCAGGCTTGCCGCCGCCCTTGCCGCCCACCTGCTGCGCAACGAAGTTGACCAAATCACCCGCCTTTACTTGATTAGTGGCATCCGCTGTCACACCAGCGATTAGGCTCACTTTTTCACCTTGCACCGAAGCCAGCACAATCGCGGCTGTTTTGAGCTTCCCTTTGAGGGCATCCATGGTCTCGCGCAGGATCTGCGCATCCGCACCATCCATCCGAGCGGCAAGTACCTTAAGGCCGCCAATATCAATCGCCTGCGCTGCCAACTCATCCCCCTGATTTGCAGCCAGCTTCGAGTTCACTTTTTCCAGTTCACGCTCGGCTTGCCGCAAACTGTCTTGCAATTGCGCAACGCGCTGGGCAAGTTCATTCGGGTGTGTTTTGAGCACGGCTGCAGCGGCATTTAACCGATCTTCCAGTCCTTGCAAGAAATGCAAGGCGTGGCGACCTGTAACAGCCTCGACCCTGCGAATGCCCGCAGCAACACCGCTTTCAGAAACGATTTTGAGGGAGCCAATATCGCCTGTGCGATTAACGTGCGTTCCTCCGCACAATTCTTTTGAGCTGCCAATTTCCAGCACCCGTACTTCATCACCGTATTTCTCACCAAAAAGCATCATGGCACCGGTTTTTTGTGCGTCCTCTAAAGACATGACGTTTGCTGATGTGGCCTGATTATTTAAAATTTCGGTATTGACAATGCTCTCGATTTGCCGGATCTGCGCCTGCGTTACTGGTGCGTTATGGGTAAAGTCAAAGCGGGTTTTAGTTGCATCGACTAGCGAGCCCTTTTGTTGTACGTGATCACCCAGTACTTCGCGCAAGGCTTTGTGCAGAATGTGCGTAGCGCTGTGATTGCGCATCGTGTCATGGCGTTGCTGCGCATCGACCATGGCATTGAGGCTATCGCCCACACTCAGTTGACCCTCGAGCAATTCGCCTTGATGACCAAAAACATCCGCCTGAATTTTGAAGGTATCGGCTACCTCAAAGCGAGCCGCCTCGTTACGCAACTCACCCTGATCACCCACTTGACCGCCCGACTCGGCGTAAAACGGCGTGTTGTCTAAAACGACCACTGCGGCATCACCCGCCTTAATTGATTGCACTGGCGAGCCATCCACATACAAGGCAAGAACAGTGGCATTTTCATGACGCAAAGTCTCATAACCATGAAATTGCGTTGGCTTGCCAGCGTACTCGAGGCCTTGTGCCACCTTAAATTTACCCGCCGCCCGCGCTTGATCGCGCTGCTGCTGCATCGCCGCTTCAAAGCCATCCGCATCCACCATCACACCCCGCTCACGGCAAACGTCTGCAGTTAAGTCGAGTGGGAACCCAAAGGTATCGTGTAAGCGGAAGGCGGTTTCACCATTTAGGGTTTTTGAACCGCCTGCCAGCGCACCCTCCAGTATTTCCATGCCATTAGCAATCGTTTGGAAAAAACGCTCTTCCTCCTGCTTTAATACTTCAGCGACTTTACTTTGCGCTTGGCGTAGCTCGGGATAGGCATCGCCCATTTCCGCAACGAGTGCCGGTACTAATTGATAGAAAAAGGGTTTGCGCGCCCCCAGCTTATAACCATGACGAATCGCTCTGCGCGCAATGCGACGCAACACGTAACCACGCCCTGCATTTCCTGGAATAACGCCATCCACAATTACAAAACTGCAGGCGCGAATGTGATCGGCAATCACTTTGAGTGAAGGGCTTGTCGCATCGCACTCCACGCCGCCCGCACCGTCAACCGCTGCTTTCGCGGCGGCGAGTAGATTAACAAACAAGTCGATTTCATAATTGGAATGCACGTGCTGCAGTACTGCCGCAATCCGCTCCAAACCCATACCCGTATCAACACTGGGCTTGGGCAAGGGATGCATCACACCCGCCTCGTCACGGTTGTATTGCATAAATACGTTATTCCAAATTTCAATAAAGCGATCACCATCCTCATCTGGGCTGCCGGGCGGGCCGCCGGGAATATCCGCGCCGTGGTCATAAAAGATTTCTGTGCAAGGGCCGCATGGACCGGTATCGCCCATCATCCAAAAGTTATCGGATGCGTAACGTGCGCCCTTGTTGTCGCCAATGCGAATGATGCGATCCGCTGGCACACCAATAACCGTATTCCAAATACCATAGGCCTCATCATCTTCCGCATAGACGGTGACGAGTAGCCTCTCTTTTGGTAATTTGAATACTTCCGTTAACAATCCCCACGCAAAGCGAATGGCATCTTCCTTAAAGTAATCCCCAAAGGAAAAGTTGCCAAGCATTTCAAAAAAGGTGTGGTGGCGGGCCGTGTAACCGACATTGTCTAAATCGTTGTGCTTTCCACCGGCTCGAATGCATTTTTGCGCAGACGTGGCACGCGTATAAGGGCGCTTATCAAATCCCAAAAAAACATCTTTAAATTGGTTCATGCCCGCGTTCGTAAATAGCAGCGTAGGATCATCCCCGGGAACCACAGGACTGGAAGGGGCGATTTGATGGCCTTTTGCGGCAAAATAATCGAGGTAGGCTTGGCGGATTTCAGTAACTTTCATGCCCTCAATTATGGCATTGACACAATACTAGGGTAAACCCTTTACTCCACTCCCTTTCTCTGCCTTACAATCGCACAACATTAAAAAATTACATAGGCTATTGAATAGCTAAAAGGAGCATAGTTTTGAAGATTCGCAACCAAAGAGACTTTGGTGCCGGCATCATGTTTATTGTGATCGGCATCTTTTTCGCAGCCATCGCAACTCAATACCGTATGGGCACCGCCGCCAAGATGGGACCAGGTTACTTTCCGTTCTGGTTAGGGGTTTTGATGGCCGTGATTGGCGTAATTGTTTTGTTGGGCTCCATGTCCAAAAAAACACCAGAAGAAAAAATGCCTAAGTGGGACTTTAAAATCGTTCTGTGGATTACTGGATCCGTTGCCCTCTATGGCTTACTATTGCCGACTATGGGTTTCGTTGTCGCCGTTTTGGCCCTGGTCTTTGTATCTGCCAGCGCTAGTCATGAATATGGCTGGAAAGGTACTGCGGCCAATGCGCTGTTTTTAGTGGTCTTCACTTATTTGGCTTTCGTACAAGGGTTAGGTCTTTCCTTCCCCCTGCTACCAGCATTTCTGAATTAAGCGACGGGGAAAAAGAAAAATGGAATTATTAGCTAACCTGTCACTTGGTTTTGACACTGCATTTACCCTGCAGAATTTAATGTATTGCTTTATCGGCTGTGTTCTGGGCACTTTAATTGGCGTGCTCCCTGGTCTTGGACCGGTTGCCACCATCGCCATGTTGCTGCCAGCAACCTACGCCCTGCCGCCGATCGCCGCTCTGATTATGTTGGCCGGTATTTATTACGGCTCTCAATACGGCGGCTCTACTACCGCGATTTTGCTCAATATTCCTGGCGAAACGGCGTCAGTCGTTACTGCCATTGATGGCTACCAAATGGCGCGTCGTGGTCGTGGTGGTGTGGCACTCTTTACCGCCGGCATGGGGTCTTTCTTTGCGGGCTGCGTAGCAACACTGATTTTGGCTGGCTTTGCGGCTCCGCTCGCTGAAGTGGCGTTTAAGTTTGGTCCTGCTGAGTATTTTTCGCTGATGGTTTTAGGCCTCATTGGCGCAGTTGTGTTGGCTTCGGGATCCCTCACTAAAGCAATCGGCATGATTATTTTGGGTCTCTTAATGGGTCTGATCGGCACCGACGTGAACTCTGGTGTGGCGCGCTACTCGTTTGAAATCCCCCAGTTAAGCGATGGTATTGGCTTTGTATCGGTTGCCATGGGCGTATTCGGCTTTGCTGAAATCATGACTAACCTAGAGAAGAAGGGAACCGGCGAATCTTTTTTAAATAAAGTGACCTCCCTTATTCCGTCATGGGCCGATGTGAAGCGCATGACTCCGTCGATTTTGCGCGGCACCACTATTGGTTCCATCCTCGGCATCTTGCCAGGCGGGGGCGCAGCGCTTGCTGCCTTTGGCGCCTACTCGGTTGAGAAAAAATCATCGAAATACAGCGAGGAATTTGGTAAGGGCGCCATTGAAGGCGTGGCCGGGCCAGAAGCAGCAAATAATGCTGCCGCTCAAACCTCCTTCATTCCTTTGCTTACTTTGGGTATTCCACCTAATGCTGTGATGGCCTTGATGGTAGGCGCGATGACCATTCACAATATTCAGCCAGGTCCACAGGTCATGACCAGCAACCCTGCATTATTCTGGGGACTCATTGCATCGATGTGGATTGGTAACGTGATGCTCATTTTGCTGAACTTGCCGCTGATCGGCATTTGGGTGAAATTGCTCCAGATTCCATATCGCTATCTGTACCCAGCGATTTTGGTGTTCTGCTGCATCGGTGTTTACACCGTCAACAACTCCATCTTTGATGTCTACGTGACCGCGGGCTTTGGCATTATTGGTTATCTATTCCACAAACTGGGTTGCGAACCTGCTCCGCTACTCTTGGGCTTCGTGCTTGGGCCCATGATGGAAGAAAACTTCCGCCGCGCCTTACTGCTCTCTCGCGGCGACTTCACCACCTTTGTTACGCGCCCACTCTCACTGGGGCTGCTAATCGCCGCCGCATTGTTGGTCGTGATTGTGGCTCTGCCTGCTGTAAAGAAGAGTCGCGAAGAGGTTTTCGTAGAAGAATAAGTACTACCGTTTCTCAAATAGACCAAGACCCGCACTCACCCTGCGGGTTTTGTCTTTCTAGGGGTATACCTTTTCTTCTCTACAATACCCCTATGGCCACTGATAGCAAAAATCCAAAATCTGCCGCTCCAATTGCGGAGCCTTCTAATTTTTTACGCCAGATCATTGATCATGACCTAGCTAGCGGCCAATATCAGGGCAGAACCAATCGTGCCGGTCAGCCTATACCAGCGATCATTACCCGCTTTCCGCCTGAGCCCAATGGCTACCTTCATATTGGTCATGCCAAAAGTATTTGCCTTAACTTCGGCTTAGCTGCGGATTACAACCAACTTCCGGGTGGCGCTCGGTGCAATATGCGACTTGATGACACCAATCCTGCCAAAGAAGATGTGGAGTATGCGGACAGCATTCTGGATGCGGTGCGGTGGCTTGGTTTTGATTGGGTCAGCAAAGGGCAGGCGCACCTGTATCACGCTAGCGATTATTTTGAAGACCTCTACGCATTTGCCGAGCGTCTGATAGAGGCTGGCAAGGCCTATGTGGATAGCCAGAGCGCAGAGGACATTCATGCGAATCGAGGCAACTTTAATCAAGCCGGCAAAGAGAGCCCATTTCGCAATCGCAGCCCTGCGGAAAACTTACAGCTGTTTCGCGATATGCGCGCCGGCCAATTTGCCGACGGCAGTCATGTGTTGCGCCTCAAAATCGACATGGCGCATCCCAATATCGTCATGCGCGATCCGGTCATTTACCGCATTCGCCATGTTGACCATCACCGTACCGGTAATACGTGGTGTATTTATCCTCTATATGATTTCACGCACTGCATCTCGGATGCCATTGAAAATGTATCGCACTCGATCTGCACGCTCGAGTTTGAAAACAATCGCCCGCTATACGATTGGATTCTGAACTCCCTAAAGGAGCTCGGGGTCTTTGCGGATCCATTACCGCATCAGCATGAGTTTGCGCGCCTGAATCTAACGCATACCATCACCAGCAAACGCAAACTGTTGCAACTGGTCGAAGAAAAGCGGGTGGATGGCTGGGATGATCCCCGTATGCCAACCATTGTTGGCATACGCCGTCGCGGCTACACCCCTGAAAGCATTCGTTTATTTTGCGAGCGCATTGGTGTTGCCAAAGCCGATAGCTGGATTGATATGAGCACCCTCGAAGGGGCGCTCCGGGACGATCTTGATGCAAAGGCGCCCCGCGCAGTCGCAGTCTTAAAACCGTTGAAATTGGTGATCGAAAATATGGATCCGGATGCGGTTGAAATGTGTTCGGCGCCACGCCACCCCCATCACCCTGATTGGGGTCGCCGTGAATTTCCGTTTACCCGCGAGCTTTGGATTGAGGCGGACGACTTTATGGTCGAGCCAATAAAAGGCTTCTTTCGCCTTTACCCACCCATTGGGGATCAAGCCGGAAGTCGGGTTCGCTTGCGTTATGGTTTTGTGATTGAATGTACCGGATTTGAGTTGGATGCAGCTGGTGAAGTTAAGCAAGTGAATGCGCGCTATTTTGCGGATAGCAAAAGCGGTACGCCCGGCTCCGATCTATACAAAGTTAAAGGAAATATTCACTGGGTCAGCGCAAAACACGCGCTTGCTGCCGAGGTGCGCCTATATGACCATTTATTCACTGACCCCCATCCCGATAGCGGCGATAAGAACTTCTTGGATTACATTAATCCCGCATCCAAAAATGTCATTACAGCTTATGTAGAACCCACACTCGCTGACGTAGCAGCCGAAGACCGTTTTCAGTTTGAACGCCATGGGTATTTTGTCGCAGATGCGATTGACTCGAAACCGGGCAAGCTCATATTTAATCGCGCGGTTGGTCTCAAAGACTCTTGGAAGTAAGTTCCTTCAAAAATGCTTCCGTAGTGGGGTAGCGCAAGCGCACTCTTAATTCTTTAAGGCGGTCATTGCGCACGTGACGCGACTCGCGCATGAATGACCACAGCATGGGGCTCACTAGGCTTTGCACCTGATCCGCTGGCAAGCGGGGCGGCCGATCAAAGCCAAATGCATCCGCCACCTGATCGAAGTAATCCCCCATTTTAGTTTGCACCCCATCGCACGCATTAAATACGCGCTGTGGTTTACCGTAATACATTGCAGCGCAAACGATACGCGCTAAGTCGTCTGCGTGAATGTGATTCGAATAAGCATCATCTGCTGGCAATAGTGCGGGCGTTCCCGCCTTTAATCGATCAATGGGCAATCGATTCGCATCATAGATGCCCGGAACACGCAAAATGCTCAGTTTGACCCGATGCAGGAGTGCCCAGTTCCGCAGTTGCCATTCCGCATCCACACGCCGCTTGGCACGCTCGCTCTGGGGATTTACGGCTCTGGTTTCAACGGCATCGCCACCGCCGCAGTCGCCATAAACACCGGTGGTGCTGACATAGATTAAGCGCCTGACGCCTGGCGATCCTTGGGCTAAAATTCGAAGGAGGTTACGGGTTCGCAGGTCGGAAGACCCCGTATTTTGTGGTGGCGCTAAATGGATCACCGTACTGGCCAATCCCTTCAAGCGCCATAAGCTGTCGGCTTGATCGAGGTTCCCCAAAATCGGTATGCCACCTAAGGCTTTGATTTCAGGAAAACGCGCCTGCTGAGAGGTTAATGCGAACACGCGGTATGCCGAGAAGCGGGTTAACCGCTTCACTATCCGTGTGCCGATATCGCCGCACCCCACAATGAGAATGCGTGGGCGCTGAAATGGGCTTACTGGAATGTGATGCAATGGCGGCATAAGCACTATCGTAACGATTTATTTTAAGGATTGAGATTGTCATACCAAGTAACCCTAAAATCGAGCGGCAAGCACTTTGAGGCTAATCCCGAAGAAACCATTTTGGAGGCAGCTCTACGCCAAGGCATAACCCTGCCCTACGGCTGCAAAAACGGTGCCTGCGGATCCTGCAAAGGCCAGCTTGTCAGCGGCACTGTAAAGCACGGCAGCCATAACGAAACCGCCCTCACTCCTGCTGAAAAGACCGCTGGCAGCGCACTCTTTTGCTGCGCGCATGCGCAAAGCGACCTACTCATCAATGTACGTGAAATCCAAGGGGCTAGCGATATATCGATTCGAAAAGTGCCATGCCGGGTAAATGAAATACACCGTCCCAGCGATGATGTGGCCATCCTAAAACTGCAATTACCTGCTGCTGAGCGCTTTCAGTTCTTGGCAGGCCAATACATTGAGTTTTTACTGAAAGACGGGCAACGCCGCGCCTATTCGATAGCATCAGCCCCAGAGGCAGAAGGCCCGCTAGAGCTGCACATTCGCCACTTGCCTGGCGGACTATTTACGGATTTTGTATTCGGTGCAAATGCGAATTCCGCACTAAAAGTCAAAGATATTTTACGTTTCGAGGGTCCGATGGGCAGCTTCTTCTTGCGCGAAGACTCTAAAAAGCCGATTATTTTTGTTGCCGCGGGCACCGGTCTTGCTCCCATTAAGTCCATTATTGAATACATGCAGGTTAAAAAAATTCAGCGGCCCATCACCCTCTATTGGGGCGGTCGGCGCCCGAGCGACTTATACCTAGACAGCCTTTGCCGCACATGGGAACAGGATATTCCCGACTTTCGCTATGTTCCCGTTGTCTCTGATGCCTTGCCGGAAGATCGGTGGGCTGGACGCGATGGCTTCGTGCACCGCGCTGCGATGAATGACTTTACCGATATGAGCGCTTATCAGGTTTATGCCTGCGGAGCACCAGTGGTGGTCAACGCTGCACGCTCCGATTTTGTAAGGCGGTGTCATTTACCGAGCGAGGAGTTCTTTGCCGACTCTTTTACCAGTGCAGCTGATTTAGCCCCTGTGGGCGCCTAATCCAAAAACCCCTGCAGCCATTCCCTCCTTTTTGTATGATTGAGCCATGAATAAGCCGCACGACATCCCTTCGCCCTCCGCCAATAACGCCGCTGCCGTCGACAATCACGCGGTCATGTTCATTACGCAACGTCCTGAGCTCGTCATGACCGAAGGTCATGGTTCGTGGTTAATCGATCACAATGGCAAGCGCTATTTGGATTTCTTACAAGGCTGGGCTGTCAATTGCTTAGGGCATAGCAATCCCGGCATGATTTCGGCACTCCATGCACAAGCCCGCAAACTGATTAATCCCAGCCCCGCTTTTTACAATGAACCGATGATTCGTTTATCGAATCTGCTAACGGAACACAGCTGCTTTGATCGGGTCTTTTTTGCGAACAGCGGCGCTGAAGCGAATGAGGGCGCCATTAAATTAGCGCGCAAGTGGGGTCAGCTTCACAAGGCTGGCGCTTATGAAATCATTACCTTCGACCATTCTTTCCATGGTCGAACCTTAGCCACCATGAGCGCCTCAGGCAAACCCGGCTGGGACACCATGTTTGCACCACAAGTGTCAGGGTTTCCGAAGGCGGAACTCAACGACCTCGATTCCGTTAAACAATTAATCACCGATAAAACCGTTGCCGTCATGGTCGAACCCGTACAAGGGGAAGGCGGTGTTATCCCAACCACCTCAGCATTCATGGAAGGTTTGCGCGCCCTCACACGAGAGCATGGTGTATTACTCATCGTAGACGAAGTTCAGGCAGGTTGCGGACGTACTGGCAAATTATTTGCCTATCAGCACTACAACATCAAACCCGACATCATGACCCTCGGTAAAGGCATTGGCGGTGGCGTGCCGCTGGCGGCATTAATGGCGACCGAAGACACTGCTTGCTTTGTGCCTGGCGATCAAGGCGGCACCTACAATGGCAATCCGCTCATGACGGCAGTGGGCATTAGCGTCATCGAGCAACTGCTGGCACCGGGATTTTTAGATGACGTGCTGCGCAAAGGCGAATTATTGAGCGCGGAACTCCTGAAGTTGGCTACGGAATTTAAGCTAGAGGGTGAGCGTGGCAAAGGCTTGCTCCGCGCTTTAATGCTGGGCAGTGATATTGGTCCCAAGCTGGTTGAACTTGCCCGCGATCACGGCCCTGAGGGTCTGTTGATTAATTCCCCAAGACCGAACCTGCTGCGCTTTATGCCCTCGCTTGCCGTGACTGACGAGGAAATCCACCTCATGTGCCAAATACTGCGCAAACTACTACAACAGGTTAAGTAAGAGCCTTAGTTTGTGAGGTTTTTGGGTAGCGAGAAGGTGACATCCTCGACAACGCCAGGCAAAGATCGAATTTGCCTTGGTCCAAACTCCTGAATGCGAGCCACAATCGATTGCGCCAAGCTCTCGGGAGCAGATGCCCCCGCTGTTAAGCCAATCCGTTTTTTTCCTTCAAACCAGCTTGCTTCAAGTTGCTCTGGCGCATCCACCATGTAAGAAGGTACGCCCAACTTTTCAGAAAGCTCCCGCAAGCGATTGGAGTTCGAGCTCGCCTTGCTACCCACCACAATTACAAGATCAACCTGTGGCGCCATGAACTTCACAGCGTCTTGGCGGTTTTGTGTGGCGTAACAAATATCTTGCTTACGCGGCTTGATGATATTGGGGAATTTCTTGGTTAAAGCATCGACAATTTCTTTGGTTTCATCTACCGATAAGGTGGTTTGGGTCACAAAGGCCATTTTCTCGGTTTCCGGAAAATGCAACTTGGCTACATCCTCTAGATTCTCAATCAAGAAAATACCTTCGCCAACCTGCCCCATGGTTCCCTCTACCTCGGGATGGCCGGCATGACCAATCATCAGAACAGTAAACCCGTCCTTGCACATCTTTACCACTTCCAAATGCACTTTGGTTACGAGTGGGCATGTGGCATCGTAGACCTGCAGGCCACGGGCTTCTGCGTCCCGCCTAACTTCTTGTGAAACGCCATGGGCACTAAAAACCACAATACCGCCACGCGGCACTTCGTCCAACTCTTCGACGAAGATCGCGCCCTTAGTGCGCAGCTCATCCACGACGTATTTGTTATGAACAATTTCGTGGCGCACATAAATGGGTTTGCCAAATCGCGCCAGCGCTTCGTTGACGATATTGATCGCGCGATCAACGCCTGCGCAAAACCCTCTTGGCTGCGCCAGCAAAATTTCAGGGGGGTCAATGTGGCTCATGTTGTCCTAAAGAATCGCTACGATTTCTGCCTCAAAGGTGATGGATTTTCCAGCCAAGGGGTGGTTGAAATCAAACCAGGCGCCTTCTTCGTTAATCGACTGCAACACGCCAGCGTATTGCGCACCACTGGGCGCATTGAATTCAATCATATCGCCCGGCGCGAAATTGGGAACCTCGTCGGTATTTTCCTTAAGGGTCTCCATCGTGACCCATTGCACTAATTCTTTTTTATGTAGTCCAAAGCCCTCTTCAGGAGGAATAACCACCACTCTGCGCTCGCCGGTCACCATACCCAGAAGCGCTTTTTCAAAACAGGGGGCAAATTGACCAGTACCAAACATCACCGTCGCCGGACTATCCTCAAAGGTGTTGATGTAATCCTCCCCGTTCGGCAAAACCAAGCGGTAGTTGAGGGTCAAATAAGAGTCGGGCTGAACAGTAGTCGTCATCGGAATATTGTAGCTAGACCCGGGGGCGCTGTGCACTCCCCGATTTCTGAATGGCCAAAAGCGCAGCAGCCCCGTGAAAAATTACGCTCCAGCGGGGCTGAGACGCTCTCAGACGCTGAGCTGCTTGCAATCTTCCTGCGGGTCGGAGTCAAGGGAAAAACGGCTGTAACGCTCGCTCAGGATCTTCTAGGTACATTCGGTAGCCTACCCAGGCTGTTGAACTCCACCGCTGAAGAAATTACCCGTTGTCATGGCATGGGATTGTCGAAATGGGCTCAAATTCAGGCGGCCTATGAGCTTGTCAAACGCAGTCTGGAACAAGAGTTGACGCATGACTCTGTATTTGGTTCTCCTGTGCAAATGCGCGAACTGATTCAGGCTCGGATCGGGCACCTTCCACATGAGGTCTTTCTCTGCCTTCACCTGGACGGCAACAATCGCCTTATCGAGTGCCAAGAGCTATTCAGGGGGTCTATTGCCCAAACGGCGATTTACCCAAGAGAGATCCTAAAAGAAGCGCTTTCACGTAATGCTAGCGCCCTGGTTGTTGCCCACAATCACCCTAGCGGCAACCCCACACCCAGCAACAAAGATATTTTGCTAACGCGAGATCTGCAAGAAGCCGTTCAGTGGGTTGATATTTGCCTACTGGATCACTGCATTGTGAGCCAGAGCAAATTTTTCTCTTTTGCTGAGGCTGGCTATATGAATAAAAGTTAAAAATAAGAGTAAATACTAACTTACTGAAAAAATAGGGCTGTCTTTTAGGTGTTTATTTCCGAATAACAAAAAGAGGCTAGATCATTTTGCTGTTCGCCTGCTACAATCTTCTTTTTTCGCAATTAAGGAGTCGTGTCATGGCAAAAGTTTGCCAAGTCACTGGGAAAAAGCCGATGGTTGGCAATAATGTTTCCCATGCAAACAATAAAACGAAGCGTCGCTTTTTGCCTAATCTGCAAAATCGTCGGTTCTGGGTTGAATCAGAAAATCGCTGGATCAGCCTGCGCTTAACCAACGCTGGATTGCGTGTGATTGATAAGAATGGCATTGATGCCGTGCTCGTTGATCTTCGTGCTCGCGGCCAAATCTAAAGGAATATCGAAATGGCTAAAGGCGGCAGAGAGAAGATTAAGTTGGAGTCATCCGCTGGTACGGGTCACTTCTACACCACGACTAAAAATAAGCGTACCAAGCCTGAGAAATTAGAGATCATGAAGTTCGATCCTACCGTTCGCAAGCACGTTGCATACAAAGAAACCAAGCTGAAGTAATTTCACTTCCTTGATTCAATAAAAAACCCGCTCTTAGCGGGTTTTTTATTACCTAAGGAATCGTTAAGTCAGTAGAGCACTACGCATAACGCCGTAAGCGAATCGAGAAGTCACGCAAATTCGATACGCCACTGTCTTCGGCGCGCTGACACCATGTCCGCAGCTGGCTTAACAACTGTTCTCCAGTGGCGTTAGAGCGACTCCAAAGGGCTTGTAGATCGCGTCGCATCTCAATCATTTTGCGTAGCTGCGCATTTTGCCCCATTAGCTCATCTAACTTTTGCAACTCTTCTGCGCTCATCTGCGCCTCATCCTTGCATAACCAACTCCGCGCATCATTTAAATGCGCGGCCAGCTCCTGCATATGCTGCACTTCACTAGTGAAGAATTTCTTTAAAGTGGCGCTGTAGCGCGCCATCACTTCATAACGGTTAGCAATAATAGCTTCTAAGGTGTCATGGTCGGCAGGACGCACTTCAGCCAGTATTGGCTTTGGCGGAACTTTTTTTACCTTCGCTAAACCTACTGCACTCATCATCTGAATGTATAGCCAGCCGATATCGAATTCATACCATTTGTTGGATAACTTCGCGCTGGTGGCATAGGTATGGTGATTGTTATGCAACTCCTCACCGCCAATTAAGATGCCCCAAGGAAAAATATTCCTAGAGGCGTCTTCGCAGTTGTAATTACGGTAACCCCAAAAGTGACCAATCCCATTAATGACGCCCGCTGCCGTAATGGGTATCCACAGCATTTGCACTGCCCAAACGGTTGCGCCAATAGCGCCAAATAAGAACAAATCAATGATCATCATGATCGCTACGCCCTGCCACGAGAACTTGGAATAAACGTTGCGCTCAACCCAATCGTCGGGCGTGCCATGACCAAACTTTTGCAAGGTCTCTGGATTGCCTGCTTCCATCTTGTAAAGTTCAGCGCCACGGGAGAGCACCGTATTAATACCCAGCACTTGTGGGCTATGGGGATCATCAACCGTCTCGCATTTGGCATGGTGTTTACGATGAACGGCAGCCCATTCTTTGGTGACCATACCGGTGGTTAACCACAGCCATAAACGGAAAAAATGGGATGCGATGGGGTGCAGGTCCAAAGCGCGATGCGCTTGGCAACGGTGTAAAAAAATGGTGACGCCTGCAATGGTAATGTGCGTGACCGCTAAGGTAAAAAGCACAATTTGCCACCACGACCAATTCAGGTAGCCATTGGCCAACCAATGAATCAAGCCATCATGCAATGCGGTTAAGTCATAACTGGAGTTCAAACGCTTCCCCTTCAGGAATAGGTAATACCCCTATTTTAAGCCTTTCGCCTGAAAATTGCCCCGAAGAAACCATCTGTTCCATGCAGGTGTGGCCATAACTGCCACCATGGATTGTCTAGGCTAGTGCCGATCGGCTGAGCCCCATCCAAGAAATGGCCTTTAAGGGCCTCGGCAGCCGGAATTAACTCGAACTCGGGGTGCTTTTCCAGAAATTGAGTCGCAATATCCTGATTTTCTTGGGGCAATAAGCTGCATGTGGCATAGACCAGGCGGCCGCCTGGCTTGAGCAGGCGACTGGCTGAAGCCAAAATGCTTGCTTGCTTTACGTTGAGCTCCGCTACTGCCGCTGGCGTTTGTCGCCACTTGAGGTCGGGATTGCGACGCAAAGTACCAATGCCGCTGCAGGGGGCATCAACCAAGACGCGATCAATTTTGCCCGCCAAACGCTTCACCTTAGAATCGTTCTCACTATCAATCCAAACCGGATGGACATTAGAGAGGCCACTGCGTGCTTGACGGGGCTTGAGGTTGGCTAACCTGCGCTCCGAGGTATCAAAGGCGTATAGGCGCCCTGTGGATCGCATCAAAGCGCCCAGCGCCAAGGTCTTGCCACCAGCCCCGGCACAAAAGTCGACCACCATCTCACCACGTTTTGGACCCAAGAGATGGCACAGCAACTGACTGCCTTCATCTTGCACCTCAAACAAGCCTTCTTTAAACCAGCTTGAGTTCTGCAGCGCAGGCTTGCCCATGATCCGAATACCGTCCGGAGAAAAAGGCGTTGGTACCGCTTGGTAGCGACCACCCAAAGCATTCATTTCTTCAAGCAGAGTGTCGCGATTGGCTTTGATTGTATTCACGCGCAGATCCAGCAATGCAGGGCGCATCAAGGCGATCGCTAACTCTTGCCGCTGATCCTCTCCTGGAAAGGTGCCAAAGGCATTCCAGAGCCACTCTGGCAAGTTATTGCGCACCATCGGCGCCAAGGTATTGCGATCGAGCTCGGAGTAGCGTTTAAGCCAGTCGTATTCCGATGGCTGAATGACGTGCGCCAAATCGGCCAGCGCGCTCTCAGGGCGGTTAGCAGAGCCCAGACCCCCTTCGGATAAAGCCGACATCATGCCCAGCAAGGCAAGGCGCCTAGCTTGGGTTCCGGTACCACTAGCGGCAAATTGCGACATCTCATTTTTGCGGCGCAAGATGGCAAAGGCGCTCTCCGCAATTAATGCGCGATCGCGATTACCGAGCTGAGGCTCGGCCCGAAAATACCGGCTCACCACCCGATCGGACGGCTGATCAAAGCTCAATAGCTCCGGAAGCAAGCGCTCCAAATGGGCAGCATGTTGCGGCAAGGCTTTAGCATGGGAGAAATTCTTTTGACCGCTTACCGGGGCAATCTCCGGCCCCCGTCGCTGGGGACGACTTTGCGTCCGTGCGCCAGAGGATGGGGAGCGATCGGAGGCTCGGCTACGGGTCGGCTTTGCGCCGCGCTCGGGTCTGGCCTTACTCATGGATAAACAACTGCGACTCTGGGGGCTGCACCTTCACTTGATTTCCTTCTACTCGCAATCGACCGTCAAGAAAGCATTTTACGGCCCACGGATACATTTGATGCTCCATTTGCAAAACCCGCGCTGCTAATCGCTCTGCGGAGTCGTCTGGAAGCACGGGCACTATGGCCTGGCAGATAATCGGCCCCTCGTCCACACCCTCGCTAACAAAGTGCACCGTAGCGCCATGCGCCTTCACGCCAGCCGCTAAAGCACGCTCATGGGTATGTAATCCCGGAAAGCTGGGCAGGAGCGAGGGGTGTATGTTGATTAGCCTTCCAGCGTAGTGCCGAATAAATTCAGGGGTCAAAATGCGCATAAAGCCCGCTAAAACTACTAAATCCGGCTTTAGGGCGTCGATTTGCTGCATCAGGGCTTGATCAAAGGCTAGGCGATCCGAATAGGCTTTGTGATCGAGGGCAAGGGCATGAATGCCTTCTGAACGAGCAAAGTCAAGGCCCTTAGCCTCTGGGCGATTGGCGATGACCCCACTAAAGTGAACCGACCACTGCTCTTTTTGGGCTGTTTTGACGATGGCTTCAAAGTTTGATCCACGCCCCGAGATTAAGGTAACGATTGAGTGCATGCCCACAATATAATTCAAGGCTACCCTGAAAGCGACTAGTGAACGTATTCCGAGGCTCCGCCCAACTTCGCGCTGCACCCCCTTGTGCCCTCACCATCGGTAATTTTGATGGCGTGCACCGGGGTCATCGCGCCCTGCTGGAGGCCTTGACCGCTGGAGCGCAAGCAAGGGGACTCGCATCCTGCGTGATGACCTTTGAGCCGCATCCGAAAGAATTCTTTACACCTACCTTAGCGCCACCACGCATTTTGAACTTGCGCGATAAATTAGCCGCCTTTGCCGAGATTGGTATCAATCAGGTAGTGATCGAACGCTTTAATACAGCCTATGCGCAACTGACTCCGGAGCAGTTTGTTGCCGAAGTATTGATCAAGCGCCTCCATACCAAATGGATTTTGATTGGCGATGACTTTTGCTATGGCGCCAAGCGCGCAGGCAACTTTGCCAGCCTCAAACGTGCCGGCGAAGAGTTTGGCTTTGAGGTGTCCAACATTAATACCGTATTGGAAAACCAAGAGCGCATCTCCAGCTCGGCACTACGAAACGCTTTAGCGCAAGGCGATATGGTTAAAGCTGAATTACTCCTAGGTCGTCCTTACGCGATTTCTGGTCATGTCATTTACGGCCGCCAACTCGGTAGAACGCTCGGCTTTCCAACCCTCAACATTGCCGTCGCGAACCACCTGCAGGAGCGCAAGCCTGCTATGACCGGCATCTTTACCGTCTTGGTTCATGGCCTTGGCGACAAGCCATTACCCGGCGTTGCGAGCCTAGGTGTGCGGCCCACAGTAGAAGATGCGGGTCGCGTTCTACTCGAAGTCCATGTGTTTGATTTCAACGCCCAAGTGTATGGCCGCATTATTCGCGTTGAACTCTTAGAAAAAATTCGTGACGAGGCGAAATACCCTGATCTCGATACCTTGCAGTCCGCTATTCAACACGATGCCCAATATGCTCGTGATTATTTCCAGAAAAAAGTCCATGTCTGATAAACCCAACTCTTATCCCGTCAATCTATTAGAGACCGCCTTTCCGATGCGCGGCGATTTACCCAAACGCGAGCCGCAATGGGTGGCGCAGTGGCAAAAAAATAAAGTCTACGAAGCGATTCGGGCAGCCCATGCTGGACAGCCCAAGTTCATCTTGCACGATGGCCCCCCTTATGCAAACGGCGACATTCACATTGGACACGCGGTTAATAAAATCCTAAAGGATATGATTGTCAAATCGCGCTGGCTCATGGGCTTTGATGCCGCCTATGTTCCCGGTTGGGATTGCCATGGTATGCCGATCGAAATCCAAATCGAAAAGGAGTTTGGCAAAAACCTGCCAACCGCCGAAGTGCAAGCAAAAGCGCGCGCTTATGCCAAGGTGCAGGTCGATAAGCAAAAGAAAGACTTCGAGCGCTTAGGCGTGTTGGGTGATTGGAACAATCCTTACCTCACCATGAACTTCCGCAATGAAGCGGATGAGATTCGTGCGCTTGGCGCGATTTGGGAAAAGGGCTATGTGTTTCGTGGTCTCAAACCCGTTAACTGGTGTTTCGATTGCGGCTCCGCTCTTGCTGAAGCCGAAGTCGAGTACCAAGATAAGACTGACCCCGCAGTCGATGTGGGATTTCCGTTTGACGATGCCCAGCGCGCCAATCTAGCTAAGGCATTTGGTGTTGCCACCTTGCCCAGTAAAAAAGGCATGGTCGTGATCTGGACCACTACTCCTTGGACGCTACCCGCCAATCAGGCGCTCAATGTCCACCCCGAGCTCGAATACGCTCTGGTTGAAACCGACGAAACCTTACTTATTTTGGCTAAAGATCGCGTTGAAACCTGCTTAGAAGAGTATGGCCTCGAAGGCAAGGTGATCGCCACCTGCACCGGACAGCAATTGGCCGGGACCTCCTTTTGGCATCCGCTGGCTTCGCTGGATGAGGGTTACCGTCGTTTATCACCCATCTATCCTGCCGAGTACGTCACCCTAGACACCGGTACAGGACTCGTTCACTGCTCACCAGCCTATGGTGAGGAGGACTTTAAGTCGTGTAAAGCCAATGGCTTAGTCGATAAAGATATTCTGAACCCAGTAATGGGTAACGGGGTGTATGCGTCGTGGTTGCCGATCTTTGCCAATGAGTTTGTTTGGAAAGCCAATCCTAAAATTGTCGAGGCACTGCGCAGTGCGGGCACGCTTTTAAAAGACAAGTCGTATAGCCACTCGTATATGCATTGCTGGCGTCACAAAACGCCCATCATTTATCGCGCAACCTCACAGTGGTTTGCCAGCATGGACAAAACACCAGCTGATGGAAAAGCCAGTCTTCGAGCAACTGCGTTAGAGGGCATTAACCAGACAGAATTCTATCCAGCCTGGGGCAAACAACGCTTACATAGCATGATTGCCAATCGCCCCGATTGGACTCTGTCACGGCAGCGTCAATGGGGCGTACCGATGGCCTTCTTTGTGCACAAAGAAACCGGTGAGCCACATCCCCGCACCAGTGAATTACTCGAATTAATCGCTCAGAAAGTAGAGAAGAGCGGTATTGAGGCGTGGCAAAAACTGGATCCAGCGGAATTGCTTGGCGATGAAGCAAGTCAATATGAAAAGAATCGCGACACCTTAGATGTGTGGTTTGATTCTGGAACAACGCACTGGCATGTAATCCGTGGCTCGCATCGTCAGGAGCTCTATAGACCAGAAGCCGAGTTGCCGGATGGTCGCTTAGCTGACCTGTATTTAGAGGGCTCTGATCAACACCGCGGCTGGTTCCACTCATCCCTCCTCACAGGCGCCATGCTCGATGGCAAACCGCCTTACAAGGCCTTGCTGACCCACGGCTTCACGGTTGATGGTCAAGGTCGCAAGATGAGTAAATCGGTCGGCAATGTGATTGCGCCGCAACAGGTCGCTGACAAATTAGGCGCCGAGATCATTCGCTTATGGGTTGCCTCTACCGACTACTCGGGCGAGATGACCATCTCCGATGAAATTCTGAAGCGGGTGGTGGAAAGCTACCGCCGGATGCGCAATACCTTGCGCTTTTTACTGGCGAACTTAGCTGACTTTGATCCAGCGCAGCACAGCATGCCAAGCGAGAATTGGCTTGAGATTGATCGCTATGCAGTTGCGCTTGCCAATCAACTGCAGGAGGAGATTCAGGCACACTATAAGGTCTATGAATTCCAACCCGCAGTAGTACGAATGTTAACCTTCTGCTCGGAAGATTTAGGCGGTTTTTACTTGGATATTCTCAAAGACCGCCTTTACACCAGCGCACCGAACTCCAAAGAACGTCGCGCAGCGCAAAATGCCTTATTTCATATCACCCGCAATCTGCTGAAATGGCTTGCGCCTTTTCTCTCATTTACCGCGGAGGAGGCATGGTCATCCTTCCCCCATGGCGCAGATAACAAAGCAACAGACTCCATCTTCATGGGAGAGTTCGGCGCATTCCCCGAGATCAAGAACGCAACGGAGCTGCTTGCCAAATGGAATCGCGTTCGGGAAATTCGCTCCGAGGTCACCAAAGCCATTGAGATTGAGCGCGAAGCAGGTCATGTTGGCTCATCGCTGCAGGCGGAGCTGACCATCAAAGTAGATGATGTCGACTTTGCCATCCTGCATTCACTCGAAGAAGATCTGCGTTTTGTCACGATCACATCCAGCGCCAATATCGAACTCAGTAGCGCGGGGCTTGAGGTTTTGGTACGCGCGAGTCAATATAAAAAATGCAGTCGCTGTTGGCACCACACACCAGATATCGGGGTCGACCCTGCTCACCCCGAGCTGTGTGGTCGCTGCGTCAGTAATGTATTTGGCGCTGGTGAACAGCGTGCGTTTGCCTAATCAAATGACAATACTGTGAACTCCTCAATCCGCCTCCAAAGTGCACGTCGTTTTTATGGCTGGCTAAGCTTAGCCTGCCTCGTACTGGTCTTAGATCAGTCCAGCAAACTTTGGGCTCAATCCACGCTGCAATTTGCCGTACCCGTTCCCGTCACCGGCTTTTTGAACTGGTTCTTGATTTACAACCCAGGCGCTGCATTTTCTTTTTTAGCCAATGGCGACGGTTGGCAGCGTTGGTTCTTCACCATTCTGGGAACTGCTGCGGCTATTTTTATGATTTGGTATTTACGGCGCCATCAACACGATACTTTGCTCGCGTTGGCGATTAGCTTTATTTTGGGCGGAGCGGTTGGCAATGTGATTGATCGTCTCATTTATGGGGCGGTAGTCGATTTCATTGATGTTTACTATGGTCAGTGGCATTGGCCCGCCTTCAATCTAGCTGATAGCGCTATTGTGCTCGGTGCGGCCCTGATTATTTGGGGTGAAATCCGCCCAAAAAGAATATCAACCCCAGCCTAATCTAGCCATTCCCTTCAAACCCGTTTAATCTTTGGCTATGCAGTCACTTCTCTATAAAAAAATTGTTCTGGGTATCACCGGTGGCATCGCCGCCTATAAGTGCGCTGAACTAGCGCGCCTCTTGATCCAAGAGGGCGCAAGCGTGCAGGTGGTCATGACCGACGCGGCTGCGCAGTTTATTACGCCCGTGACCATGCAGGCTCTGACTGGCAATCCGGTATATACCAATCAATGGGATGCCAGAATTTATAACAATATGGCGCACATTGAGTTATCGCGCGCCGCCGATGTGATTTTGATTGCGCCTACGAGCGCCGACCTCATGGCCAAGCTCTCGCTTGGCTTAGCGGACGATCTCCTCAGTACCTTATGCTTAGCGCGCGATTGCCCTCTGCTCCTTGCTCCCGCCATGAATTTGCAAATGTGGCAGCATCCCGCAACCCAGCGCAGCGTGGATCGCTTGCGTGCCGACCACATCGCATTACTCGGTCCTGCGAGCGGTGCTCAGGCCTGTGGCGAAGTGGGTATGGGCAGAATGCTCGAGCCTACTGAAATCACTGAGCAGATAATTGCCTTCTTTCAGAAAAAAGTGCTGGCGGGTAAGCGCGTATTAATTACTGCGGGACCCACCTTTGAAGCCATTGACCCAGTGCGCGGCATCACCAATCGCAGCTCCGGAAAAATGGGCTTTGCGATTGCCAGGGCTGCGCTTGAGGCCGGAGCCGAGGTTCATTTGATTGCAGGTCCGTGCGAGCTGGGCACCCCCCTGCTAGCGACAGGAAAAATTCAGCGCACCGATGTGGTCTCAGCAAAAGACATGTACGAAGCTGCGATGGCATCTCGCGATTGCGACCTCTTCTTTGCGGTTGCCGCGGTGGCGGATTGGGCGATCGCCAATCCATCCAAAGAAAAAATCAAGCGTCAAGGTAAAGCCATTCCAAAGATTGAGTTCACCCCCAACCCGGATATTTTGCTCACGCTTGCGCAGTCCGCCAAAAAGACGCAAGGTAAGCAGCATCCTTACTGCGTGGGCTTTGCTGCGGAATCCGCTAGACTGGAAGAGCACGCACAAGAAAAACGCAAGCGTAAAGGCATACCGCTGATTGTGGGTAACATTGGCCCCGATACCTTTGGCAGCGACCTGAACCAACTGCTCCTAATTCATGATCGTGGTACCAAAAAGTTAGCTAAAGCGCCCAAACTAACGCTAGCCCGTCAGTTAATTCAATTTGTAGCCACTCAACTCTAAAACACCATGCAAATACTGCAAGTCAAAATTCTCGATGAACGCATGCGCGATCAGATGCCCAGTTATGCCACCCCAGGGAGTGCCGGACTCGATTTGCGCGCCTGTATTGATGCTGCTATGGAGATTGCGCCCGGCCAAACGGTATTAGTGCCAACCGGCTTATCAATTTATGTGGAGGACCCCCGCTACGCCGCCCTCATCCTGCCACGCTCTGGACTGGGTCATAAGCATGGCATCGTACTTGGAAACCTCGTAGGCCTGATTGATTCGGATTACCAAGGGCAGCTTATGGTGAGCACCTGGAATCGGGGCAATCTACCCTTTAAGCTCGAACCCATGGAACGCTTAGCGCAACTGGTGATCGTGCCAATTCAGCAAGTGGAGCTCAAGATCGTTGACGAGTTCGCCCAGAGTAGTCGCGGGATAGGTGGATTTGGAAGTACTGGTAGAGCTTAAATGCACTGAGCCATTTGTTTTACCTAGCCGTTGCTAATCATTATCTAAAACAATACCAACCCTTAGGTTGGTATTGTTTATTGCTACTGAGCCCACTTGGTATTGAATTGCGCTTAACGCAAACTGCAATACCCCATTAGATTTCTTCAGCGGGCGCCACATCCGACTTGCTTGCCTTGGTGGATGCGGGACCTGCCTGATGAATATCCAAGAGCACCTTACCATCCGCATCGATATCCACCGCGACAGTGCCGCCCTGAGCCAAACGTCCAAAGAGTAGCTCATCCGCCAAGGCCTTGCGCACCGTATCCTGAATAATCCGCTGCATTGGTCTTGCGCCCATCAGGGGATCAAAGCCGTGTTTGGCTAAATGCGCCCTTAACTCGGGGCTGAAGGTAGCGTCCACTTTTTTCTCATGCAATTGCTCTTCGAGTTGCATTAAGAACTTATCAACCACCCGCATGATGATCGACTCGTCCAGCGCCTTGAAGGAAACTATCGCATCCAAGCGATTGCGGAACTCGGGAGTAAAGAACTTCTTGATATCCGCCATCTCATCGCCAGACTCACGCGCATTGGTAAAACCGATGGTCGACTTCTGCATGGCTTCCGCACCAGCATTCGTGGTCATGATGATGATGACGTTACGGAAATCCGTCTTACGACCGTTGTTGTCCGTCAAGGTGCCGTGATCCATTACCTGCAAGAGGATGTTGAAAATATCTGGATGGGCTTTTTCCACTTCGTCGAGTAGTAGGACGCAATGGGGCTTCTTGTTAACGGCTTCTGTGAGCAGGCCGCCCTGATCAAAGCCAACATACCCCGGGGGGGCGCCAATCAAACGGCTAACCGCATGGCGCTCCATATACTCGGACATGTCAAAGCGCAAGAGTTCGATACCAAGGATGTAGGCCAGTTGTTTTGCCACTTCCGTCTTACCCACCCCAGTCGGACCCGAGAACAAGAAGGAGCCGATTGGACGATCAATTTTGCCAAGACCTGCTCGCGTCATCTTAATGGCGCTTGCTAAGGCCTCGATTGCCGGATCCTGACCAAAAACAACGCTCTTGATATCGCGATCTAGGGTTTGTAGCTTACTGCGATCATCCACGGTGACCGATTGCGGCGGTATGCGCGCGATCTTCGCCACAATCTCCTCAATCTCTGGACGACCAATGGTTTTCTTCTGCTTTGATTTTGGCAAGATACGCTGGGCGGCACCCGCCTCGTCAATCACATCAATTGCCTTATCCGGCAAGTGGCGATCATTGATATAGCGCGATGACAGCTCTGCCGCAGCAACCAAAGCGGCCGAGGCATACTTCACGCTATGGTGCTCTTCAAAGCGTGACTTCAGGCCCCGCAAAATTTGCACCGTCTGATCGACTGTAGGCTCGACCACATCCACCTTTTGAAAGCGGCGTGAGAGTGCGGCATCCTTTTCAAAAATACCGCGGTACTCGGTAAAGGTAGTTGCACCAATGCACTTGAGTTGCCCATTCGATAAGGCAGGCTTGAGTAAATTACTCGCATCCAAAGTACCGCCAGAAGCAGCGCCAGCGCCAATCAAGGTATGAATTTCATCGATGAATAAAATACCATTGGCGTTGTCTTTAAGGGCCTTCAGAACGCTTTTTAAACGCTGCTCAAAATCACCGCGGTATTTAGTGCCAGCGAGGAGCGCGCCCATATCGAGCGAATACACCGTGGCATTCGCCAAAATATCAGGCACTTCACCCTTGGTAATACGCCATGCCAAGCCCTCTGCGATGGCGGTTTTGCCCACACCGGCTTCGCCCACCAAGAGCGGATTGTTTTTGCGGCGACGGCACAGCACCTGCACCACGCGCTCCACTTCGCTATCGCGCCCAATGAGCGGATCAATCTTGCCTTGACGCGCCATGACATTGAGGTTTTGTGTGAACTGATCAAGTGGACTCTCCTTGCCGCCGCCCGCAGCCTCTTCCGTTTCTTGGCTGGCGTCCGCGGCTTTGGCTGGCTCGACTTGATCCTTCCGAATGCCGTGACTAATGAAGTTCACCACATCCAAACGGGTAACACCCTGCTGCTGTAGGAAGTAAACCGCATGCGAATCCTTTTCGCCAAAAATAGCGACGAGCACATTCGCTCCAGTAACTTCTTTCTTGCCATTGGAGGTTGATTGCACATGCATGATCGAGCGCTGTATCACGCGCTGAAAACCGAGTGTCGGCTGTGTATCCACCTCTTCGGTGCCCGGCACTACCGGCGTGTTGTCGTTGATAAAATTCTTGAGTTGCGCGCGTAGCTCTGCAATGTTGACGGAGCAGGCTTTTAAAACCTCCACTGCCGTCGCATTATCCAGTAGCGCGGAAAGCAAATGCTCAACCGTAATGAACTCATGTCGTGCGGCGCGCGCATCGACAAAAGCCATATGTAAACTCACTTCTAATTCTTGGGCAATCATGCTTCCTCCATAGTGCACTGTAGTGGGTGACCCGCTTCGCGGGATAGCTCGACAACCTGGTGCACTTTGGTGGCAGCGACATCGCGGGTAAAAATTCCGCAAACGCCTTTGCCAGCCAAATGAACCTGGAGCATGATTCGGGTGGCCGTTTCATGATCCTTATTGAAATACTCCTGAATCACCATCACCACAAACTCCATCGGGGTGTAATCGTCATTCAAGAGCAATACTTTGTACATCGCAGGCGCCTTGAGTTTTTCGGCCTGTTTTTCGAGTAATGCGGTATCCCCAATACTAGGCACAGCAGGGGGGTTACTAGTTGGAATTTTGATTGCGCGACTCATATGAACCATTCTAAACACAGACTAGAAACCTTGACTCAAACACCAGTATGTTGCAAAAAAACGGCAAAAAAGGGGCTTAACCACCATATTGGGGCATTTTTCCGGATATAAAGGGGTTTCTCCTAGTATCAATAACGATATAACTCCTTGACACCCTAGACAAAAGGGCAAACAATCGGGGTAGTGCTTCTAGTTGAGGTTCTATTAGGCGTGTTTTGGAGCGAGACTGATTAAACGGTATTCCCCCCATTTTCACGGTTGTTTTAAGTTTATGTAATGGAGTTCGCATGGCGACCGGAGTTGTTAAGTGGTTTAATGATGCAAAAGGTTTCGGGTTTATTAAACCTGATGATGGTGAAGAAGAGCTGTTCGCGCATTTCAGCGCGATTACTATGGGCGGTTTTAAAACCCTCAAAGAAGGCCAAAAGGTAACGTTTGACATTACCCAAGGTCCTAAAGGCAAACAGGCGACCAATATCCAAGGCGCTTGATCACTGTCCTTGATCAAATTAAAAGCCCAGGGTAATCTCTGGGTTTTTTTTCGTCCTGATTTTTCGTAGCATAAAATTGAGTGATGCTAAAACCCCTCCACCACTCTGCCCTCGCTTTTTTTCTTGCATTCCTTACTACTTTCACACTTGCACAAGGCGTCAATACGGGCCTGGCTGTTGTTGAACTCAAAACCGGCATCTACCGCATTCAAGCTGAGCTTGCCGATACACCACAAGCAAGGCAAACTGGCCTCATGAACCGAAGCGCGATGCCAACCGATGCTGGCATGTTATTTGTATTTGATCAAAAGGCCACGCACTGTTTTTGGATGAGCAACACCAAAATACCCCTAGCGATTGCGTTTCTGGCGGACGACGGCAAAATCGTGAATATCGAAGAGATGCAAGCGGAAACCTTGAACAATCACTGCCCAAAAGCTCCTGTACGCTACGCCTTAGAAATGAATCAACGCTGGTTCAGTCAAAGGGCAATTGGCCCTGGAAGCGTGATCCAGGGATTGCCACGTAAATAACTTATTCGAAGTGGCAGACGTAATGCACTGGTGATTCCGCGCGAATCACAAAATAACCACCCGCCGCAACTTCCCAGCTTTGTCCTGATGAGAACGCCACTTCAGGGGCGCCATTGATACTCACATGCGCAGTGCCATCGACAACCTCCATGACTTCACGGGTGCTTAAGTCAAAGCGCAAGGTGCTTGGCAGCACCACGCCAACCGATTTACGGGTTCCGTCCGCAAGCGTAACAGTATGCGAGACACATTTACCATCGAAATACACGTTGGCTTTTTTCCCTACAGAGACATGATCAAATTGCATGGTGATTTTCTTTATCTAAAGTTCTAGTTATGTAGTGCGCTGAATATCTTATTTCGTGGCCCGTTTACGTTTGGCGATTTCAGCAATCCGCATCCGCAAGGCATTGAGTTTTATAAAGCCACCTGCATCCGCTTGGTTGTAAGCGCCGCCATCATCATCAAAGGTCGCAATGTTTTGATCAAATAACGTATTCGCTGAGTCGCGTGAGATTACCGATACCGAGCCTTTATAGAGCTTTAAGCGCACCACGCCATTCACACTCTGTTGCGTATGGTCGATCAGGGTTTGCAATGCCAAACGCTCTGGAGACCACCAGTAACCGTTATAAATCAAGCTCGCGTAGCGCGGCATTAAGTCATCCTTAAGGTGCGCCACTTCGCGATCAAGCGTAATACTCTCGATGCCGCGGTGGGCTTTGAGCAAAATCGTACCACCAGGGGTTTCATAGCAACCCCGGCTCTTCATACCCACAAAGCGATTTTCCACCAAATCAAGGCGGCCGATGCCGTGTTTACCGCCTAGCCGATTAAGCTCAGCCAAGAGCTCATGGGCCTTGTAGGCTTTGCCATTAATTGCGACTGGGTCACCTGCACGAAACTCGATCTCAATGATCTCGGGGGCGTCGGGGGCGTTCTCGGGGGATACCGTCCAGCGCCACATCGACTCTTCCGCCTCGGCATTGGGATTTTCTAAGTGGCGACCTTCAAAGCTAATGTGTAGCAAATTGGCGTCCATTGAATAGGGTGCGCCACCTTGCTTGTGTTTCATTTCAACTGGAATACCATGCTTTTCAGCGTAGGCGAGTAACTTTTCGCGGGACAGCAAATCCCATTCGCGCCACGGAGCAATCACTTTGATGCCTGGCTCAAGCGCATAGTAGCCCAGCTCAAAGCGGACCTGATCATTGCCTTTGCCGGTAGCACCATGCGATACCGAGTCTGCGTTCACCTGACGAGCGATCTCGATTTGACGCTTAGCGATCAGCGGGCGGGCAATCGAGGTGCCTAGTAAATACTCGCCTTCATAAACGGTATTGGCGCGGAACATCGGAAATACGAAGTCCCGCACAAACTCTTCGCGCAAGTCATCAATAAAAATATTTTCCGGTTTGATGCCAAACTGCAAGGCTTTGGTGCGCGCAGGCTCGAGTTCTTCACCCTGACCCAAGTCGGCGGTAAATGTCACGATTTCACAATGGTAGGTATCTTGAAGCCACTTCAAGATCACGCTGGTATCTAATCCACCCGAGTAGGCTAAAACTGCTTTTTTAATTTCCGACATGATTTATTTATTCGCTCTAGTTAATTTTTAATTCGATCGCTATTTTAAAAAAGGAAGGGGAGAACATCAATGCATTAATCCAAACGCCCACACAGTAAGTACTCCATTAGGGCTTTTTGTACATGCAGGCGATTTTCCGCCTCCTCCCATACGACACTTTGCGGGCCATCAATCACGGCGGCGGAAACCTCTTCGCCGCGGTGAGCAGGCAAGCAGTGCATAAAGAGGGCATTGGGTTTGGCTAAGGTCATCAATTCTTCGGAGACCATCCAATTCTTGAATGCCGCCATGCGGGAAACATTCTCATCCTCGTACCCCATACTGGTCCATACATCTGTACTGACAAGATCAGCATTCTTACAGGCCTCGCGTGGATCATTGCACACCGTGAGGTAATTTGCGGCGGCGCCCGACAAGCGTGCTGGGTCTAGCGCATAGCCCTCTGGTGCGGAAAAGCGCACCTGAAAATCCAATACTTCAGCCGCCTGAATCCAGGTGTAAGCCATATTGTTTGCATCACCTACCCACGCTACGGTTTTACCTTGTATGGGGCCGCGGGCCTCGACAAAGGTAAAAATATCCGTTAACACTTGGCAGGGATGGAATTCATTGGTAAGGCCATTAATCACCGGCACCCGTGAATTGGCCGCAAACCGCTCAATAATGTCCTGACCAAAGGTACGGATCATGATGATGTCAGTCATTCTGGAAATCACTTGGGCGGCGTCCTCTACAGGTTCACCACGCCCCAATTGCGTGTCGCGGGTATTGAGGTACACCGCATGCCCACCCAATTGATGAATGCCTGCCTCAAATGAAAGTCGAGTCCGGGTCGACTGTTTCTCAAAAATCATGGCTAAGGTGCGGTCGTGCAGAGGATGCCACGTTTCGTAGCTCTTAAATTTAGCCTTTAACCAAGCCGAGCGTGTAAAGAGGTAGTCATACTCCTCGCGGGACAGATCGGTAAATTGCAAATAATGCTTCAATTGACCTGGTATTTGGGGTTTAGCGAATGAAGTCTTCATTGAACTCTCCAGGGTGTTTTAACTTCTCTTCATTTCAAAACAAAGCCTACGTCAATCTTCCTGTGAAACGGCGGTGACACTGGTAAGCTATAACTCACTCTGGTGCTGATGTTTCAAACTTTGAGCCCGCCCATTTGAACCACAAAACCCTTTTCATCCAAGGCATTACCTCCTCAGGCAAGCCGTTTAGGCCAAGCGACTGGGCGGAACGCCTTTGCGGAGTCATGGCGGTATTTCGTCCACCAGGAGATTCCGGCGACCCTCGCTTTACCTACTCGCCTTATGCGAGGCCAGTTCAGATCGCGAAAATCAAATACGTTGTAATCGATACCCGATTGCATACGCTGGACCCGCGTGCCCTCGACTTTGTTTTGAACTTTGCCAAAGACAATGATCTATCGATCGAGGAAGCATGCGCGTTCGAACCAAAACCACAAACCCACATCTAAAAAAACAAAACCCGCCCTAACAAGGAGCGGGCTGTGGCTAGGTACTACTGATCCTGCCGATGTAAAACTTAAGCAGCCATTGCCTTAATTGCTGCAGACAAACGGGACTTTTGACGAGCCGCGGTATTTTTGTGTGCAATTTTCTTGTCAGCAATTTTGTCGATGGTCGCTTGTGCAGCAACAAATACTTTCGCAGCAGCCGCTTTATCGCCAGCATCAATCGCTTTGCGAACTGCCTTGATGGATGTGCGTAGCTTGGAACGCAAGCTGGAATTGTGCTCGTTTTGTTTTACTGCTTGCCTAGCGCGTTTGCGTGCTTGTGCGGTATTGGCCATATTTAAACCTGCCTATAAATTTCAATTAGTTAGAACATTCATCACAGTGAACCATCTCAATCGCTCAACAACAAAACCGCCGTTATTTCAGACTTTGCTTTAGTTGGCTCACCAAAACCCAAGATTTTACCTTAAAGGACTTAAAAAGCCCAGTTACCTGATAAATAGGTGAAAATTAGCCCATGAACTTGCTTTCCGCTGCCGCAAAGGTCAGCTCCTTCACCATGCTATCCCGCATTACAGGGCTTTTACGCGAAACCCTGATTGCCCGTAGCTTTGGGGCTTCCGAGTGGACGGATGCCTTTAATGTGGCCTTTCGGCTACCCAATTTACTGCGCAGACTCTTCGCGGAAGGGGCCTTTTCCCAGGCATTTGTGCCCATTTTGGGCGAAATTGCCAGCAAAGAAGACTCAACCCAGTCCAAAACCCTCATTAATGCCGTTGCAACCCTGCTCTTTTGGGTTTTATTGCTTACGGTAGGGTTAGGTATCGTTGGCGCGCCCATATTGATCTTGGCGATTGCCACCGGGTTTAGCGGTGGTCCGGCTTACGAGGCCAGCGTGGTAATGACCCAAATCATGTTTCCGTACATTGGGTTAATTTCGATGGTGTCGCTTTCAGCCGGAATCCTCAATACTTTTCAGCGCTTTGCTATTCCTGCGTTTACCCCGGTTTTACTCAATTTAGCCTTGATTGGCAGCGCAATTTGGCTGGCTCCTCAATTAGAGCAGCCGATTTATGCCCTAGCCATTGGGGTTTTGATCGGTGGCGTGCTGCAACTTGTCATTCAAGTGCCAGCCTTACTGCGAATTGGCCTACTGCCTCGAGTTGGACTATTGCCCGGAGCCATCCGCAGCGCTTGGCGTAATCCGGATGCACGGCGGGTTCTGCGCCTGATGGGGCCTGCCGTCTTTGCGGTTTCGGTTGCGCAAATCTCGCTCATCATCAACACCAATATCGCATCGCGCCTGCAAACGGGTAGTGTTTCATGGCTATCCTATGCGGATCGCCTCATGGAGTTTCCCACCGCACTGCTGGGCGTCGCCTTGGGCACCGTTCTGTTACCGAGCCTAAGCAAAGCCAATGCATTGCAAGATACGAAGCAAGCGGGTGAACTACTGGTGTGGGGCTTGCAACTTACTTTTCTACTGGCCGCACCCTGCGCCATCGCCCTCCTTATTTTTGGGGAACCCATCGCTGCAGTGCTTTACCACTATGGCCGCTTTAACGCACTGGATGTCCTCATGACTCAGCAGGCCTTAGCCGCCTATGGGGTCGGTTTAATTGGGCTGATTTTGATTAAGATTCTGGCGCCGGGGTTCTATTCGCGCCAAGACATTCGCACGCCGGTGCGCATCGCCGTGTTGGTGCTGATCTCTACCCAGTTGGCTAATATTGTCTTGGTACCCTTGCTTGGTCACGCGGGCTTGGCGCTTTCGGTTGGCCTAGGCGCCTGCCTGAATGCCACTCTGCTGTGGATTGGTCTGCATCGCCGCGGTGCGATCGCCACGGGGTTTGCTTGGGGGAAATACCTGCTGCAATTACTCATCGCTTTGATTCCCTTATCGCTCTTACTGCGTTATGGCGCAACTGCGCACCCATGGATTGCGCTGCAGAGCGAACCCTGGACGCGCATTGGTTTATTGGCAGCTTGGATTTTGGCTGCCGCCCTGGTTTACTTCGCCGCGCTTTGGCTAGTTGGAATTCGCTGGCAGAATTTCCGGCGTCATGCAAAATAGATCATATGCCAACACGTCAACTCGATTACTTCACCTCCCTCGTTGCGGAGGATGCGCACTTCCCCTTAACCGAAGCGGCAGTGGCGGTTGCGCAGCACGCCTTTCCTGATTTAGATGTACAGCATGTCTTGGATGAAATCGATCAGCTCGGCACTAAATTAAAAGCGCGCGTTTCGCCCGACACATCGCAAGTGCAGCGCCTGCAGCTACTAAAGCATTTTTTCTATAAAGAGCTGGGTTTTGGTCCAAATGCGAATGACTTTTATGCTCCAGAAAATTCCTATTTGCACCACATCATGGAGAGTCGCCGCGGCATTCCGATTTCGCTCGCCATCTTAATGATGGAGCTGGGCCAGCAAATTGGATTGAAGATTCGTGGGGTGTCTTTCCCCAATCACTTCATGATGCGTATTTCATTGCCGCAGGGCGAAATCATCATGGATCCACTGACTGGCGCATCCTATTCCAAGGATGAACTGCAAACCATGCTCGATCCCTATTTAGATGCCAAAGGGTATCGGGGCGAAACTGCATTGCCCTTAAGTATTTTCTTGCGCGCCTCGAATAGCCGTGAAATCCTTTCCCGCTTTTTACGCAACCTCAAATTAATTTACTCAGAACACGAACGCTGGGAACGCTTGCTTGGGATTCAGGAGCGCTTAGTGATTCTGCTGCCCGACTCCGTTGAAGAGGTCCGTGATCGCGGCCTCATCTTTGCTCAGCTGGAATACGTTCGCCCCGCGCTCGAAGACATGCAGCGCTATTTAAGCGCAATGCCAGATGCCGATGATGCTGACGAAATTCGCACGCACATCGCCACCCTCGAAAGCCAAACTCGCCAACACTAACCATTCTGCGTTCTTGTCGTCATGCCAACTGAAACGCAAACTCCACCCATGCTCTGCATAGTCGGCCCTACTGGCGCAGGTAAAACCAGTCTAGCCATGGCATTGGCTGAGCAGTCTCGTGCGCGCGGAGTGACCATAGAGCTCATCAGCATGGACTCAGCCTTGGTCTACCGCGGCCTAGACATTGGCAGCGCTAAACCCAGCTTAGCTGAACGAGCCGCTGTTGCGCACCACTTGATTGATATTTTAGATCCGACCGAAGCCTATTCTGCGGCCCGTTTTGCACACGATGCGAAACGCCTCGAAATGGAAATTCGGCGACGTGGCAATGTTCCCGTTATCGTGGGCGGCACCATGCTCTACTGGCGTGCGTTTGCTTATGGTCTATCCGCACTACCGCCTGCCGATCCGGTGATTCGGGCACGTCTGGATGCGCGTGGCAATACGCTAGGCTGGCCAGCTATGCATGCTGAACTGATGAAGCTAGACCCAATAACGGCGGCTCGATTAGAGCCAAATGATTCGCAGCGTGTGCAGCGCGCCCTCGAAGTACTGGAGTCGACTGGCAAACCGATGTCTGCCTGGCTTGCAGAGTCACCCAGTGATGATGGTCGATCCGGCTCCGCCATTCCAAGCAGCTTACGGCTGGTTTCGCTAGAGCCCCTGGATCGCGCGCAGTTGCACCAGAATTTGGAGACGCGGTTTGATGCCATGCTTGTCTCGGGCTTGATTGAAGAAGTAAACGTACTTCGCGCGATGCCTGGCATTCATGCTGATCTGCCAGCGCTACGGGCAGTAGGCTATCGCCAGGTTTGGGAATACCTAGAAGGACAAATTAACGCGGAGCAAATGCGTTACAAAGCCTTGGCCGCTACTCGGCAACTGGGCAAGCGCCAACTCACTTGGCTTAGAGCAATCGAAGGGCGAACGGTATTTAACCCGTTTGATCAAAGCCAGTTACAGACTGCATTAGAGTACTGCGCCCAGCAGCTCTAAACAGCAATAGGGTGTAGGCCTTAAACTACGATGGTTTGGGCGGCATTGGGAGCGCGCTCTACCACCTCACCAACCACCCACGCTTTCACGCCTTCCGCACCAAGCGTATGCAGAGCCGCATCAACGTCGGCTTTGGCCAGAATCACGACCATCCCAATCCCGCAGTTAAATACACGGACCATTTCCGCATCGACCACGCCACCCTTCATTTGCAACCAGCGGAATAACTCGGGCATCACCCAGCTATCCCGATGCAATATGGCTTGGGTATTCTCCGGCAATACGCGCGGCACATTGTCGACCAGGCCACCGCCTGTAATGTGCGCCATTCCTTTAACATCCAACTCACCCATCAATTTAAGCAAGGGTTTGACGTAAATTTCGGTTGGGGCCATCACCACATCGATCAAGGGGCGCCCACCAAGGTCATCACTGGGTTTTGCGCCTGCGCGTTCGATAATCTTACGCACCAAGGAGTATCCATTGGAATGCGCGCCGCTCGAACCCAGTGCCACGATGGCATCCCCCGGAGCAATGCGTGCGCCGGTAATGATTTGGGATTTCTCAACCGCGCCAACCGCAAAACCCGCCAAATCGTATTCACCATCGGGGTACATGCCCGGCATTTCAGCTGTTTCACCACCGATGAGGGCGCATCCCGCTAGCTCACATCCTTTCGCTATGCCGCCCACCACCGTTGCTGCGGTATCAACGGTCAACTTACCGCAAGCAAAATAATCCAGAAAAAAGAGGGGCTCGGCACCCTGCACCAAAATGTCGTTGACGCTCATGGCAACCAAGTCTTGGCCAATCGTGTCATGGCGATTCCATTCAAAAGCCAATTTCAGCTTAGTACCAACGCCGTCGGTGCCGGAAACCAATACTGGCTCTTTATAGCGCTTAGGCACCTCAAAAAGAGCCCCGAAACCGCCGATTCCAGCCAAAACACCCTCGCGCATGGTTTTCTTCGCCAGCGGCTTAATGCGATCCACCAAGGCATCACCCGCATCAATATCGACGCCAGCATCGCGATAAGAAAGGCCTTGGGATTGGGTATTGGAAGGGGTAGTCATAGAACAGCCTATAAGAATTAAGGATAAAGCACGCATTGATCGGTAGAATCATTGAATTCTAGAGGATCACCGCCACATGGCAGAAATTTTTACCCCTTTTTTGGCAGCATTCATACTTGCCTACATCCTACGTCCTGTAGCCATCAGGCTTGAAGGGTTTCGCATCCCTTTGCCGCTGGCTGCCACGATCGCGATTATTTTTGGTATCAGCCTCGTCGCGGGGCTGCTTGCGCTCCTTGGTAATCTGCTGAGGCACGAAATTCCTCTGATTAAAACCAAACTGCCTATTTGGATCCAAAATACCCAAGCTTGGTTAGAGCCAAAATTAACCGAGTACCACATTGCTTTTAACTGGGGCGCACTGCGTGAACAGATCACTCAAAAAGTCAGCACTCACCTCAGCACCAACGCCGACGCAATCATGAGTTCGACCCTGGATACAGTCCTCTTATCCGGGAGCTCGGTTGCGCACGGCTTTGTCAATATCGTCTTAATTTTATTTGTCTTGTTTTACTTGTTAATTGATTGGTCGCATTTCTTTAAATTGCTCGAGGGCTTAATTCCCCCACGTTTTCAGAATACCGCTCGGCACCTTTGCCTACATACCGACGGCTTACTATCGCAATACCTACGCGGGCAAATCCTTGTCATTTCGATCATGGCTACGTTTTACAGCATCAGCCTTAGCCTAGTTGGAATGGATGGCGCCATTGCATTAGGTGTCTTCACGGGCCTCATGATTATCATTCCCTACATCGGCATTACCTTAGGCCTTACGATTGGCGTGCTTTCCGCTTTGTTGCAGTTTGGCTTAGGATCTGAGTTGATTTGGGTATTAGTCGTTTTTGGTATAGGTCAGTTTTTGGAAGGGTTTTTTCTCACACCGCGCCTCGTAGGTGAGCGCATTGGCTTACATCCTGTTGCGGTGCTATTCGCCTTAATTATTTTTGGCAAACTCTTTGGCTTTTTTGGCGTCTTGCTCGCGCTGCCTGCAAGCGCTGTTAGCTTGGTATTAATTCAATTTAGCTGGTCTTTGTATCTCAAAAGCAGTTGGTACCAGCGCGAATGATAAAGCCCGCTTTACCCCGTCAGTTCGCCTTAGATCTCAGCCGTTCCCATCAAGCTACCTTAGAAAACTTTTTGCCCGGTAGTGACAGCGCGCTGCTATCTGCCTTACGAAGTCTAGTTAAAGAATGGTCAGCCCCTTCTTATAAAGAAAACCCATCCACCCCAGAGAACCCACTCAATCACCGTTGGATTTATTGGTGGGGAGAGCCCGGATCAGGTCGTAGCCACCTTTTGCAAGCGCTGGTCCACTCTGCGGAGCTAGCCTCACTCCAGAATTACTACCTGGCCAGCAATGAACCGGTCAGCTGGGTTAAATTAGAAGCGGATTTACCCGCGCTATTGCATGCTACCCGTCCAACGGTAATTGCGGTAGATGACGTGGATCGACTAGACGAGCGCCTCTGCGGCGCGCTCTTTCGTATCATGAACATGGTTCGCGAAAGCAGTCATCTCCATATCTTTATGACGGGCAATGATGCGCCTGCGAACCTGAAGCTCCGAGAGGATGTTCGAACCCGCTTGGCCTGGGGTCTCGTGTTCCAAACGCAGGTATTGGGAGACCATGAGAAGATACAGGCTCTTGAACAGGCTGCAACCGAGCGTGGGCTGGTTTTATCGCCCGATGTGTTGCCCTGGTTATTGAATCGTTTTTACCGTGATATGCCCAACTTAATGGCCTTACTGGATGCGCTAGATGCCTATTCCCTTGAAACCAAACGGGCGGTAACCCTTCCCTTGGTGCGCGAGCTACTGCAAGGCACTGGCCATTCCACTACTTAATAAACCCATGACACAGCTAGCCCTTTTTGATTTAGACCACACCCTTTTACCTTTTGATAGTGACTATGAATGGGGGCAGTTTCTGGTGCGCCAAGGGGTTGTCGATGGCAGTGATTATGCGCAGAAAAACGATCAGTTTTACGCGGACTATAAGGCGGGCAAGCTCGATATTGATGCCTTCTTGCGTTTTGCTTTAAAGCCGCTCTCTGAACATCCGCGCGCCACTCTTAAAGAATGGCACGATGCGTTTATGGCGGAGGTGATTGTGGGTAAATTGCATCCGGCCGCAATCGCTTTAGTCAAGCGCCACCAGGATGCAGGCGACTTGTGCTGCGTGGTAACCGCCACCAATAGCTTTGTCACTCGCCCGATTGTGCACGCGTTTGGAATTAACCATTTAGTAGCGACTGAGCCGGCCACCCTTAATAACGATGATCTTCTTGATTTTACTGGTCACGTGCGCGGTATTCCGAGTTTTCGGGAAGGCAAAATTCAACGGGTGCATGATTGGCTGCAATCCCTCGGGCTTACGCTGGCGCAAATGGAAAAAAGTTATTTTTACTCCGACTCCTTAAACGACCTCCCTTTGCTGGAGCAAGTCAGCCACCCCATAGCCACCAATCCTGATCCCCGCCTGCGCGCCGAAGCGGAAAAACGCGCATGGCCTATTTTGGAATTGTTTGCATGATTAAAAAACTGATTCACCGTATTTTTCGGCGCGGCACTCGCCCAAGCCCGGTTCACTCCCATGCCTCAAGCGGGCCAAAGCGGATTGCAAAAAAAGCGCATCGCATTGACCCTCACTTGCTGTCTAAAAACGCGGTCAAAGTAACCCATACACTGCAGCAGGCTGGCTATCAAGCCTATATCGTGGGCGGAGCAGTACGTGATCTTGCGCTCGGTATTGGCCCAAAAGATTTTGATGTAGCAACCAATGCCACCCCCGATCAAGTGCAAAAGCTCTTTCGGAAGTCGCGCCTAATTGGGCGGCGTTTTCAGATTGTGCACGTCACTTTTTTTGGTAAAGAACGCCCTGAAATCATTGAGGTCTCAACCTTTAGAGCCTTGCTTGAAAACGCAGGAGATCATGTAGCCGATAGCGGCCGTATTTTGCGCGATAACGTCTGGGGCACGCAGGTCGAAGATGCGACGCGGCGTGATTTCACGATTAATGCGATGTATTACGATCCAGCCACTGAAACAGTGCTCGACTACCACGGCGGTATGGCGGATATGCAGCAGCGCACCCTGCGGATGATTGGCGACCCCGCTAAACGCTATCGCGAAGACCCCGTGCGCATGCTCCGCGCGATTCGGTTTGCCGCAAAAACCGGCTTTACTTTGGCGCCAGAAACGCGCGCGCCAATTGCGACGCTTGCCAAATTAATTCATGATGTGCCAGCCGCACGCCTCTTTGATGAAATCCTTAAATTATTGATGTCAGGTTATTCTTGGAAAGCCATTCAGGGACTGCGTGAAGCGGGTTTGCACCATGGAGTCTTGCCACTATTAGATAGAGCCCTTGATCCTCCGGCTGGGATTGCTGGCGGTGACGCATTTATCCGCCTTGCCCTAGGCAATACGGATGAGCGCATCCAAAATGGCAAAGGGGTTTCTGCGGGATTTTTATTCGCGACCCTTCTTTGGCCTGATTTACTACACAACTGGCAAAAACACTTGGCCTCCGGCATGGCAAATGTGCCTGCCTTGCATGCCGCGATGGACGACACCATCGGGAATCAAAATAAAGGGATGATGATTCAGCGACGCTTTGAAGCCGATATGCGTGAAATCTGGGCCATGCAACCTCGATTTGACAAACGCATTGGGCGTTTTCCGCACCGCATGCTCGAGTTGCCCCGTTTTAGGGCGGGCTATGACTTTATGCTCCTGCGCTGCGCCACCGGCGAGCGCCCCGCATCCCTTGGTCAATGGTGGACCGACTTCATTGAAGCCGATCTAGCTGGGCGTGAGCAGCTATTGACGGCAGTAAAAGATGAGGTTGTCCGTACTGGCAGCAGCGGACCTGCCGCCAAACGCAGGCGAAGACGTAAGCCCAAAACGGCTGGCGGGCCCACTGCAGGCGGCCTTGACGCCGAATAATCGGTGCCCAAGCAGATTTTGGCAATCTTCAGTAAAGTATCTCGATCTTCAGTTTGGAATCATTATGGCAAAAGCCTTCATTGGATTTGGTGGTAATTTAGGCGATACGCGTCAAATCATTACGGACGCAATCGTTTGCTTAGCCCTTCGCAATCAACTGCAAATTATTCAAAAAAGTTGTTTTTACCAAAGCGCTCCTGTGGATGCTGCTGGTGGTGATTACATTAATTCCGTGGTGCATGTGGAAACGGAACTCAGTCCTTACGGTTTATTGCATGTATGTCAAACCATTGAACAGCAATTCGGACGTGAACGTCCCTATGAAAATGCGCCCCGTACACTCGATTTGGATATTCTGTTTTTTGAAGGGGTGGCTCAAGGCGATACGGAACTCACGCTGCCCCATCCTCGCATCACTGAACGCTCCTTCGTATTGCTCCCCCTGCTGGAGATAGCCCCGGATTTCTTCTTGCCTGAATTTGGTGAACTCAAGCAGTACTTGCCCAAGGTAGCGCACCAGCGCATTGAAAAACTTGCCTGCCGTAACTGCAGTTGCGAAGAAAAGCCCCAATATCGCCCTTCCGCGCATTAATTCATTACACTGGCAGCATGAGTTACCTTCAAGGCGAAAAGCCTATCACCATCACCAAGCTCCTCGCGATGCATGCCGAGGACGAGAAAATCGCAGTCCTGACTGCCTATGATTCCACCATGGCGGGATTACTTAATCGCTGCGATGTGGATGTCATCCTAGTAGGAGATTCGCTGGGTAATGTGATTCAAGGTCACCACAGCACGACACCCGTAACCGTAGAAGAAATGGCATATCACACGGAGTGCGTTGCTAGAGCTAATGCGAAAGCCTTTTTGATAGCTGACCTGCCCTTTGCGAGTTATGGCGATCCTTATCAAGCCCTCGAGTCTGCCGCCGAGCTAATGCGCGCGGGAGCCGATATGGTCAAACTCGAAGGTGGCGACTGGCAAACCGAAATCATTGCGCATTTAGTGGAACGTAGCGTGCCGGTGTGCGCCCACCTGGGATTGCTGCCCCAGTCGGTTCATTTACTGGGCGGCTATAAAGTTCAGGGCAAGGGTAAAGATGCGGCAACGCACATGCTTGAACAGGCACAAGCCTGCGCCGCCGCTGGCGCGCAAATGCTGGTACTGGAAGCAATTCCCTCCGCCTTGGGTCAAAAAATAACCGAATCGCTGCACATTCCAACGATTGGCATTGGTGCAGGGCCCGATTGTTCTGGTCAAGTGTTAGTGCTGCCCGACATGCTGGGTATTAGCCCAGGTAAGCCACCTAAGTTTGTCAAAAACTTTATGGATGGCAGCGCTTCAATTGAAGCCGCGGTAAAAGCCTATGTTCGTGATGTAAAAGCGGGGCGCTTTCCTGGGCCTGAACACTGCTTCGCATCCTAGGTCATAGCACCCCGGCTAACTGTATTTAGCTAAAGAAACTTTTAACGCTATCAAACCACCCTTTTTGATGCGGGTTGTGTTTCGCGCCGCCCGACTTCAGACTCTCATCAAATTGCTTGAGTAAATGCTTTTGCTCGTCCGACAATTTAACGGGGGTCTCCACCATCACGTGTACGAATAAATCGCCGACAACGGCCGAGCGTAAGCCCTTAATCCCTTTATTGCGCAAACGGAAGGTCTTGCCAGTTTGCGTACCTTCTGGAATAGGGAACTCAACACGCCCCGACAGGGTAGGCACCTCAATCTCGCCGCCAATCGTCGCAGTAGCAAAGGAGATGGGCATCTGCACATGCAAGTCGGTACCGTCACGCTCAAATACCGGATGCGGCTTGACGCGCACCTCAACATAAAGATCGCCATTAGGGCCGCCGTTCACGCCAGGCTCACCATTTCCAACCGAGCGCACCCGCATACCATCATCAATACCCGCGGGGATCTTGATTTCAAGAGTTTTCTGTTCTTTTAATTTACCGCTACCGTGGCACTGCTTACATGGCTTGGGAATATATTGACCGGTGCCGCGACATTTAGGGCAGGTCTGCTGCATCGAGAAAAATCCTTGCGCTACCCGCACTTGCCCTTGACCATTACAGGTAGGGCAAGTTTCCACCTTGCTGCCCGGCTCTGCACCACTACCGCTACAGTGCTTGCAATTGCTCCAGCTGGGCACCCGAATTTGCGTAGAGTAGCCTTCCGCCGCCTGCTCAAGAGTGATATCCATGTTGTAGCGCAGATCGGCGCCTTTATAGACCTGTGGACCGCCACTGCGACCACCGCCCTGACCAAAAATATCACCAAAAATATCGCCAAACGCATCGGCAAAGCCCCCGCCGGCAAAACCGCCCCCACCAAAGCCGCCCATATTGGGATCTACGCCTGCGTGACCATACTGATCATAGGCAGCGCGCTTTTGCGGATCACTCAGCATCTCGTAGGCTTCTTTGGCCTCTTTAAACTTAGCCACTGCACTTGGGTTATCGTGATTGCAATCCTGGTGGTGCTTCATCGCCAATATGCGATAGGCTTTTTTTAACTCCTCATCGCTGTCGTTTTATCCAACCACGAGCACT
>JAUYRJ010000013.1 GCA_030696845.1 Polynucleobacter sp.
CATTTGGCAGTTACTGAAATACTGCTTAATGTTTTTGTGGTTCTCGCCAAACTGGCTACGATGGCACTCATCAAAGATGAAAATCACCCTCTTGTCTTTTAGGCCGTCCATCTTGATGGCGTGCCTATCGCGAGTGATGGCGTTATTCAGCTTTTGGATGGTGGTGAGAACAATCTTAGATGTTGGATCGTTGAGTTTTTTAACTAATTCCGAGGTGTTTGGCGCACTATCGACCGATCCCTCTTCGAAGTGATTGAATTCTCTCTCCGTTTGGTAGTCCAAGTCTTTTCTATCAACGACAAAGACTACCTTATCCACCTCAGGCAACTCAGCAATAACTTGACTGGCTTTAAAAGAGGTCAAAGTCTTTCCAGAGCCGGTTGTATGCCAGATATAGGAATTGGACTTACTCGTTTTTACCTTTTCAATTAAGGCTTCTACTGCGTAATACTGGTATGGGCGCATTACCAAAAGCAACTTATCTACTGTCAGAACCATATAGCGAGAAATCATCTTCGCTATATGGCAAGGCTTTAAGAATTCAGCACTAAATTCATGTAGGTCTGAGATGCGCTTATTTTCTTTGGTTGACCAAAAGAAGGTTTGCTTGAAGGTGAACTCTTTAATGCTCTTATTGTTAGAGAAATACTTTGTATTTACTCCATTGCTAACAACAAAGAGCTGGACATACAGAAACAAGCCATAGCCCGCATCATAGGACTCATGCTTGTAGCGAATGATCTGGTCAAAAGCGACCTTTAGATCCATTCCACGGCGCTTTAATTCAATCTGCACTAGTGGCAAGCCATTGATCAGGATCGTGACGTCGTAACGATTCTTGCGTTTACCTTCTGTTGATATTTGGTTGGTGACTTGGAACTCGTTTTGGCACCAGTCAATATGGTTTAAGAAGGTAATCCATATAACGTCGCCGTTATCGCGTTTTAACGCAAACTTATCCCTGAGGATTTCGGCGCGGTCAAAGACGTTCCCGGTGTTTAGCTTATTGAGGATTTGCTCATATTCCTTATCGCTAAAGCAAAGATTGGGAATATGGTGAGTGTTTTCATTGTGGATCTCAAGCTGGCGCTTTAGGTTGGCCAGCATGGCAGACTCATCGAGAATCTCTACTCGAGAGTACTCCATTGACTGGAGTTGCTTGATTAACGCCTCTTCTAGAGCGGCTTCAGATTGGATGGCCATTTAGATAAACATTTGCTGTAAGAGACCTTGCTTGTATTGCTTTGTTAAATCCAACTTATGTTGATTTAATTCAATGGCTAGGTCAATACTAACTAAGAAATCTGCAACTCTTTTTTGTTCATCAATACATGGAGCTTGAATTAGCAACTTTTCAATCTCTCTTTTGCTTATTTCAAGAAAAGTTGACCCACTCGCTTTTTCAAGGAAAAGTTTTTTGTTATTCGCAATCCAATAATATAAAAATTCATTGTTATAACCAGATTTCATAACAAAGGATTGAAACCCCTGGTTTGTGCAGCATTCATTTAATGAGATTGCAACATCACCAACCGTCGCTCTTGAAGAGAATAAAACCGTACCAGCAGGCAATAACTTTGCCGATGAGTTAGCAAGACCAGCAGTGGTGATAGTTCTCACGCTCTTGGATACATATTTTTGCTTCAGTTCTGTTGGCGTAAACCACTGAACGTCGCCGCCCCAATTACCCTGAACGCTAGTTTCCGGCGTCCCTCCGCCAATTATTTGAGCAACCTCACAAAGTGGAAGCGTTTTCCACTCTGGAAAATATTTTCCGGCCTTATCTTTAAATCGAATCTCCTGATTAAAGATTTTTTGCATAACTCCTTTTTTATATTGAATAAGGAGTTCATACTTCTTAGTTAGGAGCGTAATTTTTTGATCGACAGAGGAAAGAAATGTTGCTATTTTTTTCTGCTCTTCAAATTTTGGCAAATTTAACTCTAGAGTCCTTAATTGAGAAGCATACAAATGCACAACTGAGTTACCTTGTGCAAGTTTTGCTATATCCAACTTCTTCTTGCTATTTAAGTAATAACTCAAAAAAACACCATTCTGCTTTGAGCGAATAATATTTAAATCCCCGCCCAAAGCAATGCCAGATGACATAACACATGAGGCAGTAGCAATATCAACTTGCGTTTCGCCGGAGGCTGGAATAATCACATCATTGGCTTGACTTAAAACTAGGCTAGATTTGGGTGTATTTGTTCGGGACAGCGCTTTCTCAATGATGACCCCATATTTTGTATAAAGCTCACCATAGCGAATACATGGCGTAACACCATCTTCCGAGATTTCAGCCTTTGCAATACCCTTCCCCTTATAGAAATCAGATACTTTACCAAGCGTGACGCTCTCAAATTTATCCGAAAACTCTTTAAATCTAAGTCTCGGTGCATTCATCATTCATCACCTTTACCAAATGGTGGCTCAATACCTAACTCTTTGCAGGAGGCTGCTATTTCCTTATCAACGCTTGCTGACTCTTTATCTAAATCGATCAGTTGGGCTGATATTGCGGCAAGGTCGATTTCTTCTTCTGCCTCAAAGCAATCAACGTACCTGGGGATATTGAGATTCCAATCATTTTCTTTGATTTGCTCGATGGTAGCTATGGCGCTGTACTTATCCTCGGCTTTGCGAGCCTTGTATGTCTGAACAATTTTGGTAATGTGCTCCGGGCGTATCACATTGGTTGTTTTGACTTTCTCAAAGTGCTTACTAGCATCGATGAACAAGATATTGTCATTTTTCTTGCGGCACTTACGCATTACTAAGATACAAGTTGGAATTCCCGTACCGAAGAAGATATTTGATGGAAGTCCAATAACCGCATCTAAGCAGTTCATCTTTTCAATGAGGTACTGCCGAATATGCCCTTCAGCGCCACCGCGGAATAGCACGCCATGAGGCAGAACAACTGCCATAGTGCCCTCTTCCGATAAGTGATAAATCATGTGCTGCACGAAGGCCAGGTCTGCTTTGCTGCTTGGCGCCAGCTTGCCGTATGAGCTAAAGCGGTCATCACTCATAAACATGGGGTTAGCAGACCATTGAGTTGAAAATGGTGGATTTGCCACAATCGCATCAAACTTCATATCTAGATGTTGAGGCTTTTCTAGCGTGTCCTCATTTTTGATATCGAACTTACTAAAGTGCACGTCATGCAAAATCATGTTCATGCGGGCCAAGTTATAAGTCGTTGGATTTCTTTCTTGGCCGTAGATATGACCAACGAACTCTGCTTGTCGCTTTACGCGTAGCAGTAATGATCCCGATCCGCAGGTTGGGTCATAGACATTTCTCAGCTTCGGATTATTCAGAGTTACTAGCTCGGCAAGCAGTTGAGAAACAGGTTGTGGAGTGTAGAACTCCCCTGCTTTCTTACCTGCACCACTGGCAAATTCGCCAATGAGGTATTCATAAGCATCACCCAATACGTCAGCCGTAGCATCACGCAGCTGGAAGTTGATCTTATTTAGGTGAACCAATACTTTAGCAATGAGTTCGTTTTTCTCATCCTCTGACTTACCTAGCTTGGCCGAGGTTAGGTCTATATCGTCAAATAGGTGCTCAAACTCTTCAGCGCTCTCGGTTCCTAGGGTACTTTGCTCGATATTTTTGAGGACCTTAGTTAAGTCACCGAGAATGAAGGTGTTAGAGCCTAGCTCACCGTTTCCTTTTTTAGCCAGATGATCAAACATTTCGCTAGGGGCTAGGTAATAGCCAAGTTCTTCTTTGCAGGCCTCTTCGATCGCTTCTAGATATTTTTTGCCTTCAGCAGACTTTTCATCAAGACTTTCAAATGTCAGCTTTTCACCCTCTAATTGATCATTGGCAAAGTTGGCAATTTTCTCTGATAGATACTTGTAAAAGATAAATCCAAGAATGTAATCACGGAAGTCATCCGCAGACATCTTGCCTCGTAATGTATTGGCAATATTCCATAGCTGTTGCTGCAATTGACGACGCTGCTCTTCTGACATCTATTTCCTTTTGTGTAACTTTTACTCTGAGATCATCTCCATTAAAAGATTTTTAATAGAGGATTTCACAAATTTATTTATTTAATAATAACAATGTTAATTTAAGTATTTTCCAAATCTTCATCCTCACTCTCAATATCGGCTCCCTCAGCAATTAACTGATCTAAATACTGGGCACGGACATCCCTTAGAGACTTTTTAATAATCGGGTCCAGCAACCAGAAGCCCCATCCATTAATCGCCCTCTTTCTAAGAAATTTACCTGCGCCAGACGGGCTATCAAAAATATTGTCGCCAACTCCGATTGAGCCATCTTGAAGAATTACTGCTGTGACCTCCGTTGATTTTGAATCGGATGGGTATAAAAGCTGACCTGCATGCAATAGATCTGCGCCTATTAAATCCTGAATTGTTACCCTTACCTTGCTGACCTCTTTTTTAGTTCTGGCGCTAGATTGGTGGCCTGGTGGTACTGGCCATATCGCTAAGATGTCATTAATTAAGTCTTCTGTACGAGCATCTATCTTTTGCTCATCCCATATCAGGCCAGCCTCATCGGTGACAGATCGATTTAAAAACAAAACATCGCGCTGAAGAAGGCCCGCCCTTTTTCCCTCTTCACCATCCCAAGGTCCATTTGATACTGAGCTGTTAAGCTTGCTGCTGAGTAAGGTTAAGTTACCCAGCTTATGTATATGATCATTACGATTTTGCTCAGTAGACCCATTTGTCAAGGGCCAATGCCTATCCCAGCTTTGTGGCATAAGATGCTCAATTGCATACGTCCCACGACGGACTCGCACACCTGACATTGAAATCTGATCCCCAATCCAGCCCCGACGGTAATCCTCGATTGCCTCCAAGACCATCCTCAACCTACCGCGCCCAATCTTTCTATATGCCATTAGATTAGTAAGCTCACCCCTAACCTCTTTATCATCGGGCCAATAAGAGCTATCACTGGTTTGATTTGACAGGAATGTCCTTAATGCAGGACTCAATTGTCCCTTTGGGGTTTTCTGAATGACCTTAATGATCTCGGTCATGATTTTGTTATAGGCTTTTGTGGTTCCCCTGACCAACATTCGCCTTATAAGCCATGACTCTATTGTGTCTAATGACGCATTTATATCGCTAAGATCTATTTGATCTTGATCTCTATCAAATAATGCCAATAAGACTGGCTTTACAACTTCCATTTCCATTGCCTTGGTGCGATACAGAAATAGGCCAATACGATCTATTGCGCCCTCAAGAACATCGCCCTTATCGATAAAGTCCTTGTACTTGATAGATGCCGCATGAATTCTTTCCAATAACGCTGTCATTGTCATAGGCTGAACGTCATAATCAGCAAATGACTTAAATCTTGAAAATACCTCTCTAGATACAATCTCTTCTGTAGTTTGACAGATGAGCCAATGATTTAAAAATATCGATGATCTGGGCGCTTTAACGCGGCCAACACTAATCTCTTGCTCCCAGAATCCAGTTTCAAATTGTTTCCAATGATTAGAGTAAGAACTTTCGATGTCCGCGCCCTGCTCTAAAATCCTCTGGAATACAAAATTCTTAATTAGGTCTGCAGCAGTTAATTGGGATCCCCTAGCATTTAGTGTCTCAAAGATCTCTTGGGCATTTTCATTGGCTGTTAAGTCAATCACCACAATTTGGAGCAGTTCTCGTGTTGTTCGCTCTATGGCTTTAACACGCAGGGAAATTTCATCCGTTAAGCCCTCATTAAGCCACTGTCTAAATTGTTCAGAAAAGAACTTATGCGCTTGTACCAGCTTTGAGTCTTTATTTTTGAGATTCTGATAGGTAGCCGGCGTATTCATAGCCATTACTTCGTTAAAAGCTTGGCGATCCTTATTGGTTGGCCACACCTTGAATTGATCTTCACTATGATCGCAATATTCTTTTGGATTCCTAATAAGTAGCTCTAGTCTTTTCGATGCATCAACCTCTCCGACTGCATTTATCTCGGCATGCAAAGCGTCGAGCAAAATTTGTAATGTAGTTAATCGTTGCTGACCATCAATGACGGTTCTTTGCTGAAGATTGCCTGTCGGATTTTGAATTTGCTGAAATACTACCGCGCCTAAAAAATGTGGTTGCTGCTGATCAGGGCTAGTTAGTACCCTATTGGCAACCCTCTCTAAGTCCTGCCATAGCGGCATCCATTGGTTTTCTTGATTCCATACATATGGTCGCTGAAATAATGGCACCAATAGCCTTTGAGGTTGCATAAAAATCTGTTGCGGCGTTCTAACTTGGGTGTCCATTTGTATTTCGCCTTAAAAGGCTCAAATTTATTAAATTTTTGTCTTATCGACATATTAAGCTATGAATAAATCATTGATGTATTTGTAATTAGCATCATTTTTAAAATATTTATAAGCTCACTATATGAGCCCATGGCACCCTATTCTGATTTCGTATCTCAATCAGGAGGTGTTTATGAAATATCTAATTGGCTTGGTTTTGGTAACCCAGTTTGGACTATTTATTCAGAATGTATCTGCTCAGGTTGCGCCTTTCAACGCTTCAATCTACAACTTTGAGAACAGTCCCAATAACTTTAACAATAGTCCCTACAACTTCAATAACAGCCCGTATAACTTCAATAACAGTCCAAACAACTTTAATGCCACGAATGGGGTCTATGACAACAAAGGAAATCGTTTGGCCTATCAAGTTACCACCCCTACTGGCGTGACGAATTACTTTGACAATAATGGCAATCGGATTGGCTACACGCCATCCAAACGATAAATAGATGATTGTTGGCAGCTATTGATGCTGCCGTGATTATGGGCTTCCCCTCTTCTCGGTCTGCAAAAGAGTGCGCTAGGCGCGTTCAGGCGCCAGATCAGCTTTCAGGAGAGGCTAATGTAGCCATTCAACCGGTGGGCTGGCGAAAGCTGCACTTCAGGAAATGGCTTTGATGCTTTTATTACTAAGGGGGCTCTAATGGGTTGCTATAAGTCTGCTTTTACCTTTAAAAGGGGTGCCCTAGTTGCTACATTCTTTCTAAGCGGGTGCGGGCATGTATCAAACCCATTCACCATGAATGTAATGCCGACGCTCACACCTGAGGAAGTCGCCACAAAAAGCGCTGCTTGCTCGAAAAATACAACGGCACGGCCTTACCCGCCAGAAAAGCCTCAAGTTGTTTTTTGTGACACAAAAACAGTCTTACCGCCGGGCTATGTCAGTCCAGTGCCCTATGTAAAGGTGCTTTAACACCCTGTTAGATTAAGTGTTGCTTGGTCCTTGCTGCCCGCAAAGAATTTATCCAGCACACTATTTAGCAATGGGGAATCGGGTTCTG